>PBSM01000145.1 GCA_002726245.1 Planctomycetaceae bacterium | reverse complement strand
TGGGAAACCGGAATGAAATACCTCACCTTCCACAAGTAGAAACCCCGAAACCGATCTACTCGAATTTACAGAATGAGTGTTGCTTTATCCATAAGTGCTGTGCTGGCTTGAGGTTCCAGCTTGCTTAGTACTTTGGTGCGCTGTACACTTGCGTTAGTCAATAGCTGACATCAATACTCACGGAGTCTTCATGGGAATTCGCAGCGCAGCGGAAAAGGACCGTGCAAAACGGATAATCATTGAGATCATCCGCCAGGCTGACGGATCGTTTGAGCGGAAGACGAATCTTTACAAGGCGTTCTATCACGCTCACCTCAAATACGCCGCTGACAACCCAGGCTATCTATCAAAGTGGCCCATCGTGCGAATGCCGAGAGGCCCAGGAATTGACTTTGATCCCTACTCGGCGAACTTCTTCTTACTGGTGCCCTGCACGTCGGGACCGTGATGATTGGAGACAAAGAGGCTGTCCGGTTTGAACTCACAGAACTAGCTGACTCTCTTGCTCAGATGAACGACGAGGAAAGCTCAGCAATACGGTATGGCGTGGACAAGGTTGTTGGCAAGAGCGCAAAAGAAGCGAGCAAAGAAAGTCACGATGGATCGCGAGTGTGGCGATCTTCGCCTGACGGAGCAGAACTAAACATCTATGCCGATATGTCGCCTGATGACGAGTACGAAGCCGTATCAAAGGCTTTGGTCCGCTCTTGAGGTTATCTCGACAGATACTTGGTCAGGATACTAGGCTAACCCGGATTATTCATGAGTCGGGGAATTCTTGAGCCTCCAAGAGCATCTAAGAAGTTGTTGCATAACCACTTCCTTTGATGCTTGGAGGCTCGATATGAGTTTACACGATGTTTGGCAATTGGCGTTCGATTTTCTGCCCAAGAAACCTGTTTGTGTGCAGCCGGTCGATGAGAATCTCTCCACCGATACTGGCTTGTTGGTGTTTCGGCAATGGGATGAGCAGCAACGGTTGAGCAAGGGCTTTGCGGAGCAGCTCAACGACTCACGATGTGATCCCGATCACTCGATGCTAGAGATGGTCCGCAGTCGCGTGTTTGGCATTCTTGCTGGCTACGAAGATCAGAACGACCATGATGCCTTGCGTTCGGATGCCATCTTTAAGCTGCTGGCTGATCGCTTGCGCACTGTGATTCTGTGTCGGTGAATCCTCCCGAGTGCCGATTGCCTTGGGTTTGATATCGCGCTGATCTGACCGACGGATCACTCTATACTATTGGATTGTCAGGTCGTTTCTTCGCTTGGCACAACGGGAGCAAAAACCAATGAAACGCAGCCTATTAATTGGCGCGTGGATGTTTGTAGTATTGTGGGCCTCGGCGGCGCTGCTCGCGGAGGACGTCGCGGAGAAATCGCTGGCGAATTGGCCGCAGTGGCGAGGACCGACGTTCAACGGCGTAGCGCCCGTGGGAGATCCACCAGTGCGGTGGAGCGCGACGGAGAATCTGCAGTGGAAGGCACCCATTGATGGCCGCGGGCATTCGACGCCGATTGTTTGGGGCGAGCGGATCTTTTTGGTGACCGCGATCCCGATCGACAAGGAACTGCCGCAGCCGTATGTGATTCCGGCCGACACGCCAAGAATAAAAAAGCACGACGCGGTGATCACAGCGTGGAAACCTCAGGCATTGGTCCTCGCGTGCCTCGATCGCGCCAGCGGTCGAAAGCGATGGCAGCAAACCGTGCACGAGGTGATGCCACATCAGGCGTATCACTGGAAGGGTAGTTTCGCCTCAGCGTCGCCGATCACCGACGGCAAGCATGTTTACGCGTACTTCGGCTCGTTTGGACTGTATTGCTACGATATGGACGGTCGCTTCGTCTGGAAGAAGGACCTCGGGCCGCAGGCGATGGAGGACGGGCTGGGTGAAGGTAGCTCGCCCGCGCTGCTGGGCACCACGTTGATCGTGGTCGTCGATCACGAATTGCAATCGTTCGTGGTGGCGATCGACAAGAGGACCGGCGAAGAGATCTGGAGACAGAACCGCGAGGAGGTTTCGAATTGGAGTACGCCGCGGATCTTCAAGCACGAAGGGCGCCGTCAGGTGGTGGTCAACGGTGAGATCGTGCGCAGCTATGATCTGCGTAGCGGCGAGTTGCTTTGGCAATGCGGCCACCAGAGCGAGGGCGCCATTCCGATGCCAGCGGTCGGACATGGCCTGCTCTTCGCCACCAGCGGGTACGGCACAGACACGTTCCACGCGATCTCGCTCGGACAGCGAGGCGATTTGACCGACAGCGAACACGTGGTCTGGTCGCTTGACCGCGGGACGCCGTACGTGCCCTGTCCCATGTTGTGGGGCGACGAGATTTATCTACTCGAAGATCGAAGTTTCTTTTCGTGCCTGGGCGCAGTCGATGGAAAGCAGCACTACTTTAAACGCCGTCTGCCGGGCGTGCGGAACTTCAGCGCGTCGCCGGTCGGTGCGGCTGATCGTATTTATCTGTTGAGCGAGGAGGGCCGTACCGCTGTGCTCAAGCGCGGTCCACAGTTGGAGGTGCTGGCGGTCAACTCGCTCGACGAGAAGTTCTACGCCTCGCCAGCGATCGTCGGCAACGAAATCTACCTGCGAGGCGACAAACATCTGTTCTGTTTTTCAAAGTGGTCCGGGCAATAAGCCGCACTTCTTTGCCCACAACCGTCGTGGACCGACGCGTGAACGCGTCTGCACGGCGGCCGTACGATAACCAAACTCGCTAAGGCGCACAGGTGAGCGTCGCCGAAGTGGCGTCGCAGCGCGCCGTATACTCAGCGGTCGTTTACACCGAACGCAGTTTAGTGGAACCGTTTGGGAGCGTTGGATAAATCGGGGTGTTGCTTCAAGAGTTCGCGCAAGTTATCAACGTCGCCAGAGTCAATCAAGTTCACGGCGGCGCAGAATTGTGGATGAGTCGTCATCGGCAGTATTCCCCGGCAATTCTCGCAATGAGTATACGAAATTGGGACCGTTTTTTCATCGAATCCGTCTCACTCAGTTCGACACGATGGTCGATGTGACCGGGAGCGAATTCGGCGTTCCGGCGGTCTCCCGTGCTTTGTCCTTGGTAGACTAGCGGTCATTCGTTCGTTGGTCCCGTAAGTAGCCACAAGATTAGACATGAACCAAGCTGACCGTTTGCTTGATCGTTACACCCTGCCGGAGTCGCTCGCATTCGGCGAAGTATTTGCGCCGGTGATGTACCGAGCTGATCACTGCGACGGCGAGTGGGGAGAGGGCGGCGTCATCCCGTTTGGTGACGTGTTGGTCAATCCAGCATCCACCGCCGTGCAATTCGGTCAACAAGCTTTTGAAGGCATGAAGTCATATAAGTTGGACGGTCGGTCCCCGACACTATTCCGACCCGACTGCAACTTCCGGCGTTTTGCCCGGTCTGCACGCCGCTTGTCTATGCCGTCCGTGCCGGCGGAGCTATTCGCCGCAGCGTTGAGCGAATTAACCACGTTGCTGGAGCGGTTCATCCCTGGCGGTAGTGGCCAATCGTTGTATCTTCGACCGACGCTATTTGGCTTGGACTCGCATTTCGCGGTCAAGAATTCGGAGCGGTTCGCGTTCTTTGTCCTCGCCAGTCCTTCCGACGCCTACTATGCCAAGCCGATTCGAGTGATGATCGAACGCAACGCTTGCCGGGCGGCGGTTGGTGGCACCGGCGACTGCAAAGTGGGCGGTAACTACGGCGCTTCCATGCAGGCAAATGAGGATTGCATGTCTCGCGGGTTTGATTTGCCTTTGTGGCTCGATCCCGACTCCGCACCAACATCGAGGAGTTGTCGGCCATGAACTTCATGGCGGTGATCGACGGCCAACTCCACACACCGCAGTTGAGCGGCTCCATTCTCGAGGGCGTAACGCGGCATTCGCTACTGAGACTGGCCGAACATCGCGGCATCGCGACCGCGGAGATCCAAATGCCAATAAGTCAATTGAAGCGTGACATCGCCGCCGGACGTTGCACCGAGGCCTTCGCTTGTGGCACTGCCGCCATTGTTTGCCCGATTGCCACCATCGGCGAGAGTGACGGCACAGTTCTCGCTTTGCCGAACGTGGGTCAGATGTCCGGACAACTCAAGCACGCCCTACTCGACATCCAGGAAGGCGCTCAACCGATCCATTTAACTGGACCATCCCAGCCCACAATCCATCCCAGCTAGTGGCTTACTTGCAGAGAGAATTGTAGAACGACCTGGGTACGGGCCTCCGGCCGTAAGTCGAATTGTTGCAGGCGCCGCAGAAGGTGCCTCGCAGTAGATGTCGTACTAACAAACACTCCGCGCGCCGTGACAGAAACGCACGCGACGACAGCAGATCGAGAGAGCGTCGCGTGGGATGTGGCAACCGCGTCACGAGGTTGAATCAGTCGTCAGACCGTCGGTTCTCGGTTTTCCCCAAACCTGCTTCGGTGAAACAAACCGAAGCGACTTAGCGGGCGATGAGATTCGATGGTCCCGCGACCGTCCGCGCGCCATCAATTCGGCAACCCATCAACAAGCTTCGATGCGACCCAAGCAGGTTACGATCGGTCCCAAATCCGCCTGCCGCTCCCGGATACGCATGACCAGAATTAGCCAAAAAAATCGACTTCCCGTATTCGAACTCGCCAGAGTTCGGATGATTCGCGGGCTCTTGCTCAGCTAAAGCCTGGCGACTTCGGCCAGACACGGTTTTGAAACGCCTTCTACGCAAGATCGAGGCTCAGGTCCGGTTTTGAGATGTTTTGGCCTCATATGCCTGTTGACGGAATCTGCCTCCAGTCCGATGTCTGCCCGGTCGCAACGAAGCCCAAGACTGCAATCGTCGCTTCGTCGATCCCCTGAAGTGTATATTGACCAATGGCCATTCCGTTGGATCATACGGCGGTTGGTGCCTTGGGCATTGGCTTCGCACTTGACAACGACCCATCGCGGCTGCTGCCACGTGCCAGCCTGGTAGTCAAAGCCGGTAAAGAGCCGTTGAGGATCACCCGTCTGTTCGTACTGTTCGACTGCCTTTTGCAGCAATTCTTCGCTGTTTCGCTTCAATTTAGACATTGGGGGTTCACTTGTCGGCCGGGCCGGGAGCTGTCTTGACGTAGATCGGATTCGGGCCGATCGTGACCCCGAGCTTGCCTGAACTGGTCGGAACGAGTTCACCGTTACCCATCCAATCGAACACCTCAATCTGATCGCCCCTCACGGCAACGGTGACCTGCCTCGCTGTCTCACTCCACAGCGCCTTGATGGTATCCTCCGGCCCCCGATACGTGTATCCCCAGGCTTTGTCCCCCAGCCCTTGTATGGGACCGGCGCTCTTGTGCCCATCGACCAGGAACGTCATGGCGGCGTAGGCCGGCACCACCGACTTGGGACCCGCCTTGTCGGGAAAGTAGCTACCTCCCTGGAGACTATAGTAAAAGCCGTATCCTGGAAGGTAGGTGCTGAAGGGCATGTGGAAGCGATAGCCTTCTCCCAGCAGGATCAGGCTGGAGCGGATATGGGCACGAGCCTGGAGAATCTCCTGGGTTGGATCTCCGTCATCGTTAAAGCCCAGTTCGGTCGCGAACATGGGCAGGTCTCTGCCGGTGTGTTTGCGCACCACTGCCTTGATCGCTCGCAGTCCTTCAATCATCCCATTCTGTTCCGGCGTCTTGCTCAGGTCACCCGGATCGTTGGGGACCCTGGATAAGTAGTGGTGAATCGAATATCCGTCCAGGTATTTGCCTAACCCTTTGCTCAGCAGGCGTTCTTCCCAGGCCACACTTAACATCGTGTTGCTACTCGCCGGCCCGATCACCATCGCCTTTGGGTCCGCTTTGTGCAGGGCCTTGTACGCAATGTCATAAGTGCGGACCAGCCGCTCGTCACCCGCGGGGCCCTGCGGCTCCCACGTGATCTGGTAGATGTTCTCTTCTCGATCGGGATACTGCTCCGAGTAGGCCTTGGCCGCTTCCATACAGTAATTCCGCCAGTGGTGTTCTGCTTCCGGTTTCAACTGAGCGTGGACGCCGTGGGTTGTGCCTTCAATGATGGCCCATTGCGGAGGCGCGTAGAAAAGAGTCGGCAGCGAGTAAACCTTCCAGGGTTTCCGCTGGCCATTCACGAAATAGGCGGAGTTGTGAACAAAGAGGTTTAGCGGAAACCGCTTCCCCTGCGCCCGGGCGGCTGCTCGGTCTTCTGCAAACTGCCCCGGATGATCCGGCTCCATCTGACCCCAGGCATAGCCATATTGCCTGACGGCGATTGTCGAGGGCTCATACATCCAGCGAAGACCCAAGTAGGGCATCACGTTCGCCTGCCGACTAAAGAGCCCGTTCATGCCGAAAAAGGTCTCTTTCTCGCCGTACAGCTTTCGCTTGGTCGGATCAGGCACCACGGCGTATGTGATGTAGCCTCCGCGCTGGCTGACACCCTCCTTCGGCAGCGTCACCCCATTGGAAAGGGCGACGAACACTCGCCAGAAACCCATCTTCGCGCAGGGAGCAGCGACCTCCTTTACCCAATCCCCGTCCGCATCGGCTTTGACCTCGAGCGACTGCTTCTTCACCGTCTGGTCCATTTCATCAACAAAGTGTAGCGCGAGTTTCAGATCATCTTGCCCCGGTTTCATACCTGCTGCACGAAATGAGAGCTTTACCTGCTCGCCTAAGGCAAAAGTGCTGATGCTGGAAGAAGGGGTGTTTGCCGACAAGGTGATGCCACTTGCTGGCTCCGCCTCACGCGGGCCGGCAGCGGTCGGGGGCATTGCAAAACCTGTAAGAGTCAGCGCACCAAGTAGGCAAAGACTTAATCTCTTCGCCTTCATCCCCCACCTACTTCCATCGGTCTTGTGGCTACCGTTGCTTCGCTGCATCGATAGTCGGGACGACCGCTCGTTCTCTTCGTCGTACTTCATGGAGAGTTCTACTGCAGCGGCTTGCCCCGTGTGATGAACGTAACCTTTGCCGTTTGGCCACGGTCCTTTCCCGGATCGCAGAAGAACGCGACGTCGTTGTTTCCTTTTCCGATCGTCGGCACGGCCCCTTTTGGCTTCGCCTTGGCTTTGACGAACCCGTTCGGATCGAACACGCGCACCGCACCGTCGCCCGCATACTCGAGGTACCAGCCCGGTTCGAGGTTGACGGGAAACGTGATGGACTTACCCTGCACCGTCAGGCCAGGATTGTGGACCGGGCGAGGAGTTTCTTTGAGCGCTTCCAGCCGACCAAAGCTGACCGCGGCGGTCTCGCCTGGAGGCAGGTTCGTGATGAAGACGTAGAGCCGATCGACCGCCTCGAAGCTCATGATTCCAAGCGCCCAATAGTTGCTGAAGGGAAACTTGAAGTCATAGATCTCTCCGCCGGCGGATTCGTGCATCCGGACGTATTTCCAGCCTGTGAAGTCCAGGCGCGTGTAGTAGTCGCGCGCCGATTGCCGGCCGGACTCGATGGTGAAGTGCAGATAGGCGTCCGAACCGTCGCCCTTGACCCAGGCCCCCAGAGCGCGGTGACCCAGGAGGTCTTTCGTCTTGTCGAGAATGACCTCGGCACACGCCCAACCCAGCGGTTGTTTTCCCTTGTTCGTGGCGGTGACTTCGAAGGACTCGCCGCCCCCGGGGGATTGCTCGTTCGATTTTTGGAGCGCCAGTTCCATACTGGGGGCCTCGCGGGGCCCCCACATAGGACCGGCGCCGGTCGTCGCGAGATTCAACGGTCCCGGTTTGATCAGCACGACGTTCTCCGCATCTCCGTATGCGGCCAGTTGCGGCATCGGCTCGATCGAGACACGCATCGGTTGAGCAGGATGGTCGCTGTGGAAACTCCAAACGTTCTGCTTACCATCAACGCCCGCCACGTACGTTTCCGGTGCGTAGGTCACCGGACGGACTTGCCACTTGCCGTCGCGCGTTTGCTCCAGAGCGAATTCGCGATTGGGCTGTTTCAATTGCTCGCGGAGATGCTCCGGAAAGTAACCCGCGATCTTCAACTCCTCCCAGTTGCGGATCATGGAGAAGATCTCCTGCGTCCGGCCGTTGCCGTCCAGGCGGCGTTTGTCGGTCGATAGGCTGATCGGCGCCCCGTGGGCCACAGCCTTGCACCAGGCGTACGCCATCTCACGCGGCCGCGTGGCGGGGCCCGTCACGTTGTGGGTGAAGTAGCCGAACCAGCCCAGGTCGTACGGTTGCAGGTCCGCTCTGAAGTGTGCCGACTCGGCCAGGCTGCGGTTGAAGTGCTCGATGACGCCGTTCTGCACCGAGTCGCTGTGATTGCCCTGCGTCAGCACGTGCCAGGCAAAATTGGAGACTGCACCGTGAGCGAACCGCACCTCGCGGCGGGGGTAGTGGTATCGCTTGACGGCGGCCAGGCCCCGCACATACCAGTCGGGCAGCACCGGCGGGTATTGGTTCGTGTTCTCGCCGGACCCGTCGGGGTAGTAGTAATCGACCTCGAACTTGTCGAGCAGCGCGGCTTCGGCCCGCATGATCCGGTCGAACAGTTCGCCCTGCAAATCCGGTTTGTAGTAGGACCAATAGAACTCGGCGAAGTTGTCGATCGCCGTGCCCGCAGTGTGCGCCGTACGCTTGGTCCCAAGGGCGCCGCGTATACAGTCCGTGAAACCGTAAGGTTTAGTCCGCTTGAGGTCGCCGTAGATGATGATCTCGTCGCCGATCCGCAGATCGCGACCGTAATGCACCGCTTTGTCGCCCTTTGCCAACAGTCCATTGGGCGACGTCGTGGTGGGGATGAAGGTGTCGTCCGGCCCGATGTCCGCGGCCAGCATGCGGCGGCGGTCGGGATACATCAGAAAGCTCTTCGCCGGGACCGGGCGGACCAGCGGGTCGTGTTTATAAATGACCATCTCCCAGTTGTGCATCCCGAACTTCAGTCCTGCCGCGTGAATCTTGCGGCTCACGGCCAACAGACCCGCCTCGCCGCTGGAGAAGTTCTTGCGGTTGATCAGATAACTCCCGTTGGACGCGCACCAAACCGGGCGATTGATGTGGATGGTGCGGAATCCTCCCGCCTTCGCATAAGCGATCACTTCGTCGGTGGTCGCCTCGGAGATGTCCGTGTAAAGTATCGACTTCATCTGTTCGGGAGACCTCCGCGCCCAGACGCCGTCGATCGTTGGGTGGGGCAGGCCGTTGTCGATCTCGATCTGCTCGATAATGTCCAGCAGCTTTTCGGTCGGACATCCGAGCACAGCAACTTTCGCCCCGTCCAGGCGAAGCCTGCGGTTGGCGTGGGCGATGAGCACCGGATGTTCACCGCCCTTGGGGCCGACATGCCCGCGTGCGCCGCCATAGACCATGGCCGGCCGAGGTTGCCCGACCGCCGCACGCTTCAAAGGAGCAACATAGCAGTGCGTCTCGATATTCAACGGGATGATGGCCGCGGCATACGTCTCGTCGCGGCAGTGGACCAGGCTGCTACCGATCGTCTGCGCAATCTTCAGCGGCACGCGCACGAGATGGATTTCGCTGATGGCGTGGTCATTGACGGCCGTCAGCTCCAGCGTCAAGTAGTTCGCAAAAGCACGTACGTGGACCTTGGCCCGAATTTCCGTGTCAGCAAAGGTCACGTGCAGGAATCCACGAGCCCACTTCACTGCAGTGGACGGGATCCATTGGCCGTCCTTTTCGACGAACATGAATGGAACCGGCTCGCCGTCCAGATGGCCCCGGCCTGTGCGTTTGTCCGTGAACGCCTTGTTGAGCCCGTCGGTCCCTACCGCGTATGCCATGTGATCCGTCTCGACGACAATACGGTCACCCTCTGCCCGCACGCCGGCCGCCAGTGCTAGCGAGGCGCTGCACAAGTCCGTGATACCCACCATCAAGATCGTAAGCGCCGTCGTTTTCATGATCGGGCTTAGCCTTTTCGTTTCACGGTGATATACACACCTTGGATCGCCGTGGTTTGCTCGCCGTCATACTCGGCATAGGCGTCGCGACGATCATAGACGTAGAGAAGTTTGCCGGGCTGGACTTCGACGATGCCCGTGTAGCCGAAGCTGCCGCGCTGGTACTCGTAGATCTGGAGCCGGTCGGTCCACTCCCGGCCGGTGCCGTCGATGCTGAACATGATCCGGTTGCCGGGCCGACCGTAGCTGCACGCCAGGATCCCGTCGGTCATCAGGCAGAGATCGGGATCGACACCGCGGACTTCGAGCGTCTTGTATGGCTGCCAGGTCTTGCCACCGTCTGTGGACCGAGCCTGCCACAATCCATGACGCATCATGCAGAGCACGTCTCCGTTCGAACAAAGCGACATCACCGGTTCGACAAAGCCTTCGCCGCCGACGTCAAGATCGTAGGCCACGGTCGATTCCGAGCCCCAGGTTCGGCCGCCGTCGGTGGAGTGGTAGCAGACAACGCGTAGTTTGCCTTTCTTGTCGCCTTTGTAACGGGTATGGGCGCAGGCGATCAGCGTTCCGTCTTGCTTTTGAAGGACGCTCCGCCACAAGGCATGGCACAACTGGTCCGACCACTTGGCCGAAGTGGTCCGGTACTTGTCCAGGTCCTTGGCTTTCCAATGCGTTCCGGCGGCTACTGAGCCCGCCGCGTCCGCGCGATGGAAGGAAGCCAGCTCGACAGGCCCGAACGTCCGGCCGCCGTCTTTGGAAACACACATCTGGCCAACGAATAGATTGCCTTCCTTGCGGAACGCATAGTCGTCGTACACGAGCACGGTGCCGTCGGTGAGCACGCCGACCGCCTCATGGCGATTGACGCTGATCGGCATCGGCTCCCATGTCTTTCCCTTGTCGCAGGACCGCAGCACCACGCGCGTCGCTCCGTGGATATCGCCGTCGGAGTGAAACACGAGATGGATGTCGCCGCAGGGCATCTTGAACAGATGAGGCTGCTCGTGGGCGCCGAGCTTCGGGTTGGTGATGCGGCTGCTGATGATGAACGGCTCGCTCGCGGAAATGTCCAACTTCCCGGAGACCTTGGTGTGCCGGCGTTTGGGCTCCAACTCGTGAAACGTTCCGAACAACACCGGCACCTTCGGCGCGTCATCTCGCCACGGCTTGTCGAGTGTCGCCGGTGTTCCTTCGACTCGGATGTCCTTCACGCGCACGAGGGCCTGGCTGGAGCCGAATCCGATTCGGCCGGACTGCCAATGCGAGTCAGTCCCTTCGAGCACCAGGCGGCCGTCGAGGTAGAAGCGGATTTGCTGCTTTTCACATTCGACCTTGACGTCGAGCCAGGCGTCCTCTTTTCGCGCGTTGGCCACGCTGGCCGCTTTATTCCAGAGACTTTCACGACTGACCCAACCAAGAATTGCCGCGCCGCGGTTGACGTGGACGAATTGGTGCGAGGCAATGCCGGCCGAGTGGAAACAGACCTCGAAGGCCCGCACGCCCGGCCCTTTGGATTCGACGAGCACCTTGCAAGTCAGCGTGAGATCGCTGAGCGTCGGTTTCCGCAGAAAAATGCGCACGCCGTTTCGGTTGACGGTGTCGAGGATCAACTCGCCGCCGCTGACCGATGCCCCGCTGTTCGGCGGAAGCACCCACTGATTGGCTGCTTGCGGATCGTTGAGTTCAACGTCCAAAGCGACCCGCTCTGCGGCCCAAACAGGCAACATGCCACAAAGTACGAGTGCCAGGGTCAATCCGATAATCGGGCAGCACATTGATTTCCGGGTCTTCCTCCACAACATCGCGAATTCTCCCTGTCTTGGGTTGCGGCTCCACTGCATTGTTTAACCCGTAGCCGAAGGCGAGGAAAGCGCCGACCTCGCCTTCGGCTGCAGGTTCAACGGCCTGGTTCAGAAACAACACTCTCCTATTCACTCGCCGCGAGAACGACCAGATGCTCCAAAAACGCCCGATGCGCCTGCTCAGCCACCGTCGGGTCGTTGCGTTTGTTCAGCACCTGATTGACCCACTTATCGAGCGCCTCTTGCGTCGCTTTGATCTCGGCCGTGTCGCCCTTGCCTGCTGTTTTGGCGGCGACGATGGCGTCTTTTAGCATCTTGCAAAGTTCGTAGTCTTCGACACCGGCTCGGTAAGCCTCCCAACGCTTGCTGGAAACAACGCCATCCGGGCTGTCATAGACGACCGAGTAGGTGGGTGTGCCGGCATAGTCGTCCCACAGATCGGAGCTGTCGGTATAGACCCAGAACCCGTTCCCCACGCAGCCATGCTTGAATGCCTGCCAGAGCTTGTAGCGGTAGTGGCCGGTCGGCGACCTCCCCTTTTCGCTGGACGAGCCGTAGAACCACGTCCGCTTGTTCTGCCAGAAGTCCCAGCCCAGTTTCGACTCGTTCGGGCACCAGATGTCGATCAGCCCTTCGAACTCGGCCAGACTGTCTGCAGTGTTGTCGACGGAGATGGTCATCCAGATCTGCGCCTGCGGATCGATCCGACGCAACAACTCGCTGGAGGGCTTCACGATCTCGCGCATGTTCTTCTGGCTCGGCTCATCAATCCACGTGAACGCAAAGTCCTCGTAGCCATAGCCCTTCTCCTTCATGTGCGCGATCACGTCCTTCAGCCAGCGCGTGAAGACCTTTGTCCTTCGCGCGTCGCCCTCTTTGGGATGCATCTTGCGGTGGTCCCAATCAAAGCCGGTCCAGAGAATCCAGAGGCGCGTCTCGGGCAGCAACTCCATGTACTCGTCCATTTTGGAGAAGTCCATCGGCTTGGTGAAATTGCCTTCAGCATCGGCTTCGAAATACGGAAGATAGGGCGAAATCACTTGCTGGGCGTTGGCGTAGTGCTCGCGAAGATCCTTAGCGACGCCTTTCGGGTCCGCCTTGGCAATCGGCCAGTGCATGTAGGAGAAGTTCGTGACGTTGAGCGTCGGCTGCTTGGGCATCGCGACCGGTGTGATCGTGAAGGTGAAGATCTTCGTGGCGGAGACCTCGCTGCCGGCCAGCGAGATCGTCCCTTTGTACTTCCCGGGATTCAGGCCTCGTGAGTCAAGGGTGAGCCAGAGTTGCTTGGTCATCCCAGCGGGAATATTCAGTTGGCCTTCGAGCGGCATCAGGGCATCGGCGCGCAGCCGAAAGCCGTACGCCTCGACGAACTTTGCCTCGCGCAGATTGATCGAGGTCGAAGGGACCCGGATCGTGCCGGCTTGCAGGTCGGCAACCGTGATTGACAGTTCCATCGGGTCCGATGTGGCATTGGTCAGGTTGAAGGCCAATTCCCCCCACTCGTTCCGCATCATCATCAGCGGCCTGGAAGCTATCGCCGAAGCGTCCCAGTCGAACGGCAACAGCGGAGCCCAGGGGTTGGCCGACCTGACCAATAAACCGGAGCGCCCGGTGGCAGCCAGGTATTCGCCCATCTCCTGGCTGATTCTGCTGTCCAGCTTTGTAAATGGTGCACCGCGGCGGAAGTTAACTTTCTCGGCCTCGGAACGGGCCATGATCTCGGTCCGAAGCCGCTTCAGAGCGGCCCGCGCCTGGCTAACCGCTGCCTTGTGCTTCCCGTCCTCTTCGGCCAGCCGCGACTCGGCGAGTCCGAGAAACGTCAGCGAGGAATTCTTCTGTCTTAGCCGAGGTATGCGGTCTTTCGCGGACTGTTTGATAGCGTCCTGCGTCAGATCTCGCGTCTTCGGCGTCAAGCCCTTCGTCTTTGCTCCGAGCACTTCAATCTCGTCAACAAAAACATAGTAGCCGCCGCTGATTGTCTGCAGCCGCACGAAGCGGGCCTGATCGGCAAGTCCCTCGAGCCTGAAGGTGTGAATCGCATGCTTTTCCTGATTGATCGACTCGTTAATCAGGTCGCCCGCGTAGCTGTACGTCTTCCCGTCGTCACTTAAGAAGACCATCACGGCGAGCGGAAAGGTGACTTGCGAACGCGTGTCCGCACCACTCTCGAAGGCCAGCTCGTCGATCGAGCAGATTTGCCCCAGGTCAATCTCGATACTCTTGGACTGCGCACCCGAGACCCACCCGACCGTGCCTTTGTTGGACCAGACCGACCCATTGTAGACGCCGTCGGTCAGGTCGGTCGCATCGCCCGCGTCGGTGCAACCGCCGTAGTTGGGCGGATGGCTAAACGTGTACGGCCGCTTCAGGGCAAGGTTCTCTGCGAAACATGCTGAACCGCTGAAGACCACCAGCACGATCAAGAGTATCATCCTCAGCATTTATCAGCTCCTCCTGTCGCTCGTCAGCCGTCGAGTTCATCAGGCGTGATCAAGCCGTCGCGATTGACATCGAGTTCTTCAACTCTTCTCTTCGTGAGCAATACGAATCCGGTAAACTGTCAGTCCGCAAACTGAAATGCGTAAACCTTGCAGTCGCGCATGTGGAAACGGATTCTTACGGGTCTTCCGGTGAGTGTGCTGACTTCAGCGCGATCGTCCCAGCGGACGGGCATGCGAACTGCGTTGCCGTTGACGGGCGTCGCGTCGTCTTTCGAGAAACCTGGAATCGGATTGTCGTTCTCGTCGAGCAACTCGACGATCACCGATCCACCGCCGCTGGTTTCCACATTCAGTTCCAGTCGCTTGCCGCTGAACTTGATCAGCGGCGTGGTGATCTCTCCGCCCGTGTAATCCGCGTCGGCGGAAACGAAGCCGTCCAACCGCAGGACGGCGCGGCTGATTCCCGTGAGATGTTTTCCACCGGGGGCTGCGGCATCGATGTAACCGTCATGGTCGCGATTCGAGCCGACGTAGTAGATCCACAATTCGTCGCCCATGCGCACGGGATCGGGCATGGCCCAGACGAACTTGGAATCGAACCGGCCGGCCGGGCCCATCGACATGAATGGTTTTCGCGCGCCGGCCCGACGGAATTTGATCCCGTCGCGGCTCACCGCTAAACGCACGTCGAAACCGGCCGGACCGAGTCCCTTTTGCGGCGCGCACGGCTTCCAGTGCCAGTACGCCTGGGCCAGCATGATGTAAACACGATCGGCCTCCACGTAGCGAAACACATCGGCTCCGTAATAGTCGATCGGCGGCTGGCCCGGCGGTGTCGGGTGCAACATTCGGTCGGCTTCATCCGGCTGCATGACGATGCTTTGCTTGTCCCAACTCTTCAGGTCATCCGATTCCAGCCGCCGGACCGTGCGGAAGTTGTCGGGCGCTTTCGCCGTCCCGTGCCGATGCGACATCCAATAGCGCGTGAAAAGCGCGTAGCGGTCGATGTTGGGATCCCAAAACGCGACGCTTTGCGTGTCCCAGCCGCCGCGACCGGGGTTGAGCCGGGCGAACAACCTCCAGCGAAGACCGTCCGGCGAACTGTGCATGTGGAACTCGCGCGAGGGATAGACTTTCGCCTGCGTCTTGTAGCGATGTTCCGGCGGCGCTGTGGGATCAATCCATACAGCACAACCGCCAATAATGCCGGGAATCACGACGTTGTTTTCTTTCGAGCCATCGATTTCGTGGAGCCTCAGGATAGGTTTGGTGAAATGCAGGCCGTCCTTCGACTCGGCGTAAGCAACCCGGTCGTACAACTGATCGCCGCCGCGCCGCGAATCGTACCACAGCCGCACGACGCCGTTTTCTTTGATGACGCTACTGTAAACGCCGATATACGTCTCCGATCCGCTCTCCCAAGGTTGGTCGTTCGTGAGCAGCACTCTGCCATCGCGAGAAGGCGTGTTCATGGTCAACGTCACCCCGCGACTCGACTGGATGAACAATTCATCGATAAAGAGCTGTTTCTTCGAGCCAACGTCGATGACGCGCCGCGGTTCGGGTTCCGCCAGCGTTGCACCTGCAAGAAATACGGCGACGCAGAAAGTAGCGATTTGGGTCGAGGTGTGGTTCATCGCTGTTAACCTGAGACGCTGGTTTGCCGAAGTACTTCCGCGCGCGGCCACGATCAGTTGTTAGCACCTAGCCGAAGGCGCCGGCTTGAGCGAGTATCACGATTCGCCTGCCAATTCGCTCGTTCTGGGGAGTTTCGAATTAGCGGCGCGCTGCAGCAGTCGATGGTCCCCATCAAAAATCGCCGTGAAGAAATCGAGACACGAATTGTGTCCTAGGATCACAAAGTCGGCATCTTCTTCGTCAGTCCCGACAACGCCGACGGTAGCGTGCCAACTGACGGATTCCGATCCGTCGCTGATTCGGAGTTCAACCTGGGCCGAGGCCACGGCGACACGTTCGCTGCCGAGACCAACGACTTCCGTGATCTGGCCGTCGTCAATCTCAAGTCCCAGTTCATTGGCAACAAAGCGCGGGATGAGGCTGTCATCCGATCCCGTATCGACCAGACCATAGAAGTCGACTTCGCCGTCCGGTCCTGCAAGATCAACCGGCACCACGGGCCGGTAGACAATCCCACCGTCCCGCGTCGCGTACCGAAGATACGGAAAGTTCATCGATGACCACCGACAAACCGAGCGTCGGCTGGCGGAATCCGTTCGTAACGCGGCCGGGACTCTCCTGCGGCATGCGCTTTCGCCTTAACCTCCGCGAACAAATCACCTGACGCTACGATTCTCGTCCCATCGTGACTCCACGCAACGAGCTTTCCGTGGTATTCCAGCGGAGGAACGGGGCGTTCATTCTGATTGGCAGTGGCCATGATGCGACTCCGTGCGTGACGAGGAACCACTAGTCTAGTATCTTTAGTTTCCCATGATCACTACGGCCCTGCAAGACTTCTGCGAAGGGCCCCATTCCACGGAAAGTGATCCGCCGTGAAAGCTACGAGGAGATCAGTCGTAATTCCGATGCATCTGCATCTTTGCGCGTCTTGAGTTGCGGCTTGTGCGATTCGGGAATCTTCAATAGCCGAAGTTCGTTGCATCCCAGGTCGAAGGCCGTTTGCACTGATTCGCCATAGCCAAGCGCACGATAAAACGCGGCCGCGAATGCGATGGCTGCGGCATCTCCAATCTTGTCGTTCATCCCAATCGTGCAGTCAATATGTTCGGCGATCGCCGTAGCTTGTGATTCTGTATGGCAGGCGTTGAGCACAACAACGCGGATGTTCTTCTTCAATATATCGAAAAGTTCCGCCAACTCCGCGTTACCGATCGATTCGGCATTGCCATCGGCATCCTCAAAACAAATAGCGTTCGTCGAGCCGTGGCCACTGAAATGGACGGCTCTCGGTTTTGTTCTCAGTAGTGCGTCTTGCAAATCGGTAACGCGAACCGCTAGCCGTTCATCTAGTTCGAGATGTTCACGACCATCGGATAGTCGAATCTTCTCGTCAATTTCGCGGTGCTCTTGGGTCAATCGCAGTCGCGCTTGATCGCTGGGATCGGCCGCCAAGAACAGAATTCTCACTTTGGTAGCTGGCATCTCAACTCCCACGTCAGCCGGGACTTCAACCGCTAGGTCGCGTTGCGGCACATCGCTGATCTTCGTTTCGGAACGATCTCGCCGTCGGACGATCTCCGCTAACACTCGCATCGGGTGAGAATACCGCTTCGCAAGGATCGGGCCGTTCGGTTCAAGATGGTCGTCCGGATAGCGCATCGACCGCCCTCCGACATCCGAACGCAAATGCGGTAGCCAGTGCTGTACTATTACGAGAAACACTTGGTGATACTGGTGTGTGTCACGATACGATGTGATTTGTTCAAGCACCGACGAATCGTCAATCACGAATACACCGGATCCGATCGCATCCACCAACGCCTTGCAGCCTCTCCACCGTGGGTAGCCACGAAACGCCCCCGTGCCGGTCGGTCTTCGGCCACTTCGTCCCATTCCTGTTCGAGACGTTCGGCGAGATACTCCAGACGCGAAGCGCATTTCTCAATTGACTCTCGTTGCTCGTTTAGGGCGTTATGGAACTTGCGTTGTTCTCTTGCCTCTTGTGATTTTTGCGCCTGCCAATCACGGAAGTCGGCCAATCGCCGTACTCCTGCCCTCCAATCCGTGTCGCAAGAAGCAGTTCCGTATTTCCACGGATCGTACGTGTGCAAACCGGCCAGCAATTCTTGAGGAAATGGATAGGAAGAGAGGATTTGGCGCAGGCCGACTTGCCAGATTTCACCCCAAGATGTCCAATCGTCGGGCTCCGGTGGTTGCCGATATTTCCGTATCGCGGCGGGGCTGGAAGCCACGAATTTCCGTCCTGCGAAATCTGCGACGCTAGGATCGCACCTTCAACGCAGATTTCCTTGATCTCGGAATCGGGATGATCGTCGCCGTCGTGGTTAGAGAGAACCGCACGAAATCGGTTGGCTAGATGTTTCCACTTTCTTGAACGCTCATCCGATTCTTTGAATTCGAGTTCGTCAGTCCTGTTCAATTGAGGAGCGTGCATGATCTCGAAGCTTGCTGGTTCGGTGCTTCGCGCGAAATCAACTGACGGAGGCAGTTGTTCGATGCGGGTGGCAATGTCAGCAGCGTTCGCGCCTTCCAAGACGTGAAGAAGCCACCGACAGATGATTCTGACTTCTGGCAAGTCGCAGAGATTGACTAAATCGCCCGTGGGGTCTCTTTCATGCAATCGATCCAGTCGCTTAACGGCAGTTCGTGCTTTGTCTGCGAATCCAAGTTCTCGAATGTCTTGCCCCAAATTCACGACCGCATCCGCAACTTCGTTGGCCGTCTCATGGTTGCAGTTCGAGGCCCATCGTGCCAAAGCGGATCCCAGGGCTTGCCAACCCCGTTTCCACCGTTTCTCTTGGGCTCGCCGAGCTTCGGCGAGTTGCCGCTTGAGTTCGTATTCTTGACGTTCCACAGACTTGCGTCGTGCGTACTCTTGCTCGGCATCAACCGGCGGATCAGCTTCGGGTTCGTCTGCCATTTACTTCTACACTCCTTTGACTGCTCAAACGCACCAACTGAGTTTAACGGGCTTGGGGTAAACTCGTCTGCACGAACTTGGGCATTGAGATCCGAATCGGCTGCAGACGCGCAGGAGTGCCCGTGGCCGTCCTTACCACTTCCCCACGAAAGCCAGTATTCCAATCGAGCGGGTGTCTGGTCAGCCCCGTGCGTCCGGCGGCAGCTTCTGCAAGACTTCGCGATCGCTTAGTGGACGTTGTCGGGCGGGACGTGTTGCATTCGAGTCACCTCGCGTGGCGATGGCATGCAGATTTACGGCCTGAATTGGATCGAGTAGAGATCCGCATCCTTGAGCACGAACCGTAGACGTATTGGCTTGCCCACCAGATAGCTCAGGTCGCTGCCCTGCTTGAAGGTCACGACTCGGTCAATTTCGTCGCCGAATATCTCCGGGCAATCATCGAGCGCGAGCCCTTCAATTGGGTTGCCCGACTCATTCTGAATCTCGACCCGCACGCTGCCAGCCGCGGACGTCGCGAAGTTCATTGCGAGCTTCGAGCCAGTAAACGTCAACGGTTTCGTAACCACTTCGCCGCCGCTCAACGGAGCATTGACCGACACGAATCCGTCGATCCGCAGCGTGTAGCGTCTAAACCGCGAGGCTTTGCCGCGTTGGCTCCAGCCGCCGCCGTCGTTGACATACAAGGACAACTCGTCCGGTGCGCCGGCCAAGTTCGATTTGGTCACCAGCAGACCGTACGTCGGAAACGTGCCGGCGTAGATCCAACGTTCTTTGCGGGGACCCGGCCGGATAAAGGCCTCGCCCCAGCGCCGAAAGTGCAGACCATCCCGGCTTGTCATGAACAGCGTTTCGGTGATGGAACCGAATTTGTACGACGGGTGTTCGGTGATCGGCAGGTCCTTCTCGATTTCACGGCCGGCCATGAATCGGCCCGGAAAACCCACGAACAAATGCGGCGCACGGTAGTACGGGCGAATCTGGTTGAGATAGATCTGCATCCGGGGCGAGCCTGGGTATTTCAGCCACTGGGGTTCGGTCCAGTGGAGAAAGTCCGGCGACGTACTGGTCAATACGTCGCGGGCCGGGCCCTTCGGGTCGAGACCAAGCTGTGGGCCCTTCGGTCCGAACTCGTCATTCGGTCCGCGCATCTCGCGGAAGTACGCCACGTAACGGCCACGATCCGAGTCCCAGAACGCCAGGTTTTGCGAGTCGAATTTGCCTTTGGTGATCAACGGCTCGCTGCCCGTCCGTCTCCAGTGGACGCCGTCGGGCGACGCGAAAACGTAGAGTCCTCTGACAGGATTGCCGAAGACCGCCAGTGCTTTGTATTGCTCGTCCGGCTTGCAGTCGGGGTTGGCGTCTTTGAAGGGGACGAAGGTGTTCGCGACCTCGCCCGACAGGATGATGTTGTTCTTCTTCGATCCATTGAACTCGACGATCCCTAATTCTGGCCTCGTCCAGTGGATGCCGTCCTTGCTCTCGGCATAGCAGGTGAAGTCGTCGTGCGTTGCTTTTCCCAACGCCCGCCAGTTGGCTCCCTTGTAGTACATGCGATAGGTATGGCCGTCCTGAATGAACGTGGCGTAGCCGGAATGGTTGCCTTCCCACGGTTTGTCGCAGGTGAAAACGCCTTGCCGTTCTGTCGGCCTGTTCAGTCGTAGTTCGGCCTTGCCCACGAAGCGGTCGATCAGATAGTCATCCAAGAACAGCTCCCGCCGCGCGCCGATGTTGATTGGTTCGGCGGCAGTAAGCTCGTCCAGCATCGGGCTTAGCGAGCCGGCGACCAGAATCGTCAAGCGAGTGAGGAGTTGTTTCATGTTCGAAACCTTCCGGCAACGTTTGCCACGGGTTAGAAGAGTCCTTGCGAGACCGTCAATCGATCCAAAACGAAAACAGCTTCGCTTTGTTCAAACGGAATCGAAATCGCACTTGAGCATGATCTAAGCCAACCAACTTGGCCTTTGCCTTCCAAGAGACCGGCAAGTCGATGCCGTCTCCGCCGATCGGCACACAGTCGGTCACGGAGTAGCCCGGAATTGGTTTTCCGTCGTGGGTCACGACTTCCACGCGCACTTCGCCGCCCTCAGCGACCGCTGCATTGACGTGCAACCGGTGTCCCTCGAAGTCGAGAGGCCGGGTGATCAGCGTGCCGACCTCGTCACCGGCGTTGATGGAGGCAAACCGGTCGCGCGGAAGTTTCGCCAGTCCAACGGAATTGCCGACTCGCTGAGAATCGGGAAACTGCGAGTTGTTGATCTCAACATCCGTTGGCTTTCCGTTGTAGTAGATCCAGATTTCATCTTCGACTTCCAGCATGGCGACGGGCCTCATCTTACCGGCGTCCCAAGTGTCGCGATTTGGGTTGAAGTCCATGAATGGCTGACCGGTGCCGACGCGGGTCCAAACGCGACCGTCGCGGCTGCAGTCCAATTCAACATTCGTCGAATGATGCTTGCCGCGATCGAGCACGTAAATCCATCGCATGCCGATGTACATGCCCTGATAAACGAAGCCGCGGTGCCCATATATTTGATGGTCAGTACGACGGGCCATGAATGTGGGAGTTGGGCGTGACCAATGAATCAAGTCGTCGCTCTCCATGACGCCACGACAGCGATTCGTGCCCGTCAACACAAACTTAACATCGCCTATGTATCTGCTGCGCAGTGGGTCACGCCAAAAACGGCTGGTATCACCGACTCCGTTCTGTGGCAGTCCGTATTGTCCTAACAAACTGGGAATGACGTATCGCGACAGGTCTCCTTTCCAATGAATCCCATCGGGAGACCAATGCAGGTAATAGCCTTCGGGAATCGTGTACTGCCGCGTTAACTCTCCGTTTTCAACTTTGCGAGCTTCCACGCAGACCAGGGCCTTGAAACGCTTCTGTGGATCTGGTTCGTCCGGCTCGTAGAACACGCCATGCATGATCCCATAGGGGATAACAACGTTTTGCAATTCCGAGTCTTCAATCCTGTGCAGGTCCAGGTTCGGCTTGCTCCAATTCATTCCGTCTTCCGAGACCGCGTAGCTGCTCGCGAATCGAATCTTCTGGCCTTTGCCCCAATCGTGCCATGCGGGATAGGACTGATACCACATCCGAAAACGCGGAGACGATTCGAATTGCATCACGTGTGCCGCGACAGCCAGGTACTCGCGATTGCCCGCCTTACCAGCGTGTGCGGTGAGAATCGGATTGCCCTCGTAGCGCTGCGGCTGATGGACTTGCCGGGTGACGTTTTCCGATTCGGCGATGAGGTAGTTGTCGAGAAACAGTTGTCGCTCGCACCCAATCTTGACCGGCATGTCTTTCATCACTAGCGGAAACATGACCTGCTCGTTGGCCAGGTTCCGCCAAGTAATTTGCACCTGATCCTGATCCAGCGGCTCAGTCAGCGGTCCACCATCGGTCTCGTCTCCTGCCGCCGTTGCCGTTGCCAAACAGAACACGGCGGCCACAACGAAGACGGTTGAGCTTGTTTTCATCATTGTTACGACCTTTTCCAGTTTTCATCGGCAAGCGTGCGCTGATTGTAGCATCACGGGAATTGCGAGCGAACCGCTCGACGCAAATGACAGCCTGCTTCGCTACAATGACGATTCGTGGGAGTCAGTGAGTCATGACCACACAGAGCATCCGTCCATCGACGCGTTTCATTATTCCGGAGTTGTATCGATGACTACGAGAGTGCCCATTGCCGCCGTTGCTCTGCTCTGCATCGTTGTCGTTTCCACCGCGGTAGCGGAGAGCCGGGATTCCGCGCCGTCAATCCCGGTCGAAGTACAGACACTCAAACGTGAAGGGTATGGCGCAACGAGCAAAGGGGGTGAAGGCGGGCGAGTGATCTGGGTGACCAACCTGAACGATTCCGGTCCTGGTTCGCTGCGCGCAGCACTGGCCGTCAAGGAACCACGGAAGGTCAAGTTCAAAGTCGGTGGCACGATCAAGCTGGACAAGCGCATTCTCGTCGAGTCCGGGCGCGTCACGATCGATGGCCTCTCGGCGGTGCCGCATGGCGGCACTACGGTCCAGGGCGGGCTGGCGTTTTCCGGTTGCGAAGATGTGATCGTTCGACACATCCGCAGCCGCGGTGGCTACGACACGATGGGTATTTACAACAGCCACCGCGTACTGATCGACCACGTCTCGACGGCCTGGGCACTGGACGAAAACATCGACGTGTGGGACAGCCGCGACGTCACGCTCGCGTGGTGCATCATGGCCGAGGGAGCCGTCGAAGGTCACGAAAAAGGTCCGCACTCAATGGGCAGCCTGCAGGCCGGCGGCAGCGCCCGCGTTACCACGCACCATTGCCTGTTCACCGGAAACCTGGACCGCAACCCCATCATCGCCGGTCCCACCGTGAAACCGAAATACCCCCTGGACGACTATCGCTTCGACGTTGTCAACAACGTCATCTACAACTACTGGAACTCATCGAAGTTCACCGGCTACGCGCGGATCAACTTCGTCGGCAACTTTTTCCGTCCCGGTCCGGATTCAAGTCTCGGCAAGCCGGAGATCAACATCATTCCGAAACACCAACGATGGGAAGATGTGAGGATGGACCCGCAAGTGTTCTGCGAGGGCAATCTCGGACCGCGCCGCCCGTCCGACGATCTCGACGAATTGTCATTGGTGATGATCTACGGCACAGAGAACCGTCAGTCGAAGTATGGGGCATACGGTGCCGAAGCCGAACAATACATCGCCCGCAAACCCTTCGGCGGCCCCGAAGATGCGGTAATCAAACCGCAGCCCGCCGAACAGGCTTATCGGCAGGTGCTCGACCAGGTCGGAGCGTGGCCGCGCGATGAGGTCGATCGGCGTCTGATCCACGAAGTCCGCGAGAAAAAGGGCAAGATCGGTCGCGTCGGTCCGCGCTGGCGGCAAATCTACGAGGAGTTTCAGAGGAAGCGGCGAGAGAAGAATGGGAGGCATGGCCAAGAGTAAGCTCAAACGCATCATTCGCCGGCCCAGGACAAAGATGTCCGAGTGAAATTGAGTCACTGATTGACTGCTTTTTCCAGCTCTTTCAGCGTTGCGAGAATCTCATCGAAGCTTGGCGCCTCGCCGAAGATCATCACTTTCATCTCTTCGTAATCGCGACGGATCGCATCCGCACAAACGTTTGAAGGCAGCAGGCAGAAGCTGCCGGCGACAGCCAAGTCGTAGCGCGCCCAGCGTCGCGGATAGAACTGCTCCTTGTGAGACACGACGCGAGCCAGCAACTCCATGTCGGCCAGCGCCCACTGCTTGACGTCCGCCCGACCCATCATCGCCACGTCGTAGTAATGCCGCGAGTAACCGCCCGGAACGGGTTTGTCCTTCGGCCGATGAAACTCCTGGTGCAAAATGGTCGCCTTTTCCCAGAAGGAACGCTCCGCCGTGATCGCCAGCACTCGGCAGTTCGGTTCGTCAAACATGTTGGTAAACTCGTCGACGGCTAGCGGCCGAATCGTGTAACGGTCGTGCGGTATAAATTCGGCATGTGTTCCCAATTCCAAAACGACGGATGCTTTCAAGTATCCGAGTTGCTCGACAACGGACGGGTAGCGGAAATGCACCGAGTGCGGGTCATCGGAATCGATAGACAACTCCCACGAAGTTGCCGTAGAGCCCGAATCGCCCAAGATCGACGCGACCCGCTGCTGAACTGTATCAATGAACTCACCGGCGATGTACTTCTGGCACTCGACCAGCAGTTTAGCCTGCTTGGACTTCGACATTTCGGCGTGCGGGCTGCGCGTGCCGACGAAGCCCAACATCTCCCAATCAACCGCCAAATCAATGTCTTCAGAGAACCGCTCCGTCAAGTGAAACACCTTCGACAGCGTCGTGCCGCCCTTGAACAACAGATGTCCCACGAAAGCGTCGATCGAGAACAAGTGCTTGAGCACCCAGCAAACCCAGAAGTCCTTTTCGACCAGTCCGGGCGGTAGCCGTCGGCGCGCGGCGGTCTCGCGAAAAAGATCAGCGCGAGTGTTCGCGGCCATTGTGGCAACTTTATCCATCGGCGTCGTCCGCGTGGTGGGCGATCTTCTTGATAATCTCGAAAATCCAATCCGCCGAATACCGTACATCCTTGAGCAGCGATTTGCGATGCGCGATGCTCAACCGCTGGCGCAGCCGTCGAATTACGTCGTCGTCCACGCGCTCCTTCCCCAAGTGCCGTAACGCCTGAATCACAAGGTTGGTGGCGGGCTTTTTGGCGATCAGCTCCTTCGGCCCGACTCGCTTGAACTCGATCGTCTGCCCGGCAATCTCGTACTTCCGTGACGTGCCGTTGATCAGGTAAACGATCTTGGCCGGAACCTGAAATGAATCGAAGCTGGTCGATCGGAAGCTCGACGAGTTGGCGGAATCCGTTCGAAACGATGCAGAACTCCTGATCTCTGAACTTCCTTGGCTTGTCCGTGAGGATTCGAGTCCAGCCTATTCTTTTGCGTATCGGATTGGTTGGGACGATCCTCAGCGTTTATGGGTGCCCAAGCTCCTGGAACAATACGCGACGCACAAAACGGACGCATCGCCATCGTTCTTGGGCGGATATCTCCGGGCGATCTTCAACCGAAATGCGGAAGAGTGGGAGTCCGTGATGCTTGATCCGGCCACGGCTGATCGGTTTTCGGATTTCGTTGTGAATTCGGGGATGACCGACGTCATTGCACGACGAGTCATTGACCAATGCCGAGGCGGATTGCAAAGCAAGGACCGACTTGAACGCTGGTGGTTTGATCGCCAACTACAACAGCTTGACGAAGGAATTGTCAAAGAGTTGATCGGCCTACAACTCGAAGATGGCGTTGGGACTCTGTGGAGTAACGCGGTGCAAATGTGCCACACCTTCTACATGGAGAAAGAGAACGAAAGGCCACTACCCGAAGAACTGTTGTTTGAACTGCTTACGGCGGACGCGATGGCGGATGGTCGAGTCGTCCACTCCGCGAGTTACTACTGGTCTCGGCTCGCCAAGGCGTTCATCAATCAGTTCCCGCATCGCGAGTGGGATCTATTCAGGCAAGTGTTCCGCGTCGCCATGCATGGCTGGTCAATACTCGAAGATCTAGATACCAACGAAGAGGCGATCCTAACGACCTCACTTCGCAAGGATCCGAAAACAGCGTGGGCGTGCATCGCAGGTGTGTACCGCGAGGCTCGTGAACGCGGAGATTATCTTCGCCAGCATTGGTTGGCAGCGGGTGGGCATCGAATCATCGGTGACGATAATCCTGGACCAATTCAGTTTGTTCCAGCGGAAGTGCTCTTTGATTGGGTCGATGAAAACGTCGAACAGCACGGGTATTGGCTGACCCGCGTTCTGCCAAAGACACTCGACGAGTCGAGCGCTGGCCGACTAACTCGTGACTTCGTCGCAAGGTACGGCAAGGACGAAAGCATACGCAGAGGCTTATACGCCCATTTTCATTCTCACGGTTGGTGCGGCAACGCCAGCGACCATTACCGAAAGCTCCGCGAGCAAGCGCGAGGATGGTTGACCGGTGAAAAGAGCGTCACCGTGATCCGTTGGATCGAAGACTACATTGACGGCCCAAGCTATGACATTGAACGCGCGGAGATCGAAGAAGAGCGGCGCATTTAGTCGTCGTGGCGACCGTTACTCTTGTTGATACCGCACGTCCACGTTGATGTGTTCGATGGCAATTGCGTTCTTGGCTGACGTACCGCGGCGAGCGGTTTTGAGTTTGAGTTGATTGATTCCTTGTTTGACCGTGCGGGGTTCGAGCGGAAGTGAAAACCGGTTGTCACCGCTGTTTTCGGTGACCTTCGACGGCGCGTCGTTGAGCGTCACGGCCAGGGCATCTCCTTTTGCGGCGCCCGATGTTTGAATCCGCAGCACGACGTCCCGCAGCTTACCGGCGCGCAGTGCACTGGGGATGTCGTCGCCGATGCGGATCGGAATCGTCCGCGCGGTCTCGCCGGCGCGCTGGCCCAAAGCGACGGGCAGTGGCGCCGGGGCACTGGCCCGTTGGTATTGCTTCCACACTCGCCGGTTGACCGTGAACGACTTGTCTAAGTGTCTCAGCTTTTCGGGATCGTCGATCTCCGGCAAGTGCTTCTTGTATTGCTCGTTTGCCGGGCGGCCGTAGCCGAGTGATCCTGGGGCGGGGATGTATTGGAAGTTCCAGAGGTAGATTCCGTCGGCACCGGCCGACCAAAAGTTCGACGCGGCAGCGCGGAGATTGCCACCACCGAGCGTGTAGTTGGCCGGACAATTGATGCACGGATAGACGGGCACGTCAAAGCGATGTCCCAGCTTGATCAGCTCTTCGGCGGGCGTCGAGTAACAGACGTAGCCGCCGCCGGTGAGCAGACGATCCACGAGCCGCTCGCGCAACCAGGTTTCGATGTCGAAGCCGATCCGGTTGCAGGTCTCGATCGTGCCCGGCACGCGCACACCGAGCAGCACGGGCCGACCGCGGTGCCGGCTGACGGCGTCCAATCGCTTTCGCGCTTGGCGAATGAAATCGGTCATCAACGGCGTGTTCTGTTCTTCCTCGCCGAGCTTGAAATAGAACGGCATGCGGAAGAAGTTCAAGTCCACGCCGTCCAGGTCATACTGCTTGGCCGTGTTTTCGATCCACCACAGCCGATCGTCTCGCACCTTCTGGTGCGCGTAGTCCAGCCCGGACCACATGGCCGCCGCGAGTCCGTCCGCGACGCCGCCTCGCTGGCTTTCGTCGCCAATCAGCATTTCCGGATGCTCGACTTTCAGTGGGTAAACCAGTTTGGGAAACGGCAGGCCATACCCGTCGTGGCAATCGTTCATGCGAATTGAGCCGACGACTTCGATCTCGTGCTCGCGGCAGAATTTCGCAATCACGGGTGTCGGATCGGGCATGTTCTTCTGAAAGGGAGTGCCCAGCTTCTGCGTCTGCCAGTAACGGACCGGCGTTTTTCCTTTCTTGGCGATTCCCCACATGATGCACCAGGCGAGGCTGTTGACCCCGGCCGCGCGGCAGTCGTGCATCCGCAGCGAGAGAAACGCGGCGGGACCTTTTCGAGTCTCATCGGCGTACACGAGATCGCCGTCGTCATCCAGAATCAAAGGCCGTCGCCGCCAGGCAGCCTTTCGCCGAGCCTCGATCGAAGCAGGATCGGATTCGCTCTTCGCACTGCCGGCACGCGCCGTCGCCCAGTGCGCGCCCGCGGCCGACGCGGCGGCCAGGAATGACCGCCGGGACAAGAGATCCGTTTCAAGTTCGGCGAGCCGCGGTCGGTTTTGTGTGCGTCTGCGTGTCATGTTTCTATACCGTAGAGTCGTTTAACCGCGACCCAGCGGGGAGCGCGGAAGCTAACTTCATTTCGTCGTGCAGCGCCGTTTCACGCGCTCCCCGCTGGGTCGCGGTTAAACGATCATTCCAAGTGCCAAAAGACACCCTTCACGGCGAAATCGCCAATGCAGTATACGGTGTGGAAGTGGTTTTCAGCGAGTTCTACCGTCGCAGTGGCAAAGGAATGCGACGGCCCACCGCTTCGGGGTCCATGCCTTCGGCGAGGGCGGCGGAGCCAGCACGTACTTGGTCGATTTGGTCATCAGCAGTATGCCTTGCTCGTTGCCGTGGACCCACGTGTGCCCGCCATCGACGCTGATTCGAGCCAGTCGCATCGGAACGGTGTCCACCGAGGGAGTTGCCGTGCGTGCGGGAGGAGGTTGAGCGGAGGACCAGTTGATTGGCGGCCAGTGAGATGGCCTCGCCCACCGCTTCGGGGTCCATGCCTTCGGCGAGGGCGGCCGCGATGGCATCCGCTGCCTGCTCCTGAGTGGACTTGTTGATGGTCTGGTTCATCTGCACGACCCACGCATCGTCCGCCTTGCGGCGACCCAGCGCACGACCGACCAACCGGTGTTGATCCAAAAGTTTGGACAGAACGGTCCGGATCTTCGGCTCCGGCCACCCGCGTTTGATCCCGATGCTCGAATGATTCGTATAAGATTCTGAGTTAATCAACGGTTTCTGGAACCTTTTCTTTTCCGGTGTGAGCGGCAAGGCGCTAGCCGCCGGTTCTTCGAATAGGTGCAATACCGGCGGCTAGCGCCGTGCCGCTCAGGTCATAACTGCACTTTAGGGGATCACGCGGCGAGGGCAATCAGGTCCTGGAAGATCATCGGCAACGGTTTGCAGGTCACGCAAGGCGATGCGCGTGACACCCTCGTCTTCCTTGTTGATCGAATAAGCGACATAGAGATGCTCTTTCCAAACGACGGCCGAGGGATACTGCCAGCCGTCGAGTTTGTTCGTTCCCTTGAACCGTATGCTCGTTTGCTCGGATCGGATCACGAAGGCACGATCAAAGAGGACGCCGTCCTTGCTCAGCGCAATCGTAAGCGGATTGCGGCGACCGATGCTGGGGTGCGTGGAACTTGGAACGCGACTGGGGTTGCTGATGATAAATGTCGTTCCGTCCGGCAGGTTTCCCGCGAAGGCACGGGCCGTGGCGTCAGGAAAGTTGGTCTTCACCGGCCTGGACCACGACTCGCCGTTGTCTTTGCTCACGCTGGCGTAGATCCACGGATCGCCGCTCTTGGTTCGAAAGATCATCACAATCGTGCCGTCCGCTCGGACGAACCAGCTTGGTTCGGGAAAGGTGAACACGTTCTCGACGCGGGGGATCTTACCATCCTTCCAGCCGCTGAGGCCGTCACTTGAATCGGTGAATCGCAGCCTCGGTTGCCGGTCGGCCCATTGGCCATTCGTCAACAGTCGCCCACTCGGCAGACGTCGCGGGCCTTCGATGAAGAAGCCTTGAGCCAATTCCGTTGGCTTGCTCCACGTCTTGCCATCCTTCGACGTTAGATAGAAGAGGGCGTTCCGCTCATCGATCCCCGGTCGCTTTTCCATGATCGCTGTGTAGTAGGCGACCAGCGTGTCTCCGGCGTCGTGCCATCCCGCGGAAACACAGGCCAGCGGGCTCGGTCCATCGTGATCCTCGGTCAGTACGGCTGGTTGCGACCACTTACTGCCGTTCTGTGTGTGGCAGTACAGAATGCGCTGGCCGTTATGATCTTCGTGCGTGATACCGTTGGACCACATGAGGAAGAGCTTTCCCTGCCAGACGGCGAGATTCTGCTGGTGACAGAACTTGTAACTATCCCCGGTCGCGCGATAAAGGACCTGATGTTCTCCCTTGACTATCGGAAGGCCAAGCTTCACTTCATCCTTGTGGTTGAATAGACGACCGACGATCTCGATGGGCGGGGCATCTGACCGTTCGTCGCCACACACGCCGGCCGGCGTCAAAGCAGAGGCCGTACAGGAAATCACCGCCAGAATTTGAATTCGCGACATCGTAGCTTCTCTATGAGTGATGGAGTCACCGTAATTCGTTTAAGTCCGAGCCAAAGGCGACGGCTTGAAACGCAAAAGAGCCGACGCCTTCGACTTGCCGCTAAAACGAAGTAGCCTAGTTCTGAAGCCGCCAGCGGATGATGTGAAACTGCGTGTTCCCCGTTACGTCGTTCCAGCCGAGTTTTTCACCGTAGTACGAGCCAGTGAGCGTGAGCATTTCTTCGCCGTCAAGCGTGATTGTCCGGGCAAAGCCGGCCACCAGGCCGTTGGACAAATAGTAGACTTCATCACGCCACATTTTCCCTTCGTCGTCGCTGACAACCGCGCGTGCACTGCTCATGGGCCGCGGGTAGCGATGATCGTAGACCATCACGACTCGCTTGTTTCGCAGACCGACAGCCGCGCCATGACATTGCCCGCACTCGGTGGTGACTTGTCGGTTTCGAGACCACGTTTTACCGCCATCGATTGAATCGGCGACGAACACGTGTTTGTACGGAAAGGAATGATTCCAACGCTTAGCGCCGGTGAGTTCCAGGATGTTGGATGGATCCGAGGGAAGCAGCGGTCGCTGATAACGGATGACCGCCAGCAACCGTCCCGACGGCAATTGAGCGACGTTGATTTCATGGCCCCAGTGGCCGATGGTTGTCGGCCCGGACAACGTCTTGCCGCCGTCCTCGGATCGATAGAAGACGGACCTGACGTCGGTCCACTCGTCTTCTTTTGAGTACACGGCGGTCACCGGCACGACCAGTGAACCGTCGCGAAGCACCTCCGGGCTGCCGAGCCGCACATCCTCGGTTTCCAGGGTCTTGCCGATCCGGCTGACTTCCTGCCACGATTGTCCCATGTCTTTCGACTTGAAGAAGGCAATCTGTCCAGGCTTCACCGTCCTGCCCTGAATCCAGCTTCCGTCGGCAAGGACGCGCATTTGCATAAAGTGGTTCTCTGGCACGTCACTGCCCGATGTTTCCCTGCGCAGATGTGTCCACGTTTTCCCGCCGTCGGTGGATTGCGACAACACTGAACACTGAGCTGCGTAAATGGTTTTGTCCGCACCAACGAACAACGCCAATCGCTGCACGTGCCCGCACGGATCGTGAGGTAGTCGTGTCTTCTGAACAGGCACCTTCCTTAGCCGGCCCTCTTTGGCGTGCAGGATGTAGTCGCCCTCTTGCATCGCTCGAAGCTGCTGGGGACTGACTTCGACGCCTCCCATTGCGATCGTGGACCAGCCCTTTGTGGCGAACACCGGCGATGGATTCGCCTCTTCGCCGATGGCGATCTGCGTAGCCCACAGGATTGCACTGAGGCACACAAAGCAAACTGCTACGTACTTCATCTCGACAAACTCGACTATCGAGTCCTTTGGTTGCAGCCTCGCAGGGTTAGGTTACGCTAAACGGCGAATCCGTGCAAACATCCTTATATCAGCGAGGCGAACCATGCAAACATCCTTATATCAGCGAGGCGAACCATGAGCGACAACCACACGAACATTGGTCGACGAGGCTTTCTCACGCGTTCGGCCATCGGCGCCGCCATGGCGGTTTTGGCAACGCAAGCCAACGCAACGGAACCGGCCCGCGCGAAGCCGTCGGGGTTGAAGATCACACGGCTGAAAACCTACATGTTCAACGTCGCCACCGGGCCGGTGCGACTGGATCCGAAGACCAAGCAGCCAATTTCCAGCGGCTTCAAAACATGGCTCTTTCTGAAATTGGAAACCGACGCCGGTCTGTCCGGATGGGGCGAAGGGAGCGGCGAGTGGATTTCGCCGATCGTCCGCACCGCGCTACATCAGTGGGAGGAACTGCTGATCGGCCGCGATCCGCTGGATGGGACGGCTATCTGCGATGACCTTACCAATCGACTGCCGTGGAAAGGCGGCCCGATCTTGGGCAGTGCCGTCGCAGCGGTCAACATGGCGGTTTATGACATCGCAGGCAAGGCCTTGCAAGTTCCGGTCCATCGGCTGCTGGGCGGCCGCCAGCGAGACCGCATTCTGATCTATGACAACGGAGGGTTGAACTTCGACTCCATCGATCAAGCTCGAGCGCAGGCGCGTGCGGCCGTCGAAGCTGGCGCGCGAGGCTTGAAAGGGAATCCGCTGGAAGGGCGCACGTGGGCCATGGACCGCCGCGAGTTGAAACACTGCGCTGCCATTGTCCAAGCGGTCCGGGAAGAAGTCGGGCCGGACATCGAACTGCTGCTCGACACACACGGCAGCCCCGCTCCCGAATTGAGCATCGCGTTTGCCCAGATGGTGGCGCCCTATCGGCCGTTGTTTCTCGAAGAACCCTGCAAGGTCGGTTCGGTCGAAGTCCTGAAGGAGATTTCTCAGAAGAGTCCCGTCCCGATCGCCACCGGCGAAAAACTGTTCTCCTATCGCGATTTCAAAGAAGTCATCGACAAGCGCGCCTGTGCCTTTCTGCAGCCGGATATCAGTCACAGTTTCGGCATCGACAACTTCCTGCACATTTCGCGCCTGGCCGACGAAGCGCAGATGCTGATGGCGCCGCACAACGCCAGTGGGCCGATCCACTTCGCGGCTCTGCTGCAAGCCGACGCGGTGCTCCGCAACTTCTTGATCCAGGAAGTGTCCGGCAAGTGGTTCCGCCGCTTCGACGAGTTCATCGACCACGACTTTCGCCTCAAGGACGGTTTCGTGAATCTCCCCGAACGTCCCGGCCTGGGCATCGAAGTCAAAGAAAAGGACATTGCCAAGTTACCTTACGACCGGCGCATGGCCTATCGTCAGTACCGACACGCCGACGGAAGCTGGAAAGGGTGGTGACCACCCAACTTGATGAAACGCATGGTTCTTGGCCCGCACGACACACGATCTTCTAGGAGCATTCGAATGGACCATCATCCGAGCAGCATGTATAGCACCGCGGTAATCGTCATCGCAAGCACTGTCGTCTTGGCTGGCTCGCCGGTTTCCGCTCAAGAAACGCAACCGGTTGGAAAATCGAGGGCCGATCAAGAGCGCAACGCGGATTTGCTGAAAGGCTATGACTACAGCAAGTATCCCTCCGGAATTACCGGGTACACCGGACAAGACCGCCAACAAATCGTCTTCGAACGTCGCGAACGTGCAATTCGAGTGCGCGTCGGTCCGCGCGGGAATTACAAGGCGGGACTCGCGGAGTTACCCGACGGCAAACTCGTGCTGGCCGCCTGCCGCAATAACAACGATCCCGACCCTACGAAGAAGCGATTTCTGATCCACGTCTACCAGTCCGCCGATCAGGGACTCACCTGGCAAGAGATCAACAAGACGCCGTTGTTCGGCAAAGAGCCGAGTCTCACGGCGCTGCCCAATGGCATGCTGGTGATGTCGGCGCAGAAGGGTTACTTCGGGCCGGGTTCGAAGTACAAGGAATCGATCAACATGGCCCGCAGCACTGACGGCGGACGGACGTGGGAATTGTATGATCTTCCCGGAGCGGACTATCCGCGCAACATGATCGTTGAAAAGGATGGTTCCCTGTTGTTTATCCGCGCAGTCAAATCCGATTGGAGCGACAGCGGCGACGGCAGCCCGAACTTACAGTTGTGTCGGTCGAAGGACGGCAAAACGTGGCAGTTCTCAGAAGGCGCCGTCGATTGGAGCTACGCCGCCTTCGGAGAGGTCGCGGCCATTCGGCTGAAGGACGGGCGATTGCTGGCCGCACTCCGTCGGCAGATTCCGAAAACCAAGGGTGAGGGATTTGAGGATACGGTCATCACCGAGTCGTCAGACGACGGCGAGCATTGGTCCAAGCCGCGTGTGATGGTCAACACGGCCGAAGTCCATGTCTACTTGACGCAGCTTGAAGACGGCCGCATTCTGGCCACTTACTCGAATTATCACCTGCCCTGGGGCGCGTACGCGATTGTCAGCAATGACGGCGGAGAGACATGGGATCGCGATCATCCGATCCGCTTGACGGCATCGGCAGATTTGTACGTTGGCTGGCCAGTTACCTTGCAGCTCAAGGATCGAAGTTTGATCACCGCCTCCGCCCTGACCGCATATTTGCGCCAACCTCCTGAAACGACCGCCACCGAGGTCGTACTCTGGCGATTGCCGTAGTCGTATGACTAACAGGATGGCTGTTGGCCAGCAGCAATATGAAACCGCAAACTCTCGAATTGACGCAGGTGACGCCGCACTGCGGTGCCGAGGTGCGGGGTATCGACCTGGCGCAGCCGCTCGACGATCGCTTGATCGAGATGCTCAACACAGCGCTCGCCGAGCACTGCGTGTTGTTCTTTCGCGACCAGAAGATGACGCCGGAGCAACAAAAGGCGCTGGGCCGTCATTTCGGCGAATTGCACATTCATCCCGCCTGGCCGAGGCTCGTCGAGGGTCACCCGGAAATCATGGAGATTTTTGCCGACGAGAACACGAAACGCATCGCCGGCGAGGATTGGCACTCGGATGTCTCCTGCGACTCCGAACCGCCGCTGGGGACCATACTCTACATGCTCGAAACGCCACCGGTGGGCGGCGACACGTTGTTTGCTAACATGCATGCGGCCCTTGATTCGCTGTCCACGCCGATGCAGCGATTCCTTGCGGGGATGACTGCTGTACATGACGGCGAACACGTCTATCGCGGTCGCTACGACGACATGCACGAGGAGGGGCGAACCTATCCAAGATCCGAGCATCCGGTCGTGCGCACACACCCAGTTAGCGGCCGCCAAGCGCTGTTCGTGAACCGCATCTTTACCACGCGGATTGTCCAACTCACGCAGCGCGAGAGCGACGCAGTACTTCAGATGCTGTTTCGGCATATCGAGCAACCGGAGCTCCAGTGCCGTTTCCATTGGCAGCCGGGCTCGGTCGCGTTTTGGGACAATCGCTGTGCCCAGCATCACGCCCTGTGGGACTACTACCCGAATCGCCGACGAGGCCTGCGCGTGACCATCAAGGGCGATGCACCGTTCTATCGCGCTGATCCTAGCGGGATCAAGGAGCAAGAAGAATGAAACACCATCGTGGCATACTTCGTATTCTTGCAACGTTGAGTTGCGCCGTCACGGCGGGATCCACCGGCGGGCTGGCAGTCGCGGCGGAACGGGCGGTGGAGGCGGTTGAATTCAAGTCTCAGGTGGTCTACCGGTCGAACCGTCCGCCGGGATATGCGGCGTGGGTGTCGTTCTTCCCCGGTGAGAAGGGCCAGTGGTACATCGGCTGCGAAGAAGTCAGCCGCCCCGATCAACCGTTACCGCAGACCTCGCCGGAACGCTGGTTCGGGATGGGACTACCAGCCGGTTACGACAAGTCGCAGCACTTGATGGAAGCGGTGCTGTTGGAATCGTCCGATGACCTGAAGACTTGGAAGGTGATCTCGCGCGAACCATATCGCCACCAGCACAGCGTCCACCAATTCGCTTCGGCCCGCACCACCGACGGTCGCTTCCTGCGGTTCAACTGGGCTTGCTACTCGCTCGATGCGGCGATCAAGACGAACGACATTCTTCGTGTCTCGGCGGACAACGGGAAAACGTGGCAGCCGGCCGCGCCGTTTTGCACGGATCGCTTCGCCTATTACTCGCACCGGTTGCGGACGTTGCGTGATGGGACGTTGGTCTTGTGCATGCCATACAAACCACGGTGGGGAAAAGGGACGGACCGCCCGCTGCGCACCGCCATGCAGCTCGATACCAGCAACGACATGAAGATGTCGTTGTTTTTCAGCTTCGACCAAGGCGAAACTTGGCAAGGTCCGCTGCTCATCCTGGACGGACAGAACGTCTCGGAAACAGACTTCGTCGAATTGCCCGATGGAAACCTGCTGTTTGTCAACAACAGCATCTTCGCCAGGCCGGGTCGGCAGCTGGTCTATCGCAACGGGACGCGATTCATGCCCGGTCCTTTGGAGTCCGCGCGGAGCGGAACCGTGCCCGAAACGGTATGCCTGACCAAAGAAGGTATGCTGGTCGGATGTCGGCGACCGGGCAGCTACTTCTGGTCGGACGACCTGGGACAAACGTGGATTCCGCTGACGGGAGTTCAAGGAAACGGGGAAGTCTACCAGCCTTGGATTCATGCGCTTGCCGACGGCCGTATCGTGTGTGCCGGCCATTTCGGAGGGGACGATCCGATCGGCCACGGTCGGCGGCACGAAAACTACGTCAACCTGCACACGTTTCGCCTGAAGGTCAACCGGCTGACGAAGGGCACAAAGATCCGGGTCGCGCGCGACTATGACACGGACCGCCGCCGCTGGCTCAACAGCTTCACCGTCAGCCTGACGCAGGACGGCAAGCCGCTGCCGGACAAGCAACTGGAGTTCTGGTATGTCGAGCGGTATAAGCCTGGGTATGACTCGTGGAATGCAACGCCGTTGGCACAACGAATGAAGGACGGCGGCACGATCCTCAGACCGAAAACCGACGTTGCGGGAAAGGCCAGCGTCGAACTACCGGCTCGCTTCAACAGAATCAGCAATCCGCATCTCTCGTATCAACTGGTCGTTCGTTTCAACATGAACCGCAGCGATCCGGACTATAAACCATTCCAAACCCCGCAGCTTGAGTTCTACGCCTTTGCGCCGATGCCGCCGAAGCTGAAGGCGAGAGGAGATTGAAGATCGTAACCATGATTCGGGCAGGCCATGTCGAGGGGGGCATGCCTCGCCTGCAACTACGGGTCAAACGACGCAATTGATCGGCTGAACCACTTTTGCGAAAGGCGACGATCAAGCCGGACAGATTTGCCCCCGCGTAGTATAATCCGCGAAATGAGCGACCTTCTGATCTGTTCCCGGCGGAGCTTTTTGTGTGCATCGACCCTGGGTGTTACCGGCGCCGTGGCGAGACGCTCCGCCCGCGCGGCCCCTTCGGACGCGGCTCCGCCGGACAAAGCCTGCATCGTGTTCTTTCTGGATGGCGGCCCGTCGCATCTCGATACTTTCGACCCAAAGCCGGATGCGCCGGCGGAGGTACGCGGACAGTTTGTCCCGATCGACACATCGGTACCGGCGCTTCGAATCTCCGATCAATTGCCGCTCCTGGCCACTCAGGCAGAGCACTTCGCGCTGATCCGTTCGCTTTATCACAGCAATCCGAGCCACGCTCCGGCCGAACACCAGATGCTGACCGGCTGGATGGGCTCGCGGCCAGGTACGGCGCGGGCGGTCATCGAGAACCCGTCGTTCGTCTCGATCGTCGCGCGTTTGCGCAGGGCGCGGCGCGAGGCGATACCGCCGTATGTGGCGATTCCCTGGAGCTTTCATCACGCTTACGGCGGCTCACCATTTGCGCGGCATCGTATCTTGGCCCGCGTTATGAGCCGTTCGGAAGCGGCAACCCGCCGAACACGGCGGACGGCGACTACGAAGTTCCTGCGCTGAAGCTGCCCCAAGATGTGCCCGCCTCGCGGTTGCGGAATCGTTACGGCCTACTGGGTCAACTGGAGCCGGTCCTCACGAAGTCCGCATCGAGTGAATCCGTGAAACGTATGCGCGAGTTTTCGGAAAGCGCGTTCACCATGCTCGAAAGTGACCGCGTCCGGAAGGCATTCGATCTGGGCCGCGAACCGTCGGCACTCCGCGAGCAATACGGTTCACACGAATGGGGACAGGGGGCGCTGTTGTCCCGGCGCCTAGTCGAAGCCGGCGTGACGTTCATCATGATGCAATGCGGGCTGCGGCAGGATTGGGACACACACAAGAAGAACTTCTCGACACTCAAAGAAAGGTTGTTGCCGCCGTTGGACCGGGCCGTGTCGATGTTGCTTGCCGACTTGTCGCAGCGCGGACTGTTGGAGCAGACCCTGGTGATGGTGATGGGCGAATTCGGCCGCACTCCTAAAATCGGGCAAGTCACCGAGAACGACACAACGGGCTACAGCGGGCGCGACCACTGGGCGAACTGTTTTTCCTGCCTGATCGCCGGCGGTGGGCTCAAGACCGGCCAGGTCGTCGGCGCCAGTGACCGCATCGGGGCCTATCCGCGCAACCGTGCACTGCACGCGAAAGAACTGTTCGCCACGATGTACCATGTGCTGGGAGTCGACTACCGGACAACCTTCTACGACCCCCTGAGCCGCCCGATCCCGGTTCTCAATCAGGGGCAACCGATTCGCGAACTGCTGTGATCAGTCGCCACCGAAAGGAACGTTCAATGTGCGATTGGTTTCGAGTTGTCCGAATTGTCTTCTTCGCGCTGGCGAGCTGCGCGCTGATCTGTGTTCCTATTGGGTTGATGAGTGACCGCACTATCAATGAGGTTTCCCGATGACGAATCTAAGAGTCTCTTCACCGACAGTGTTAACTCTTGTGATTCTCGGAGTTACTCTACTGTCACTGTGCTCGCGAACCGAGGCGGATGAGCAGGGGCTCTCGCGTCGGCCGAAGCAACGCGGCGAGATCCGCATCGTCTATGTCTCGGACGCCAATAGCGATGCCAAGAGTGTGCTTCCCGACACTGCCAGCGCCGCTCACCTGCGCGGCTACGTTGACATGCTGGCGGCCAGCGGCGTTGACGTGTTCGCTCAGGATATCTTTCAGAAACAGGGTGTGGGCTGGTTTTGGCCGGAGCATCCGGACCACGCGCATTTCACGGGCCAAGTGGACAAAATCCCGCGCGAAGACGGTCCGCCCATCAAGATCGCCATCGAACAATGCCACCGGCGAGACATGAAGCTTCTGGCGACGTTCCGCATGGCGGACCGCCACGGCGGTGGGCAACAAGGTTTGATCGCCCGGCGGACGGACTTGTGGAACCCGGATTTTGGCGACGCGGCGATGGACTACACGCATGACGAACTGCGCGAGTGGGTCTTTGTCCTGCTCGAAGAGATCCTGCGCCGCTTCGAGGTGGACGGCTTTGAATTCACCTACACGCGCTGGATGCACTGTTTCCCCAGAGCGAAGGCGCGGGAGAGCCACCCGATCATGACGAAGTTTCTGCGCCGAGTGCGCAAGAAACTGGACGAGACAGCGGAGAAGAAAGGCCGACCGTTGCTGTTGGGCGTACGCGTTCCGCAGACGCTCGAAGAGTGTCACGCGTTGGGGTATGACGTGCCCACGTGGATCGAGGAACGCCTGATCGACTACGTGGCCCCCTGCGATTTCTTCTACACGGACTTCAACGCGAAGTACGAAGAATTTACGGCGCTTGCCCGCAACTCGAAGTGTATGGTCTACCCGGCGGTCCATCCCCTGCTGTGCCGAGGCGATGATGTGGGGATCATGCGGCCAGAAAACTACCGCGCCGCGGCGCGCAACATGTATGCTGCCGGGGCCGACGGCATATCGCAGTTCAACTACCAGTACCACTGGGGGCGGCGGCGTAGCAACTATCCCTGGGCGGCGAGCGGTTACCCGACGGCGCTGGCCTGGCTGCGTCAGTTACGCGGCACCGACCAGTTCGATGCCTTGCCGCGGCATTATCTGTTTTATCCACTCTGGTCCGCAGGTTCTCCTTCGGGCTTTGCGAAGAACGATCGCATTGTGCTGACCCGCAAGGTTGGCAGCCGTGGCGAGTATCGTTTTCGTATCGCCGAAGACCTCGGCGCGACCAGCGCAGTCGCCGAGTTAATCGTGAGGGCGTCGCAATCAGTTCGCGAGGACAAGCTGGTCTTCGCGATCAACGGATCAGCCGTATCCCCGAAGAACATCAAAACGATCTGGCACGCCAAGGGTCGGGACGCCAAGTTCGGAAGACCGCTCCCGCCGCACCGGCAGTTCATGATTCCGCTCTCGTCGCCGCCTGCCGTCTTCGGCGACAACGTGCTCCAGGCCACCGTCCGATCGCTGGACAGTCACGGGAAGGAAGACATCTTGATCGACGAACTGGAGGTGACCGTCGTTCCGCCCTGGCGACGACCCGCGCGTTGATCTACGAGCTTCCCTTCTTCATACGCACCCACAGTTGCACTCGACGCAATTGAGTCGATTGGCCATCGCCGCTGGCGACGATCAGCTTGTTGTTGCCGTGACGGATCGTCTCCGGCGGTACCTCGAATTGTTGAAAGTTGTCCTTGGCAGTGCCGATGTCTTGGCCGTTCAACTTGACCGTCAGCGGCGCTTGGGCCGGTTCGGTCAACAAGCGGAGTTGGCACGTGGCTCGCCTATCGGATGGTGTTTTTGACAGGTCATCACCGACCAACAGCGGAATCGCCTTCGGGGTTTTTGAAATGGCCGTCGGCAGCGGGGGGTCGGCCGTCATCCGTTGCATCAGCACCGAATTGTCGCTGAAGTAGTCCTGGCAAAAGACCTTGTCGAGACCCACTAGCGTCTTCGGATCGCCCAGCCGGTTCAGCTCGGCGTACATCGTCTTGGCCGGGATCTTCTTCCCGTCGACCGGAACGAACGGGTTGAACAAGTACACGCCCGCGGCGCCCAGGTGCCACCAGTTGCTGGCAATGCCGCGCATGACTTCGACGCGGCCGAAATGAGATGCCAGCGAACAGTTGAAACACGGATAGGCTGGGATGTCGTGCTTGGCGGCCAAGTCGCGATACTCGGTCCACGCAGTCCAGAACGGCGCGTATCCGCCACCCACGATCAACACGTCCAACAGCCGCTCTTTGAGCCACGTGGGACCGTCGAGTCCCATCTTGACGGACTTTTCAGGTGTGTCGGCCAAACGCGCGATGAGCAGGATCGGTTTGCCGCGCGCCTTGCCGATTTCATCCAGTCGCTTACGGATGCGGCGGACGAACTCAGTCATTACGGGAAGGTTTCTTGCTTCCTCACCTTCCTTGAAGAACGTGGGATGGCGAAAGAAGTCCAACTCCAACCCGTCCGGCACGTACTTCGCGCAGGTCTTGGCGAGGTAGGCGAACTTGTGCTCGCGAACTTCCGGGAAAGCGTAGTTCAGTGCGGACCAAGTGTAGTAACGTACATCGCTCGACGGATACTTGCCTTTGGCTCCGGTCGGCTCGATGAGCATACGCCGGTTCTTTAGTTTGAACGGATAGTTGACCGTGCCGAAGGCGTCGTGGATGTCGTTCATCCGCATCGAGATGACGGCTTCCTGTCCCGCCTTGCGCGCGGCGCCCAGCATCGTCGTGTTGCAATCGTCGATGCCTTCTGGCAGCGGTTGTCCCCACGGCGGCTCCTGTCCGTCGCCGATGCACCAGAAGAAGCTGTCGATCTGCGTGTCGATCGTCCAGTTGAACCGCCGCTTGAGAAACTCGGCTTCGTCTTTCGGAGCCGGGCCATAGTAACCTTTGTAGCGAGCGTCCCCATCATCGTTGTAGATGATCCGTCGCCTTCGCTGCGCCAGTTCGAGCCGCCGCTTACGCCAGCTTGCGTCACTCAGACTTCCGCCCACAACCCGTGAGCCAGACGCCACCGTAACGCCCAGTGCACTCGTTGTCAGAAACTGCCTTCGGTTCAACGGCATGGATGTGTCCTCTCGTAAGTAGAACGGAAACGCTTCCGTTCGGTAAGTGCGAAACGACCCAAGACCGTCGCATCCCATCGTTTGTTGTCTGGTCGCTTAGCTTAGACGCAATACAACGACAGAAGTACGAGAGGCTCGTCACACCTCGGCCAGCCGTTGGTTTGAGTCGCCGAACTCCTTCAGGTGGATTCCATATTTGTCAAGCAGCGACAGGTAGAGGCTACACATCTTGCGGTTGGGCTTGTCGCGGTAGTCGAGTACCCGGCCACCATGAATCTGCCCGCCACCGCCGCCGAGCAGAACGACGGGCAGTTGCGTGGCGTCATGACCGCCGGTCAGCATGCTGGAGCAGAACATGAGCATGGAGTTGTCCAGCGCCGTGCGTTCGCCTTCCTGGATCGCGTCCAGCTTGCGGGCGATGTAGCCTAACTGCTCGACGAAGAACTGGTTCACTTTCAAATAATCGGCGTTGTTTTGGTGCGACAGGGAGTGGTGGCCGACGTCGATCCCCAGATGCGGGAACCGCAGATAGCTGATGTCGTTGTTGAGCTTCAGCGTACACACGCGCGTCGCGTCGGTTTGAAACGCCAGAACAAGAATGTCGCACATCAGCCGCATATGCTCGGCGATGTTCTGCGGAACGCCGTCCGCCGGGCGCGGGATATTGGGCTTATCGAGCGTCGGCCGCCAGCCTTGCAACTCGCCGTTCTTGCCAGCACGTTCGATCCGCCGCTCGACTTCCCGCACCGAGTTGAGGTACTCGTCGAGCTTGCGTCGATCGGTCGAACTGATGTCCCGCCGAAAACGCTTTCCTTCGGTGATCACCGCGTCGAGCACGCTCTTGTCCCCCTTCTCCGCGTCATCCTTGAAGAGCCGATCGAACGCAAGGGCTGGATAGAGTTCCAGCGGTGTCGGGCAGTTCGGAGAACTCCACGAAATGTGCGAGCTGTAGAGCAGCGAGTAGTTCTTATGAATCCCGGGAACCGACCGCTCGCACCCGAGGACGAGGCTCGGCACCTTGGTCGATGGTCCGTATTGCTGAGCGACGAGCTGGTCGAAGCTCGTGCCGGAACGAATCCGGCCACCGTTGGCGAGCGGCGAGCCGGAAAGCAGATTGCCGGTCTGTGAACTGTGGATGTTTCCCTTGAGCGCTTCCGCGTTGTACAGGCCGCGGATGAAGAGCATTCTCTCGCGGAAATCGGTCAGCGGCGCGAGCACCTGTCCGAGTTCCATCTGCTTGCCCGTGCCCTTCGCCCGCCACTCCGTGCTGTGAAAGCCGTTGCCCGCAAACAGCACTGCCAAACGCACGGGGGCCTGGCTCTCCGGCTTCGCGTTTTCATCGCCCCAAACCGAGAGCGACTCCATCCACGGCAGCGCCATGGTTACGCCGAGGCCGCGAAGGAAGGTACGACGGGAATTGGGGTGTGCGTTATGTGATCTCATGGTCGCTTCTTCCCTCGGATCATTCGAAACTGCTTACTCAGCACAATTGTCTCGACCGCCGTGCCAACTCGGTATCCACCGGCCGCCAGTTTCTGCTGCATTTCCTCCAGCAAAGGCTCGTCGGAAAGCTGAACCTCGCGGCCCAGTGAATATCCTAGCAACTTGCGACAAAACTGACGAACGAAATCGTGACGACGGTCTTTCAATAGATATTCTCGAAGCCCCTCGATCCCCTCGATGGTCTTGCCATCGACGAGCTTCGTCTTGGTGTCCGCTTCACTTTCACGTAGCCGTCCGATGGCATCGTATTGTTCCAAGGCAAATCCATACGGGTCAATTCGCGCGTGGCACTTGGCACATTCCGGCTCGGTACTGTGGCGCTCGATCAACTGCCGCGCCGTCAAACCAGTGGGCACGCTGTCGGGTAGGTCAGGAACACTGGCCGGCGGCTTAGGCAGCCGCTCGCCCAGAAGCGTCTCGAAGACCCAGTTGCCGCGAAGGATTGGGCTGGTGCGTGCCGCGCCGGACTGTTTGGCCAGAATCGACGCCATCCCCAGCACGCCGCCCCGCCCTTGTCGGCGAACCCCCGTTACGCGCCGCCACTCCGGCCCGCTCACGCCGTCGATGTCGTAGTGCTTTGCCAACGATTCACTCAACAACGCGTGATCAGCATTGAGCACATCCAGGATCGAGCCGTCGTTGCGAAACATGTCCTCAAAAAACCGCACCGGTTCTTCGTACATTTCTCGACGCAACCGAGCAAACTCCGGGAACACCTCCTCACTCTTTTCGACGTTCTCCGCGAAGCCATAGATGTCCAGCCACTGGCAAGCGAACTCGCTGGCCAGCCGTCGCACACGTGCGTCGGTCAGCATGCGCCGGGCCTGCTTCGCCAGCATCTCGGGTGTGTGCAGCGTGCGATCGGCAGCCAACGCGCGCGGCTCCTCGTCCGGCTGCGACGACCAGAGGAAGTAGCTCAGCCGGCTGGCAAGTTCCCAATCGGAGACCGGCGCGGCGGCGTTTCCGCCGGGCGTCTTTTCGAGGCGAAACAAGAACGGTGTGGAAACAAAGACTCGAGCCAGGGTCAACCGAAACGCCTCGTCGTGTGGCAGGTCTTGCTCGCGCAGTTGGCGATACAGGCCACGCAATTCGCTGGCTTCCACATCGGTCAGCGGGCGGCGATAGGCACGGTTGGCGAAGTCAACCAGCGCATCGACTTGTCTTGGTTCGGCGGCGGCGAGTTCCTTGCGGAACGTGACCGCAGCCTGGTTGACGGGCCCGCGGAGTGGTTCGATTCCCGCGTATTGAGCATTTCCGCGCATCCCTGTCAAGAGGTCCTCCAGGACATCGACGCGAATTAAGGCGCTCTGACTGACGAATCGCAGTTCCCGCCAGAGCCGGTTGAGCCGAGACTTCTGTGCATCATCGAGCATCAGCCGCGCGAGGTGACTGTCCTCTCGATAGAACAACGTGGTCGTGTGGAGTTCATCGACCGGCACGATCTGCGTGTAACAAAGTGCAGCCGGAAACAGGCTGCGGTGCGCGTTCATTGCCGACTCGAACGCGGCGCGCGCCGCGCTCTTTTCGGCGACGATAATCGGTCGCGAGATGGATACGTTGCGATGATCCGAGAATACCTGGGTCACTTGCGAGAACTTCACGGTGACCTCGCTGGGCAGCAGGCCGGGCTTGGTCTCGGGCGTGCCCGCCACGACATCAGCTTGCACACTCCCTTCGCCCGCCGTTTTCGGTTCGAGCGCGGCCGCGGTCACAAGCTCTCGACCGGCTAAATCGGCGGGAATGCGAATCGTGATGACCGCTGGCGCGCGAACACAAACCGAGGCCGCGTCGATCGCTTTGCCGTCGGCTGACACCCAGTCGCGCAACAGAATGTCCGGCTTCCCTTCTGCAACCAACCGTGGCTGCCGCCAGACGACGAAATCATGCTCGTTACCGTCCCCCGCATCGGTCGCGACCAGCGAAATGACGAATTCCTTTGGCTCCTCGCCGTCCTTCGTCGCGGGGATTTTGAAACGCAGTTCCTGTTTTGTCACCATTGGGTTGACAGGTTCCAGCCATTGCGACCGGCTTCCCTTCCGACCCTTGAGGCCGATGGGATTGAACGACCACAGCCCCCGCTGCCAAGTCGTGACATCGGCGGCCAGCGCCGCGGCATCCTGCGGCTTTGCCCTGCGCCAGCGAGCACGCAGACCGTCCAAAAGGAGCGAAGGTTTCGACCCTGTGAGACTCGACCAGAGCGTACCGAGATACCGCGCATTCAGACCGCGCTCACGAGCCACGGCTTCGATCGTCTTGCCGCCCGTCGTGACCGCATCCCGCTGGGCGAGCGTCGCGGCGAAGTATTTCTCCAACGGCAAGCGACCCGCGTGTCCAAGTCGAGTATCGACGTGACCGTTGATGTAGCCCACCGCCCGACCGTTTCCAAGATCCACGGACTCAACGAACTCTCCATACAAGGTCCGAATCTGCGCGAGGATTTCATCCGTCCACTCGCGCCGTGTCGCGTACGGAGAGGAGCGAAATCCATCCGGCAACAGCACCGCATGCCGAGCGATCTCCTTGCCTGCATGAAGATACTTTCGCGACAGGGCCGGCGACATCACCAGCGCGTCACCCGTGTTGGTGAAGCCTTCTCCCGCCGCACCGTCGATGGGAAACTCGCGCGTCGGGTCGAGCTCGACGCCCGTCAGGTCGCGAATCGTGTACGTGTACTCGGCATTATTGAGTCGCCGCAGAACGACCGGCCCCGGATCGCCCGCGCTGGCCAACGCCTCGGCATGAAGATACCGCTCGACCCACCCTCGCAGTTCCTTCCGTTGCTTGAGTGAAGGCTGCACCGAGTCCTTCGGTGGCATCTCGCCATTGTCCAGCATCTCGGCAACCCTGAGCCATGCCTTTGTCCTACGCCGCACCTCGGCCAGCGTCGTAAACTTCTGGAGATCTAATTCACCTTTTTTCTGTTCACTCGAATGACATTCCAAACAAAATCGCTTCAGAAGCGGCCGGACGTCCTGTTTGTACTCTGCGCCAAGCTTGTCGAATGATGCAGGTTCGTCACCGACCATGATGACGGGACCGAAGAGAACGCCCACCGCAAAACACATGAGCGTGCGTTGAATGTGCATTGCCATTTCGATCTTTCGTCAATTCGGCGATCTCGCGTGATGCGAGTTTGTGCTGACTGGTCCGACATTATAGCCGAGCTGGAACGTCGATGGGCAAGTCAAGTCATTTTCGTTTAACCCGTAGCCGCAGGCGAGGACGCACTCTGGCATTCGCCTCGCCTGCGGCTACGGGTTAAACTATTCTGCGTGATCCGCGGCTGAATGAATCGTACGAAGGAACCGTTAAACATGTCTTCTCGAAAATCGAATCGTGATATAAATCGACGCGACTTCATCACGCACGGTGCCGCTGGTCTGGCAGTGGTTGGAGCGTCGGCGTCGCTTGGTGCGGTAACAGAATCAACGACGCTGCGATTTGGCTTGAACGCCGACCCACACTTGTTGGGTCGCCGTGCGGCTGGCAACGAAGCGAACTTCAAACAGTTCGTCGACCAGATGAAGCAATTCAAACCGGACTTCGCAATCGATCTGGGTGACTTTGGCTGCCAGATCTCCGAGGGCCAGACCACGCACAAAATGCACGATGGACAGCTCGAAGCGTTGAAGCACCATGTCGCGGTGTTCGGCCAGTTGAAATGTCCGCGTTACCACGTGATGGGAAATCACGATGTGGGATGGCTGAAAGGCGGCGACGAGGAGATTACCCCCGACCACTTGATTGGCCGTGGACACGCGGGCGAGGACATCACAAAGCAAGAGTTCCTCGATGTCACCGACACCAAACACCGTTACTACTCGTTCGATGTTCGCGACTTTCATTTCATCGTGCTCGACGGCAATAACCCTGCAGATAAATCATCGCCGCCGCGAGGCAAAGATGGGTTGGTCGGCGGCTACTGGATCGATGCCATGCAGAAGGAGTGGCTGGCGGAAGACCTGGCCAAGCATCGACAGAAGCCGAAGATCGTCTTCTGCCATGAGGAACTGCACCACACACCCGAGCGCGGTTCCGGTCAAGGCGGCGACAATCCGTTCGCAGCCGTCGGCAAGCAACACTCTTACATCGACAACGGCTGGGAAGTCCGCAAGCTGTTCGCCGAGGACGGCCGGGTGCTGGCGTGTTTCTTCGGTCACAAGCACCGCAACCGCTGGACCGTGTACGACGGTACGAACTACATCACGATGGCCGCCACGCACTGGAAATGCAGCTACGCCGCAATCACGATCGCCGACAGGCTGGACATCAAGGGATTCGGCGGCCAGCGGTCCTACCAACTGCCACTGCCGGAGTGGGTGACGGGATGAGTCGAGAATGAAAAGGTCCCCGCATAGGCAACGGCAGCCGATGATGAATCACCTGGAACTCTCACGGCGCGACTGGCTCTCCATCACGGGCAGCTTCGGCCTGGCCGCTACGAGCACGGCCTTGATTCCGATTTCGGCATGGAGCGATGATCGCGACCAGCGCGATTCGAAGGCTGCACCGAAAAAGCTGTCAGCCGAGGAGGCACGCATCTGTGTGACCGGGTTCGACCACAACCGGCCCGACCGGTTTCCCGGACTTGGAGATTTCATTGGCTGGGCCGAAGCCATCGAGCGGATGCCCAACGGCGATCTTCTGCTGGCGCATTCGGCCGGTTACTGGCACGCGTCCTTCGCATCGCCGAGACAGTTTCATCCCGATCTGAAAAAGCAATATGCCTCCGAAGGCTGGCCGGTCGATCACGTAGCTCCCACCGGCGGACGCTCCATGGTCTGTCGGTCCACCGACAATGGAAGAACCTGGTCCAAGCCGGCCACCGTGATCGATCACCGGCTCGACGACCGGCCCGACGCACTCTTCACGTGTCGCGATGGAACGGTGCTGTGCTTCGTCAATGTTCAGGCGTCCTGGTACGGATATCCGCAAGCGCCGCGGGGATTCGAAAAGGACATTCGCGGGCTGAATACGCAGCAGCTTGTCGTTCGCTCCGGCGACAATGGAAAGACGTGGTCGGAACCCATCTGGATCGAGCCTCCCGGCGGGGCTACGTATGAACGAGCCCATGGTCGATCAATCCAACTGGCTGATGACGGCATCCTGTGGGCGACGTATTGCAACAGTCCTAGCGGGCTCTTTGGGGCCGTGCACCGATCTGACGATTCCGGAAAGACGTGGAAGGTGGTTTCCGTGATTCGTCGTCAAATGGACAAGCCTGTTGACGAGCCGGCGATCGCCGAGTTGAGAGACGGCCGGCTCATCATGGTCACTCGTCCGGACGGCGGTGTGCTGTATTCCAAAGACAAGGGGGCCACATGGACCGAATCGCCGACCAAACTGGTCCCCCGGCCGAAGTTCAAGGCACCGCAGATCTTTGTACTCCGAGACGGCACGCTAGTGACAGTCGCGACCTGGGGCAGCCTGCGGGTCTGGATCAGCAAGGACGACGGTCGAACGTGGAGCAAAGACATACCGCTTGATACATCCTGTTACGGGTATCCTGGCGGGTTAGTGCTCGATGACGAGTCGATTCTGGTTTCTTACTGCCAGAGCGGCAAGGCTCCCAACCGGGTGTACGTAATCCGTTTCCAGCTAAACAAGGCACGCACAAACATCGAGCTGTTGCCCATCAGCGCTTGAGTAACTTGGTCGTCCGCCGTCCTATCACGTATTTAGTCCAGAGTGAGCGAAAGTCCATGTCAACGCGAACGACGAAAGCTGCGATTGGGATCGGTCTGATGGCGTGGGCACTCGCCGCCTGCGCCGGCGAGTTGGCGTCCGAGCAGCCGCAGCTCGTTTCGGTGCAGAAGATCTGGGACCAGGCCAAGTACAACTCGTTCACGGATTTGGCGAGGTTTGGCGATCGCTGGTATTGCACATTCCGCGAGTCGGACGCGCACGAGCACGGCGAGAACGGCAAGGTTCGAGTCATTGTCTCGGACGACGGCCGCGAGTGGCGGTCCGAGGGTTTGTTTGCGGTCGAGGACCGCGATCTTCGTGATCCCAAGCTGTCCGTGACTCCGGACGGCCGGTTGATGGTCATCGCGGGAGCGTGTCTCTACGAGGACCAAGAAATGAAAACTCGTGACTCGCGAGTTGCGTTTTCGAGCGATGGGAAAGAATGGAGACCTCTGGAAACGATGCAGTTCAAAGCCGACGGCGAACATCTGACCGATGGTCACTGGATGTGGCGCGTCTCGTGGCACGAAGACCGGGCCTACGGCGTCTCGAAACTGCTGAACCCACACCGGGCCATTCTGTTCACAAGCAAGGATGGCGTCCACTGGCAACAGGTCACGCGGTTCGCCATCCCTGACGACTATCATCAAGGACGGGAGGGAAAGCACCCGACCATGCCAACCGAGATCACGGTCCGCGTGCTCCGTGACAACAGCATGTTGGCACTGGTGCGTCAGGCATGGATTGGTACCAGCCAGCCACCGTACACCGATTGGAACTGGCATAAAGTCCGGCACGCGAAGGATCACCCTCCCGGGACGCCTCACGTTTGTACGATTGGCGGTCCGAACTTTGTGGAAGTCGGTGGAAGCCTGTGGGGCAGCGGCCGGCGATATCATCGACCTGAAGGCTTCCAGTTCAAGAAGACCGTGCTGGCCGCGATGACCAGAGATCATTACGAGCCCGTGCTCGAATTGCCCAGTGGAGGCGACACCAGTTATGCCGGGATGGTCTGGCACGATGGCTTGCTCTGGATGAGTTACTATTCGTCTCACGAGGAGCGACCGAGCATCTATTTGGCGAAGATCCGATTGGATGCGGAGACGACCGCTCTAAGAAGCCCGGCTCTTCCCCAAAGCCAGTCTTCTTGGCGGCTCACGGTCGGCGACGTCAAACTGTTGTCCGCACACGGATCGACGCGTGCGACTCGATACGCCAACGCGAACAAGATCGTGACGTTCGACGCGACCACTCATGTCGCGTGGCTGGACAGCGGATCACGCACGATGATTGCGACGCGGGACCGGAAGACTGGCAACTGGAGCCGCCCCGTGCATCTCGGCAGCGGGCTCGACAATCACGGCGGCCCGGCACTGACCTGCGACAGCCAGGGCCACCTTCACATCTTGTTCGGTCCGCATGCCGAGTCGCAGTTTCGTCACTTCCGCTCTGCCAAGCCGAACGATACGAGTCAGTGGATAAAGTTGGGACGTTTCGGTTCGTACCCGACTTACCCAAGTCTGGTGTGTGATCGTGACGACACGCTTCACATCGTCTATCGCGGCGGCCCGCGCCCCAAGCATCCGTTCCGGTTGCTCTATCAGCGGAAGACTAAAGGCGGCAGTTGGAGTGATCCCGTCGCTTTGGCCACATGCCCGCCCAATTGGAATGACTACACGGCTTACCACGCGTCGCTCACCATTGCGCGAGACAACTCGCTACATCTGGCCTACGACATCTATTACAACGGCTCAGCGCTTGTTGCCGGTCATCTGATGTCTGATGATGCTGGAAGCTCCTGGAGACTTGCCGACGGCAGGGAACTCGATCTTCCGGTTTCGCCGTCCACGGACGTGTTCTTTGAAGCATCAGATCAGCCGTTGAAGGTAAAGAACATCGTCTGCGACTCCAAAAATCGCCCGTGGGTCTGCCTGGCGACCGCCGAATCGTCGTGTGGTCTGATGATCCATCATCACGATGGCAAACAGTGGCGCTCATTCGATCCGGCGTCGAGATTGAATCAACCGGAAATGAAGCCGACCAGCGGCAGCGGCACGATCACAATAGACACGCGCGACCGAATCTACTTGGCGGGACTTCGCGGTTCCTCGGTTCGTGGCGGTGTGCGCGGCGAGGTCGTGCTGCTCTGTTCCGACGACCGCGGCGAGCGATTCCGTTCCTTGCCGCTGTTCCCGCCCGATTCGACCTTGCCGCACGCGGGCGTCACCCTGGAACGTCCTACGGGCCACAACGAGGTCGATACACCCTTGGTTCTATTCTCGACAGGCGAGAAGGGGGCGTCGAACCAGGACAACAACGAAAAGCACTTGGTGCGAGTTGTGGAACTGCAAAACCGACAAGATGGACATCAAAAGTGACGCGAGATATTCCGACAAAAGCCACGACAGTTCTGTGGGCCTGGGCCTTATTGGTTCTGCAGAGTAATCGGCTGACGTTCGAGTTGCGAAAACGGAATGGTGCCCTTAAATGCCTTGTGCGGGCCGGTGTACCGCTTGTGAGCCTTCACGGCTACTTGCTCCGCCAGCGGCGCTTCGGCGGACCAGTGATAGTATCCACGTCGATCCGTGTGGCAGTGCCAGCGATTCAACACAACGCACACGCCGCTGATCGGCTTGCCCTGCGAATCAACGACCCGTCCGCGGACGAGTCGTCCAGGCTTCAGCGAGAACTCGTATAGTTCCGGCTGCGGCCCAACCTTGACGTGCCGGTGCTGTGGTGCGTATCCGTCCGCTTCCACAGTAAGCACGTATTCGTCCAGGCTGACGGCATCAAAACGGAAGCGCCCTTTATCGTCCGTCCGCGCCGTTGGATGATTGTCACCTGGTTGAATCGACCGGAACGCCAGCTTGGGATTGCCGACGGTCAGGGGACCGCTTTTCCAGGGATCCAGGTCCGATTCATGTTCGAGCCAGTCGTCGGCCGCGTAGCGGTTGGAGCCGCGCTCGACCAAAGCACCGGCAATTGGATCGCCTTTCTCATCCAGGACCGTGCCAGTCAACGCCACCGACGCCGTTGATGCTTTCAACCGCTCGACGGTCACCGGAAAGACCTGGGTGCCGCCCGTACCTACGCCGCCGATGACCATCAGCTTGTTGGGGCCGATCTTGTTGGCATGCACTTGGCCGGTGATCTTGGGTTCTGGACGATGCGAGAAGCTGATGCGGTCCTGCCAAGTACGGCCGTTGTCCAGGCTGAAGGCCGCGTGAAACCCCGGACGGCCATAAACGCACGCCACCACGCCGTTGTCCAATACGATCAGATTCGGATGGATGTTCATCAAGTGCGGAGTCGTCGGCACGGGCTTGGTCCACGTCTTTCCCCAATCATCCGACCAGCACACGTGCAGCGGGCGATACTCGCCGGGCAAGTGCGAGTACTGCGTGCGCATCACGCTCAGCAATTGCCCGTTGGGCAACAGGGCGATACTCGCTTCGGCGTGGCCGAGGTATTGGCCGGGTAGGTCCGGGTGCGAGTCCACAGGGTCGTAAGCGATCGTGCCGTGGTACCGCCACGTTCGCCCGCGATCGACCGAGCGGCTGACAATCGCGCGGTGCTTTGTATCCCCTTTGAACCTTCCCTGCATCGGAGCCAGGAGATCGCCGTTGGGAAGTTGAATGACCTTGCCCGTTCCGAATTGCGGGCCGGACATGAAAAGCGGTGACGGTTCACTGATCACCAACGCGGCGTCCGGCATGTACACTCGGATCGGTTCGATCTGATAGTGCAACATGTCGTCGCTGAAGCGCGTCAGGATCGTCTCCCACCAACCTTCGCGATTTCGGGCGGCGGGCATGCCCCAGCCGCCAACCTGAAGCGCGCCACCGCCACGCAACGTCGCCCAGGCTTCGACGCCGGATCGCACCGGGCCGAACCCCTGCATCGGCTCGGTCCACGTCTTTCCGCTGTCTTTTGAAACGCGATAAGCGATCCACTGCTCATGCATGCCGGGCCAGTGCTTGATGGCGACACCAGCCGCAATTACACCCGTGGGCGAAACGCCCAGCGTCGCGTTGTTGACATAACCATACGGTCCCAACTTGACTGGCTTGCCGCGCGTGATCTTGAGAATCTCACGGTCTCCCGCTTTCTCCTTCCTTGTTTCGGGGCGGTCTCCCGACCGCCCCGCTGCCCCTGGCTCCACGGTGATCGGGAAAACGCGAGTCCCGCCGCGCGCGATGGAGGCCAGCAGCAGCTTGTTTGGAGCAACCTTGACCATGTCGATTCGGCCGTTGGTTTGCTTTGACGTGCCGGAAATCGCCTGGTCTGTGCTCCAGGTTCGACCTTCGTCCATGCTGAATGCGACTCGCAAGGCCGGCTGTGCGTGCGCACAAGCCACCACCCCGCCATCCAGCACAACGAGCGTCGGCGTACCGGAAAGATGCGGCGAAGTTGGCAGGGGCCTCGACCAGTTGGCACCCCGATCATCCGACCAACTGACGTAGAGCGGTTTGAATGGCGGCTTATCCGAATCGTCCGCCCGCATCACCGCCAGCAGCCTCCCGCTTGGCAGTTTGGCGATGCTGGGCTCGCTGTAGCCCGCGAACTTTCCTGGCAACTCCGGGTCAGGATCGTCTGCGTGGTGGCCGATCGTTCCGAAGGTTCGCCACAGACGCCCGCCGTCGAGCGAACGGATGAGAAATGCCCGCGACTTCGTATCGCCTTTGAACCGGCCGTGCATCGCCAGCAGCAGTTCACTTTCGCTTAACCGAATCATTTGACCGCGATCAAAGAGCGGCAAGACCTTTTCGGTGCGATGCGCGACGCCGTGCTCGTCCTTCGCAAGCACAACCGCTTCCGGCACGTCGGCCCGCAATGCTTCGACTTGATAGCTCAGCAGGTCATTGCCGAACCGCGCAAATCTAGCCGCAAACCACGTCGGCGGACGGATCATGTGCTCCCAAAGACCGGCTCGCTTGACGGCGCCCCTGGGGTTCTCACCCGCCGTCCGGCCGGCACCAACCACCGCGGCCGACCGATCGAGCATCGGCGCTTCAAACTGACCAGACCACGTCTTACCGCCGTCGGCAGAGACGCGGTATGCCATCCACAACCGTCCTTCGCGGCCGGGCCAACGCGTTGTGGGCACAAACGCTGCAACCGCGCCGGTTGGCGAGACGACTAAGTCAACCTCTCCAGCCTTGCTCACATCGCCAAGCTGCAGCGACCTGCCGATTGTGATGTTCAGCTCGCGTGCTTCCTGGCCGTGCGCTGGTGTCAGCGCGAACAACGTCATGATCGCCGTCGTCGGCACGCATCGCAGTGGGCATCTCATCGTGCTTTGCTCCTGGCGGTAGTTCGTGTTTGATTGCTCCCCAACCCGTACGTTAAGCTGCGTCAACACCGACGGCGGACGCACACGGACTTCGTGTCCGCATGATGGGAATCGAACCCAACGAACATCGAATCCCCCGTTTTCAGGGGAAATACAGCTATCACACTGATCGCTCAGAAAACCCTACAGAGACCCAATTCTCCCAATGTTCTCCCTATGTCTCATATGAAACCTCACGTTTGTCCCAATACGTCACATCTGGTACAACCACCCTCCTGCCCGTTTCACACCCTCACAACCGCCCGGCGACCTGTCCGATCATCCCCGGCCCTCACTAATGTTTTTTGTCCTGTTGCACATCGTCTTTAGTTCTTTTTTCGTCCTCTGCGTCCGTTGGTCGCAGGTGCGCAAAGATGATGTGATCACGATTGGAGCATTGAATTACATCGTTGCCGGCGTGGCGATCACGGCGTTTTTCTTGTCCACCGAACAAATGCCGTTCACCGCCAATTCGTTGATGACGGGCACGATGGGTGGAGTTTTCTATTTCGTCGCCTTTTTCTTCTTGATCATCACCACGAGTTGGAAAGGAGCTGCCAACACGACCGTGGTGTCTCGGCTATCGATCCTTGTTCCGGTACTGTGCGGCATCGTGTTTTGGCACGAACGACCGAGCATTCTGCAAGCCGTCGGCATTCTGCTGGCATGTGCATCTTTGACATTGGTTGCCCGTCGGGCAGCCCGTTTGGAAGGCAGCAAACCGCCGCCCTATGCGCTGCTCTTATTGGCCATGTTTTTCCTGATGGGTGGCTGCTGCCGACTGTCGCTGGAGATGTTCAAACACCTCTGTCAACCTAATGAACGGCCTACCTTTATCTTGTTGACCTTTGGCCTGTCCGGGCTTGCATCGGTTGTCCTGCTCGCCCTGCGCCGACGGATGCCAACCAACAGAGAATTCGCTGCCGGAATTGCTCTCGGCCTCGCGAACCTATCACAGACCTACTTTATCCTCACGGCGCTCAAGTCACTTCCAGGCTTCGTGGTCTTCCCGATGACGGCCGCGGGCAGCTTGTTGTTCACGACTATGGTGGCCATGTTCTTCCTTGACGAACGCCTCAGCCGCTTGAGCATCGCCGGGCTGACAATCGCCGTTTGCTCGTTGAGCCTGCTTCACCCGGTTGTCGGTCCTCAGCCAGGCGCCTCGTCATCGGGCTCAGCCCACCGAGCGTTGCCTGGCTATAACGAGCCCCCGATCGTTGCTGACCCGCCCAATGTTCTGGTCACTTCGAGCAACACACCAACGATGTCACCCTTCCCCGCGGATTGAGGGCTGCTGGTGAAAACCCAAAACTGTCCGTCGCGCGCGCCGATCGAATCGGTGTAGGCGTAACTTCCGGCGAACTTCGGTTTGTCGAGTATCAACTTGTTCCCCCAACTCTTGCCGTTGTCCGTTGAAAACCATGCCACCGCTGCCCGTTCCTGGATATCTCTTCCGGTGACGATCAGCGTGTCCTCGTCCATTCGATTCATGCGCGGTGCCCACAGCGTGAGCCCCGTTTCCTTGACGATCGGGCCCCAGGTCTTGCCGTTGTCGTGGCTGCGGCGCGAGTAGCAATGGTTCTTTGGCGGTGTGTGATAAGTCATGGCCAACAGCGAGCCGTCCGGGCAGAAAACGACATGGGGATAGAACGGAGGTCCGGCGTTCTTCAAATTGGCGAAGTCCGGATAGTCTGTGGGAAAGATAACGCTGCGTTTCTTCCAGGTCAGCCCGTTGTCTTCGCTGATGTACAACGAGTTTCCCAGGCGCGACCAGGCTCCGACGTACATGACTTCCTTGTGACGGATAATGCTGCGGCCGAACATCACGGCATATTCGTGACTGCCATCCACGGGGCCGATCTCCTTCCATGTCCTTCCGTGATCGGTACTCGTTTGTAGCCATGATCCGACAATTCCGAGATTCCCTCCCAGCACCTTGCGGCGTTGAACGATCATCACGAGCCTGCCATCTGCGGCGAGTCCGTATTCACCAAACAGCGAGTCGATGTTCCGCTTTCGCCAGTCGGCAACGGGCCCTTCGTCTTTCCAGTTAAATCCGTTGTCGGTGCTGCGCCACTGTCGGGCAAACCCATCTCCGCCGCCGTGCTTGTTGGAATCTTGATGGCTCAACAACAGATCCCCATTCGCCGCTCGGATCACGCACGGGCCGTGTAGGTCGCGCTTCGGATCGACGTTAACCGCGACTCGCTTCGCAACGCGAACCTTGGTGCCGTTGTCAAGCTCGACGGCAGCGGTCTCCGTCGCATTCAAAGCGGTCACCGTGATCCCGCCTGCGCGAAGTTTTCCGGATTCAACCGTGGGCGCCTTCTCCCACGTGTACTTTCTGTCGCGGACGTGTTTCTCGAACCAATCAAGTTCCACATTCATTTTGAACAGTCGGTGGCGAAGTTCATTCCAGCCGTGCGGCACCCGCGGGGCGACGTAGAGGTGGGTGGCAACGCCGTTGGATTTCAACGCCCGGTAGAGTTCCACGGACTGCGGCATCGGCACGCGCACGTCTTTTTCGCCAACCAGGACGATCGTCGGCGTCTTCACTTTGGCAATGTGCTTGAGCGGCGAGTGTTCCCAAAACACGTCGATCGGAGCTTGCTCTTGCCAGGGAGTGCCGCCGAACCAGGGTGTCCGATAGATTCGCACGTCACTTTGGCCATACATCGAAATCCAATTCACGGCGCCCGCTCCGGAAGACGCCGCCTTGAAACGATCCGTGAACGTGATGATCTTGTTGGTCATGTGGCCGCCGCCGCTCCAGCCCATCATCGCCATGCGGTCGCCATCGGCGATTCCGGCTTGAATCAAGTGGTCGACGCCCGCCATCACGTCTAGATGGGCATTCTTGAAGTAGTGGCCGACCATGTCTCGCAAGAATGTATTTCCGTAGCCGGTGCTGCCGCGATAGTTTGGCTTGATGATGGCGTACCCGCGAGCGGTCAGAATCGGAATGTAGTCGCGCCACGCACCGAATCCGAACCGGTCCGAATGTGCTGGCCCGCCGTGCGCCTGCACGACCAGCGGATAGCGCTTTCCCTTTTGATAATCGAGCGGATAGAAGAGCAACCCCTCGACTTCGACGCCGTCGGCGCCGCGCCAAGTGGTCCGTTCCTGCCTGGGCAGCCGAAAGCGTTCGGTGACTTCATCGAACACATGTGTGACTTGTCGTGGCATGGGATTGTCGTCAGCGGCCGAACGACTTGCAAGCATCTGCACGTCGCCTGGGTTTTCCGGCCGATCAATTGACATCACGTGCCTGTCGGCCGCGGCACAATAATGCCACGAGCGAATGGCATGATTGCCGCTGGTCAATTGCTCCAGTTTCGCCGATTCGACATCCAGTTGGAACAGTTCGACTTGCACTCCCCTGTTCGCGGTCAAGAAAATGCTCTGTCCATCCTCGGACCAATCGGCGGCTAAGATCTCATACGGCAAGGCGGGCAGTAGTCGCTTTGCGTCGCCTCCGGTTGCCGGCACGAGGAACAGGTTGGCATTGTAGTAGTATTCGAACTTCTGGTTCGCCTTGGCCAGAAACACGACGTGCTTGTTGTCCGGCGAGAGTCTTGCCGACGTCTCAGGGACGTGGTTTCGGGTGAGCTGCACGGCGCCGGTTCCGTCGGCGTGCATGACCCAAACCTCGCCTTGATCCGAGTCACCGAACAATGGATTGACCGATCGATGATACGCGACCTTCATCCCGTCGTTTGAGAGTTGATAGTCGAGGACGGAATAGTCGCCCTGCGTAATCCGCGTCTCGGCCTTGTCGGCAATCGCAGTCTTCCAGAGGTGAACGTGTTGGTAGTTCTCGTCGAAGGCAAACACGTCGTCTTTCAGCTTCTCGCGCTCGAGTTGTTCGGGGGATTTCGGATCAGGCGAAATGAAGTAGATGAACTTGCCGTCCGGCGACCAGGAAATGCCCTTCGCACCGCTCGGCCGATTCGTCAGCGCTTGAGCTTCACCGCCGCGGTTGCTGATGAGGAAGATCTGGTCTTTTTTGTCTTCGACATCATCCTCGCCGCGGTTAGCGAGAAACGCGACCCAGCGGCCATCCGGAGACCAGCGAGGACTGCTTTCGCCGTGCGCTCCGTTTGTCAATTGAACCGCCTCGCCGGCGGGCACATCCGTGCGCCAAATGTGGCCGATTTGCTTGTTGGCTTCCCAATCCGCTTTTTCCAGGACGTAGAGCAACTGCCTGCCATCAGGCGAAAGACGAGGGCTGCTGAGCGACGGGATGTTCAGCAGATCGACTAGCGTCATCGCACGCGGTTCGTCCGCGGTCAGTGCTGATGCCCCGACAAAGACGGTCAGTATTGCAAAGAAAATCAACCGGGCTCTTTGATGTTTCATCGTTGGATTCCTGTGGTGGTGTGCTCATAGTGTGGTGCGGCAACGAGCGGCATACAAGCACGAAGCGCAAGCGAGTGCATCAGCGGGGATGCACTCGCTTGCGCTTCGTGCTTGAATGGCCCCAGACGGCAACATTGACGTGCAGTCCACGGGACGTTACGATAACAACCACCATGCCGTGCCGGGCCCTTCACCCCACAACCGTCCTGGCGATGACCGCTGTCGTGACGCTTCCCATCGGTCGCGCCGAGGAACGGCTTCCCGAGCAGATCGACCGGATCATCGAGGCAGCCTGTCAGCGGGACGGTACGAAGGTGGCGGCGACGTCCGATGATGCCGAATTCGTACGACGGCTGTACCTGGACCTCGTGGGAGTCGTACCGACGGCCGAAGAAACCAAGGCGTTCCTGGAGGATTCGTCGTGCGACAAACGATCGCAACTGGTCGATACGTTGCTGGATCGTCCGGAATTCGCCTTGCAGATGGCCCGTGTCTTCGACGCGATCCTGATCGAACGTCGGATCGCAACGATCCCTTCCTACGACGTCGAGGGTTCCCGGTGGCGGGATTGGCTCGCCGCGTCTTTCCGGCAGAACAAGCCGTGGGACGACTTGGTCCGCGAGATGCTCGCTGGCGACGGAACCGACGAAACCAATGGGGCGGCGGCCAAGTTTTATCTGGTCCGTGATGTCGAACCGCATCTGGTGGCCCGCGACGTCGGCCGATTAATGTTGGGGACGGATTTGCAGTGTGCCCAGTGTCACGACGATCCGCGGATCGAGGCGTATCGTCAGGCCGACTATTACGGCCAGTATGCCTTTGTTAGCAGGTTGAAGCACTTTCGTGATGATGAAAAGAAACTGAACTTTGTCGCCGAGAGGGCCGAAGGCGACGTCTCGTTCACGTCGGCCTTCACCGGAATGGAGGGCAAGACCAACCCCCAACTCCCCGGCAGCGAGATGATTGCAGATCCGCCGCTTGTGGAGGACAAGGAATACAAGATCAAGCCAGAGAAAGGGCGGATGGGTGTTCCGTCATACAGCCGCCGAGCCCGGCTGGCCGAGTTCCTCCCGCGGCGCGAGACGAGAGGGTTCTCCCGCAACATCGCCAACCGGATCTGGGCTGTGATGCTTGGCCGGGGACTCGTGCATCCGCTGGACATGCACCATCCCGACAACCCGCCGTCGCACCCCGAACTGCTCCAGCGGCTTGCCGAACGCCTGGAACATACCGACTACGACATCCCTCGTCTGTTGCGCGACATCGCCCTGACAAGGACCTACCAGCGGTCGAGCCGGCTACCATGCGCCGGTAAAGAGTCGTGCGTCCCCGATGCATCCCGATTCGCCGTTGCCGCGCTGCGCCCACTGTCGCCAGAACAACTGGGCTGGAGCGTGCTGCAGGTGACCGGGCGGTTGCCGTCGCGAATTGAGCGGGCCGAACGCGAGATGAAGGAGGAGGACGCGAGCCCGGCCGACCTGCGCTGGCAGGTCCACAAGAAGGTCTACGGGGATCTCCAGCGGGAGCTGGAGCCGCTGTTCACCGTGTTCTCGCGCCTTCCCGGACAGCCTGACAACGGCTTTCAACCCTCGGTCGATCAGGCTCTGTTCCTGCTCAACAGCGAACAGATGATCAAGTTCATGAACGAGTCTGTCCTCCTGGACCGGCTGTCGCGCTTGGACAAGCCCGATGAGTTGGCCGACGAGTTGTACTTGGCCGTCCTGTCTCGCCGTCCTACCGACGAAGAGAGGGCGGAGGAGACAGAGTTGGTGAAGGGGGCGTGTGACCAAGAACAGCGACACGAGGTTGTGAGACAGATTGTCTGGGGACAATTGCTGTCCGCGGAATTCCGATTGAATCATTAGCTCGTTTAACCCGTAGCCGAAGGCGAGGCCAGTGAGTCTCCTCGCCTTCGGCTACGGGTTAAACGAAATACGTGCGACGCCAGGACGAACTGATGCAACGGCCCGGACACGACCGCCCGACGAATCGTCACCTCTCGCGGCGAACGATGCTGCAAGGGACAGTCGGAGGCGCCCTGGGATTGGCAAGGATGGGGCACGCCACCTTATCGGCGCGCGCCGCGGCACCAGCGTCTCCCAGAAAGAAGCTGCTGCTGTTGTTCCTTTCCGGAGGAGCCAGCCAACTAGAGACGTTTGATCCGAAGCCGGACTCGAAGTATGGCGGCCCTTTCCGGTCAATTGCCACGTCTCTACCGGGAGTCCAGATCGGAGAACTGCTGCCCCACACCGCAAAAATCATGCATCGCTTGGCGGTGATCCGCAGCGTCAATACCGGCGAGACCAGTCACTTCCGTGGCCACTATTTATTGCAGTCGGGCCGAAAGGTACCCGGTTATCCCGTGCTGGGGTCGGCGGTCGCCAAGATGCTCGAACGTCCTGACGATCTCCTGCCCGGTTATGTCACGATGCGAAGGCATCACCCCCAGGCTTACACCGATGTCGGCGATGCCGGGTTCCTGGGTCCGAAATACGAAGGCGTGATGATCATCGACGGCAATCCGCCCGCCAACATCGCGCGGCCAGAGGCGATCAACGCCGCGACGGCATCGGCCCGCGACGGCATCCGGCAACGCTCCGACGCGCGGTTCCTGAAAGGGCGGGCCCCGGAGGCGATCAAGTCCTATTCCGACAGTTACCGGAAGGCTGATGCGCTGATGCGGCGACAGGACATCTTTGACTTGGAGCAGGAATCGGCGGCGGATCGCGAGCGATACGGCGATCACCACTTCGGCCGCAACTGTTTGCTGGCCCGACGGTTGCTCGAAGCAGGCGTCAACTGTGTGAAAGTCGCGCACCATGACTGGGACGCTCATTTCGAAAACTTCCACTGGCAGCGGCAGCGGTGTCTTGAGTTCGACCGGACGTTTGTGACGCTGCTGGACGATTTCCAGGATCGCGGTCTGCTGGACGAGACCCTCGTGGTCATCATGGGCGAGATGGGCCGGACACCGCGAATCAACTACTACGGCGGCCGGGACCATTGGGGCGACGCCTGGTCGATGGCGTTTGCCGGATGCGGGATCAAGCCGGGTGTCGTGTTGGGCAAGACCAACGACCTGGGTACCGAAGTGGTCGACGGGCAGGTTGACGCTGGCGACTTGTTCAACACGATCCTGGTGGCGATGAAGCTCGATCCGACGGCCACCTGGCGGTTAGGCGGACGGGAAAACCCGGTGGCCGATCCGGCGGCGTCTGTCATCAAGGAGGTCCTGGCCTGATGGAATACACCGCACAGACGATCGGCCCGGCTGCCACCAAACTCCTTCGGGAATTCGAACACGAGGTCCCGCTAATGTCGTGCGTGATTGATCCCACCGGTCGCTGGTGCTTTGCCGGTGGACGCGGCCGCAAGATCTATCTGACCGACATCAACACGGGTTTGATTGAGTCGCGGCACGACCACGAGAGTTGGGTGGTGACGTCGGCGCGTTGGGGCACATCCGACGTGTCCGTGATTTCGCCTGCGCCTGAACTTTCACCGCCTCCACTTCCGCTACCGGAACGGCCAGTAAGACGGATTGCCAATCCGTCCCACGTTGTAGGGACTGACGAAACACTGTCAATGGTCGTCACGGGAGACCTCGTCGGCCGGCTAATCTGCTGGGACACCTTGGGCGATCGACCGGGTGTGCGGTGGAGCATCGAGACCGGCCACGGCACGCTGCGCACCGTGGCGATCAGCAACGACGGCGAACTCGTTGCCACCGGTGGAGGCGACGGCATGGTGCGATTGTGGTCGGCGACCGACGGCTTGCTCGCGAGGGAACTTGCCGGTCACGCCTGCCCGGTGTTCAGTGCCGCGTTCCATCCCGATGGCAAGCATCTGCTGACTGGTGACCGTGGCGACCAAAAGATCAAGCAATGGGAGTACCACGCCGGGAAGGAACTCTGTGAATTCGATGCCAAGGACTTGTCGAACTACAAAGGTGGGACGGACATCAACTATGGCGGTGTCCGCGACTTGGCGTTCACCCCCGACGGCGCGGTGATGTTCTGCTGCGGGCGGGACAGCTATGGCCGTCCGGGGCTCGTACTGCAGTTTGACTGGAAGACCGGCGATCAGATCCGCAAGCAGGTATCGACCTTTGACAGCTCGATCTTCCACCACGTGGCCTTCCATCCCCAGGGTTTCTTCGTGACAGCCGGTGTCGGTGCCCAGACCGGCGAGATCTGGTTCTGGAAACCCGACCAGGACGAGAAACTGGCCAGCGTCAAGGTGACCGGCCCAGCCTATGGAATGGACTTGCATCCCGACGGCCGTCACATCGCAGTTGCCCAGATGACCGGTCCTCGGACCTACGGGAATGAGGGCGTGGTCGGGCTATACGAAATGCCGCTGATCAAGACGTAGCCGAACCAGGCGAAGTCACTCGCGATGATCGGAGTCGAACTACCGGCCATAGCTTGGCGCGATCTGAGGAAACGATCCGCATCGCGCGCACTTGACGGTCCTACGGGTCTCTCCCGTCTTGAGGTTGAGAGTATTCAGAGCGACACGAGGCCGGCCCACCTACCCTATCAGAAAGAACTGGTTCACGGACGACTCGGCTTGGTGGTACTCCGGCGAGGAGGCACCGCGGCGACTCAGATAGTCCAGAAGATTCAAGGTCAACCGCTTGGATCACCTCGCCGCCCTCCACCGCAGACGGCGGGGCGGAGAGTAGTTGTAGTGAATTGCGAAACGCCTGCTCTGAGTTAGAATCACCGCTGGTGTGTCCGTAGGCTCTTTCCGCAAGGACCGAATCCCGTGAACGCTCATCAAAGGACTCGCGCTGGAGTGCCACAACACAAAGATCTCTACACGATGTTTTACAGCGGTGGCCTTTGAGGCTATCGTATCGAGCACTCGACCAATGACAAAGGAGAAGACGATGGCGATCGAGTTTGATCGAAGGAACGTTTTGAAGTTGGGGGCGACCGTTGGTGCCGGGCTTGCGATTGGCGGCGTGCCGGCCTCCAGTGCTGAGGAGCCAAAATCGAGTGCGGCGCCACACGTAAAGGCAGCTCCCATCGATCCCGTGCGGATCGGTTTTGTCGGGATCGGGGGACGCGGCTCGAGCCTCGTTCGGTTGTTGCTGGAACTCGAGGGAGTCGAGATTCTCGCGGTTTGTGACCTCATCGAAGAGCGCGTTGCAAAAGCCCAGCGTTGGGTGCAGGACGCCGGGCAGCCCAAACCAACCGGTTATTTCCCCGGCGAGACCGATTTCAAACAGCTTTGCGAACGGGAAGACTTGGACCTGGTCGTCACCGCCACACCCTGGAGGTGGCACGTGCCGGTTTGCGTGGCCGCGATGAAGGCAGGCAAACACGCCGCCACGGAAGTGCCCGCCGCAGTGACCATCGACGAGTGCTGGCAGTTGGTCGAAACGTCGGAGAAACACGATCGGCATTGCGTTATGTTGGAGAACTGCTGTTACGGGCGCACGGAAATGATGGTCCTGAACATGGTTCGCAAGGGCCTGTTCGGCGAGCTGATTCACGGCGAAGCGGGATACATGCACGAGTTGCGCGAAGACCGCGAGTTGCTTGGTCCGGGCCCGAGCATCGAGTGGCGGCTGGAACACATGCTCCGCCGCAACGGCAACCTCTACCCGACGCACGGACTGGGACCGGTGGCTCAATGCATGAACATCGACCGCGGCGATCGCTTCGATTTCCTGGTCTCGATGAGTAGCAAGTCGCGCGGATTGAACCTGCACTATGCCAAGCGATTCGGTGCGGACCATCCGCTGGCCAAGCACCAATATGCACTCGGGGACGTCAACTTCAGCATGATCCGCACCGTCAATGGTTGCACGATCATGGTGGGTCACGACACACAGTTGCCCCGGCCCTATAGTCGCATCAACACGGTCCAGGGAACTAAGGGCATTTTCCAAGGCTACCCGGACAGGATTCACATTGAACGGGACGGCGCTGGACACGAGTGGCAGTCGCCGGAAAAGTACCGGGCCGAACATGAACATCCCCTCTGGAAAGAGCTGTTGGAACGAGCCGAAGGGAAAGGGCATGGCGGAATGGACTACATGGAGTTGTATCGGCTGATCCAAGCCCTGCGCACAGGCACGCCGCCCGACATGAACGTCTATGACGCGGCGTCGTGGAGCGTGGTGTCGGGATTAAGTGAACGATCCGTCGCCAACAAGAGCCGCCCGGTCGAGTTTCCGGACTTCACCCGCGGCAAGTGGAAAACGAACCCTCCCCTCGGCATCATTGGAGCATGAATCAGCGGGACCGCGCTAGCGGCCCGTTCTCGCGGAAACCGGGGGCTAGCGCCCGGCCGCTGATTCTCAAACGCTGGAGCATGAAACGAGAGGCTCGATGAAGACCATCGTCATTGCGGAAATCGGCGAGAACCACTACGGCTGCTGGGACGTTTGTCGAGGCATGGTGGAAGAGGCCGCCGCCAACGGGGCCACGATCGCCAAGTTCCAGACGTACACGGCCGACCAATTCGGCAAAGACCACCAGTGGCACGAGTGGTTCCAAGGCGTCGAAATGCCGCCCGAGGTCCACTCCGAGATGCAAGCGCTATGTAAGGAGAAAGGCATCGAGTTTCTCAGCTCGACGTTCACGGTGCGGTCAACGGTTTTCCTGGTCGACAAGATGGGTCTGGACTCCCTCAAGCTCGCGTCCAGTCGGATCGTCCACCTCGACCTGCTCGACTATGTGAACTCGCGCGCCGACCAGGTGAAAACGGTTTATCTGTCCACGGGAGGCTCGACGCTGGGCGAGATCCGTGAGGCGGTCAAACATCTGCAGCGGATTGAGAACCTCTACCTGCTGCACTGCGTGAGCCAATATCCGACGGATGACGCTAACGTCAACCTGCGAGCGATGCGCACAATCAAAGACGAGTTCCCCGAGTATGGGATCGGCTACAGCGATCACAGTCGAGGTATCGAGGCGTGCTTAGCTGCGGTTGCACTCGGTGCCGATGTTCTGGAAAAGCACTTTACGTATCACACCCGCATGCCCGGCGACGATCACGCCGGCGCGATGACTCCCGAGATGCTGGGGGAGTTGGTGCGGCAGATTACCCGACTGGAAGTGATGCTGGGCTCGTCAGAAAAGTGCCCAGTTCCAGACGAGCAGAAGGCGCTGTCCGCGTTGCGGGTCAAGTTGCACGAGGTGGACTTTGAGTAATCGAGAAGCTCGCCAACAGTGCTGAGAATCCGCGCTGGTCTACCTCGTCATCTGAAAGGAGATTCGGTATGAGGACAAACAGTCTGTCAGCGGTGTTGCTTGCGGCGGCCATGTTAGTCGCCGGCAGCGGCCGGATAATAGCGCAGGACAGCAACACCAAGTTCAAGGACCGTTACGCAAAATGGCAGCAGTCGCATCCCTTCACGTTGGGTGTCATGTCCTACGATATGGCGTACCTGCCGCACTGGTATGAGAATGCCAAGCCCGGGCTGATCGTCGATCCCGATATGGACGTGTTCCGGGAAGCCGGATTGAACCTGCTGGATGATGTCAGCATGTCGGCGGGCGGCCACATGTGGTATCCCGGCGTTCGCGCGGCGCAAAAGGCGAAGGTACAGTACATGATTCTCGGGGCCGGTTGGTCGGGTCTCCCCGATTTCCAGCATCGTGTTAAGTGGTTCGCCGGAGATCCCAAGTTTGTCGGTGTGCAGCTTGCTGATGAACCGTATGACCCCCAGGACCAGAAGACGTTTGCTGAACAGGTAAAGTGGATGCGCGCTGCGCATCCGCGCCTCCTGTCACTCATCTGCGTGCCCATGACGGACCAGCCGAAATGGAAGATCATGTGGGACGTGATCCGGCCTGACGGGATGATCTATCAGTGGTATCCGTATCACACGTCCAGCGGCAAGACGCTCGACATTAACCCGGCGATGTACGCGTGTCTGGGATACAGTTCCGAATTCTGCAAGGCTCGCGGCATCGCCTTTTTCGTGGCCCGTGGTGCCTCCGGGAGGAAACGGAGCGATTCCACATTGCGCGCCAACACATTCTGTGCGCTGGCATACGGTTGCACGGGCTTCATCGACTGGCGGTGGGGTTCAACGGACGAAACGACTGGATACGTACGGTATAAAGACAAAAAGGCCATCGGCAAAACAAAGCACTTCGAGTTTCTCGCCAGAATCAACGCCGAGGTCGCAAAGCTTGGTCCGGCTTTGCTCAAGTTGAGGCACATTCGTACCTACCATACCAATTTGACAACCCACAATACCTGGGCGGGTCCTCTTTATGGTTTCGCTGAATCAGACACATTGCGAACGGGCAAGTTGACAGGCCTTACGGGGCGCACGTACCCGTTCCAGGACCATCTCATGGTCGGTTTCTTCCGGGACGCGAGCAACGAGGAGTACTTTATGGTCGCCAACAAGATCAACTCCCGGGCGACAGACGTTGACCATGCGGGACTGGCGACGCAAGTGACCTTAACTTTCACCGACGAGGTCACCGCGATCGAGCGACTGAGCCGCGAAACCGGCAAGGTCGAGAGACACGAGCTAAAGGACCATGCGTTCACGTTCAAATTGCCCGCGGGCACCGGTGACCTGTTCAAGTATGCCGGCGGCAGATCATTCGTCGGAGTCGAGCAGAGAAGGGTACGATGAATGAAACAACAACGATCGCATCACTGTCTTGTTGTCGCCGCCATGCTGTTAGGCGCGCCGCTGTCTTTTGCGGCCGAGCCGGAAGCAAGACCCACGAATGAATGGCCGGCGGCGCTGAAGAAAAAGGGGTACGCGCCGTTTCTTGCCAACACGATGCGACGCCTCGATGAAACCAAGACCGTCGCCCCGAAAGACGCGGTCGATGCGGTCTCGGTGTCCATGGCTAAAGGCGAATACATCTCCGTGCAACTCGGGATCTACGGCATCGCAGGAGAGACGCAAAACGTCGGCGTGCTGATCACGGATGTCGATCTCGACGTCAAGATCCGCGAGGTCGAGCGGTATGCGCGTTATCCTCAGCATTTCAAGGGCAAGTGGCACCAGCCCGGCTATTGGGCGCCGACGTCGACGCTCCGGTTATCGAAGGAATTGGACCGGGTTGGTGAAAACGAAAAACGCGCCTTCTGGATCACGTTCCACGCCGATAGCGATGCCAAAAGCGGACTCCAGGAAGGCACGATTTGGCTGATGCCCAAGAACCGGCCGCCGACCGAACTGAAGCTCAAGATCGATGTCCGCCCGTTCGAGTTGCCAGTGGCCCGCGCTTCGTTCGGCGTCTATTTCCCGCGCCACTGGCTGCCTACCCCCGCCAGCAACGATCCGCGATGGCTTGAAGCCATCTATCAGGACATGGTCGAGCACGCGCAGAACTCCGTCACGTTCTACAATCCGGGGAACCTCGCGGTGGTGCCGCCCCAGGGCAATCTGTACACCGAATCCTTGCCGCTGGCGAAGAAGGTTGGGTTGATTCACAAGGGCATCCCGTGCATTACGATGGGCGGGATTCATGGCGCGTCGGAGGCATCCGTGAAGGATGTCCTCAAGTGGCGGCATTGCCCGCAGCGCAGGAACTCAAGAAACGAAAATATCATCTGACCAAATGGCCGCATGCAGACCTGGCAGATGAGATTATCGAGGCGATCACCGGCGACAGCGATTAGAAAACTGTCTCCTTTGCTCTGGGGAAACCAGTCGTGAGAAGACGACCGATGAGGCTTGGTGTGATCCCGTTGACAATGGGCTTGCTGGTCACATCGATGCCGTCCGCATCGATTTGCGAAGAGACGCTCAGCCCTGCCGAGGGCGGGAGGATTCCTCTTTCCAATGTTGCAGGCAAGAAGCTCCTACGTGGGGCGAGGGAGATCAGGCATGTCTGCGGAGAACTTGAGGGGATCGAAGACGCTCGAAAAAAGGCCGCGTTCCTGAATGCGAAAGTCGCGTCCTGGCAGGACAAAGGGATCGACGGTGTGATGTTCGTCCTGCGGAACGGACAATGGTGGCGAATCCCGCCGCTGACGTACGAAGACGTTAAGCCGGAGATAGACGCCTTCAAATCGGTCAAAGACTGGGGACACCTGACGGACAACTTCCTATGGACTAGCTCGACCCTTTGGGTCGAAGGCAAGGTACCGGATTGGTTCAACGACAAGGACTGGGAGGCGGTGTGTGCGAATACGGGCCTGGCCGCGAGGCTCGCCCGTGAGTGCGGCTTCAAGGGTGTGCTACTGGATTTGGAGCAGTACGGGGGACGCGGCAAAGGCGTCTGGAAGTATCCGTTCTACTACAGACAGTATGCCGACGAGGGCTACAAAGTTGCGGGCGAAGCCGAGCCACGATCGTTTCGCGAGGTTGCCGCAAAGGTGCGGCAGCGAGGTGAGCAGTACGGGAAGGCGTTGACCAGGGAGTACCCGCAGATCGTACTCATGGTCGCTGCGTCACTGTATGAAGGCGCTTACCGCGTCGCGTTGAGGAGAGAGCTGGAGAGGGAAGCAAAGGGCAGCTTGCTCGACACCGGCTTCGCGCTCATGCCAGCGTTCTTTGACGGACTACTCGTCGGCTTGGACGAACGGGCGTCGCTCGTGTCGGCCTGCGAGGCCACCTATCTCGATTCGACCTACCAGGACATGTTGGTTGTCCGCGATCAGGCACTCCGGCTGGCGCCGATCCTCAGCACGACCCCGGAGCTGGTCCGTAGGCGAATCAGCTTCTGCACAGCCATCTGGACGGACGCGGGATGGGGCGAGCATCGCTTTAGTCCCACTGACGTGCGCGCCAACCAGCGCGACCCCCAGCGGCACAAACACGCGGCACACAACGCCCTGGCGGCGTCGGATAAATACGCGTGGCTTTACGGCGAAATGCCTTGGATCATGGCCGAACCGACGCCCCTGATGCGAAAATACTGGCAGGCCAACATCGACGCCCACCAGCCGCAAGATCTTTCATGGAAGCCCACACCCAAATGGGACCTAACTGACTATACCGAGCATGACCGGCAGATGGCGGCGAAGGATACCGCGTTCTGGGGCAAAGCAAAGCAGGACGGCTGGAGGATCGCCGCTGAACTCCCAGTGTATTGGCATTTCCGTTTCGATACGCAGCTTCAGATCCGATACAACAAGCATTGGTATCGGCCAAACAATGATTTCGCTTTTGGAAGCTGGCCGCTGATTAGCACATTGAAGTGCTGGCAGTCACAAGGCACCAAGGCGAACGGCGTGGGAATCTACAGGATCAAGTTCGACGCGCCCGGGGACCTTGATCCGCAACGTGACGAGATCATGCTCGCGTTCGGGGGACATTCCGCCGGCACTTCCCCCGGACCGGGGCTGCGCCCAGAGATCATCGCGCTGATGAACACGAAGCAAGGGCTAGGAATGAGGACAGGCCTGACGGATGTTTCCGAGATCATCAAACCTGGCGCGAGCAATCAGGTCAGCGTCCGCGTCATTAATCATGCCGGCCCCGCCGGGCTCATGGGGCACGTCAAGCTGCTGGTGCGAAGGCGGTGAGAGCGAGGCGGACTTTCCAATCCGTCGCAACATGTCACGGCTCAGCTCGAGCTTGAACCAGACAGTGCCTGTGGGAGAGATGACTTTAGCAACAGTCTCTATGCTCAGCACCTTGATCTTGATTCTATCGATCCTTGAGCGAACGCCGGAAGTAAAACACGGGGCCAAAATCGGCACCGGTGATCACCTCGATTCGGCCGTCGCCGTCAAAATCACAAGGCTCAGCCATGCGATAATGCCCGCCGGGATGATCGGTTAAGAAGCTGGGGCTGGGTGAAGAAACTTTCGCCGCTATTGTTGCCTGAGGCCAGTTCCTTCTCGCTCGATTTCCATCCCATTCCGTA
>PBSM01000144.1 GCA_002726245.1 Planctomycetaceae bacterium | reverse complement strand
TCCCCTTTCCTCGCGGGCCACGTCGAACCCCGCTGGTCCGTCGTGAAAGTGGGACAGGCACCAAAGCAGCGAACCACTTGTTTTCTAGTGGCAAGCCGATCGCGCTGTTTTCGAGCCAGTCCTATTTTCACGACTCCCTTTCAGTTTAAGTAATCAACTCTGGGGAGGCACGGGCCAGTGTCTGCCTCGTTGTAACGAGAGCGTGCGATCGGGAGCAGACCGCTCGGTGTCAACTGGCACGCCAACAAGTTCGCCATCGCGAAGCAAGTCGCTATCGCTACCGTACATTTGCGAAACGAGCAACTCTGTCAGCCGTGCCTTGACGTTCGCATGATCCGCGGAGCGGCTGAGATCGTCAAGCTCTTGTGGGTCTTCTTTCAGATCAAACAACTGCAGCCGGTTGCCGTAGGCGTAGTAAATCAGTTTGTGTCGCGAGTCGCGAATCATACGAGTTGCTTCGGCTCCTTCGCCGTACTCGCCGTAAAGCGCCTCGCGCGTCTGATCGCTGAACATCGACTCGCCATCGACGGTCTCTGGGATGGCGACGCCAGCGAGGTCCAACAGCGTCGGCATGATGTCTTGCCAACTGACCAAACGATCATTCGTCGTTCGGCAGGGAACCTGTTCGCTGCCGGAGGCACCGACGACGATCATCGGTACGCACGCCGAACTATCATAGAACATCCGCTTCGACCACAGGCCGTGATCGCCAAGCATGTCGCCGTGGTCGGCCGTAAACAGAATAACCGTGTTGTCGAGCAAGCCCTCTTCGCGCAGCGTTCCGATGACGACTCGGATCTGATGATCGATGTGCGTGCATAAGGCATAGAATGCGCGGCGGGCTTGGCGGATGAACTTCGCGTCATAGCGTTCGCTGTCGATCAGCCGGTTGTTCATTCGAGCGGGCATCTCGTCCGGTTGCGACCTCCATGTACCTTGTGACGGGTGGCCGGGATCAACGTCGCGATAGATATCGAGATAGCACTGTGGCGGAACCATCGGCGGATGCGGATGCGTGTACGACAGGAACCAGAATCCGGGGCGAATTGGATCGCGGCGTTGGATCATGCGAGCCATCTCGCGCGAAGTCCAGTTCGTGACGTGATGCTCCTCGGCAAGGTGCCACGGTCGCGAAACGTAGTCGTTGTTGCTCATCCCGTGTAAGAACTGCTGACCGACCAAGCCTTGTTCGCCCAGGTAGATCTCGTAGTCATCCGTCGGGCCGTATTGCGGCCGGCCTTCCTCTGACAGGATCACATCGTCAAAGCCAACTCGGGCTCTCGGCGGATAGACGTGCAGCTTTCCAACTGCGTATGTCTGATAGCCAGCGTCGTTGAATGCTTCCGCAAGAGTCGGCACATCCGGCATCGTCAGTTCAGGCTGGAACGTGCGATCGCCATGCGTGCGCGGGCAAGTTCCGGTGAGCAGCGTCCTCCGCGCCGGAATGCAAACCGGACACTCGCTATAAGCGTTCGCGAAACGCGTGCCGCTGCGTGCCAATTGGTCGAGCGTTGGCGTTTGGATCACAGGATGCCCCGCGGCGCCAAGCAGGGAGCCTGGCCAGTGGTCAGCGGTGATCAGAAGGACGTGGGGATGACGCGTCAAGTTGGCCTCGGTACAAGAGTTATTCGTTGCGATGTATTGTAAGAGGAGATTCCGCACGAATTAAGGAAAGAGTACGAATAATCACGCGACCATTCGTGCTCTTTCGTGAATTCGTGCGGGACAAATGACGCGCGGCTAATCTGGGTTGTAGCCTAAGTTCGGGCTCAGCCAGCGTTCGACTTCTTCGATGGTCATGCCTTTGCGGCGAGCGTAGTCCTTGACTTGGTCCTTCGTGATGCGATCGACCGTGAAATAGCGGGCTTCTGGGTGAGCGAAGTAGAGGCCGCTGACACTTGCCGCCGGGAGCATTGCGAAGCTCTCGGTGAGCGAGACACCGGCGGTTTCTTCCGCGCTGAGCAAGTTGAAGAGCATTTGCTTCTCTGTGTGATCCGGGCAGGCCGGATAGCCGGGTGCTGGCCGGATACCGCGATACTTCTCGTTGATTAGCTCTTCGTTCGACAAAGACTCAGCCTGGCCGTAACCCCAGTCAGTTCGTGCACGCTTGTGAAGCAACTCGGCAAAGGCTTCGGCGAGCCGGTCAGCGAGAGCTTTCACCATAATCGAGTTGTAATCGTCGAGGTCGGCATCGTATTTCGCACACAACTCGGCGGTGCCGATCCCCGATGTCACACAAAATGCGCCGATGTAGTCGGCCCGGCCCGAATCAAGCGGAGCGACATAGTCAGCAAGCGAGCGAAAGTCCTTTTGACCTTTGCGTTCCCACTGTTGGCGAAGCATGTGGAAGCGAGTGAGTTCTTCGATGCGTTCTTCGTTGGTGAACAGAATGACATCGTCGCCGTCCGATGCCGCTGGCCAGAAGCCATACGCGGCGTTTGCGGTGAGCGACTCGTTTGAGATGATTTCGTCAAGCAAATCCGCTGCGTTGTCGAATAGCTCGCGTGCGGCTTCACCAACTGTCTCGTCGTCAAAGATCTTGGGATATTTGCCCTTCAGCTCCCACGTCATGAAGAACGGAGACCAATCGATGTGCTCGGCGATTTCAGCGAGATCGAATTTGGTGAGAACTTGCTTGCCGAGGAACGAAGGCTTGTCGATCTGAACCGTTGCCCATTTCGTTTGAAAACGCTTCTCCTTGGCCGTCGCATAAGGAGCGAGCTTGACGTGCCGCTTCTCGAACGAGGCAACAAGCTGCTTGTGTTGCTTGGCGTTCTCGGCGAGGAAGTCGTCGCGTCGGTCTTCACTCATGAGGTGGTCAACGACGCCAACGCACCGCGACGCGTCGAGGGCATGTACGGTGGGGTGCTCGTATTGAGGTGCTATCTTCACGGCTGCATGTTTCGCACTCGTCGTCGCACCTCCGATCAACAGCGGTACGCTGAAGCCTTGCCGCTGCATTTCCTTGGCGTTGTGTACCATCTCGTCGAGGCTGGGCGTAATCAAGCCCGACAGACCGACGATATCGACCCCGTGCTCGATCGCGGTTTGAAGGATCTTCTCGCACGAGACCATCACGCCGAGATCGATCACTTCGTAGTTGTTGCAGCCCAGCACAACGCCGACGATGTTTTTGCCGATGTCGTGTACGTCACCTTTCACGGTCGCCATCACGATCTTGCCTCGCGATGACTGTTGCGCGATTCCGGCTTCGGCTTTCTCCTGGTCCATAAACGGAAGCAGATACGCAACGGCTTTTTTCATCACGCGAGCTGATTTGACCACCTGTGGCAGGAACATCTTCCCCGCGCCAAACAAGTCGCCGACGATCGACATGCCGTCCATCAGAGGGCCTTCGATGATTTGCAAGCAGCGGTCGTACTGCTGGCGAGCCTCTTCGACATCTTCGACGACGAACTTGTCGAGTCCCTTCACCAACGCATGGCTCAACCTCGCTTCAACCGTCGCCTCGCGCCAAGTTAGATCTCCCTCTTTCGCCTTCTTGCCCTCCTGTCCTTTCACGGATTCGGCAAACTCGACGAGCCGCTCCGTCGCGTCATCGCGGCGATTCAGCAAGACATCTTCGACTCGTTCCAGCAGTTCCTTCGGGATCTCCTCGTAGACTTCGAGCTGACCGGCGTTGACGATCCCCATGTCCAAGCCAGCCTTAATCGCGTGGTACAGGAACGCCGAGTGCATCGCTTCGCGAATGACATCGTTACCGCGGAACGAGAACGAGATATTGCTCACGCCGCCCGATACCTTCGCGCCTGGGCACTCTTGCTTGATCAGACGCGTTGCCTCGATGAAGTTAACGGCGTAGTTGTCGTGCTCTTCGATGCCCGTCGCGACGGTCAGAATGTTCGGGTCGAAAATGACGTCTTCGGGTGGGAAGCCGACTTCCTCGGTAAGCAGCTTAAAGGCTCGTTTACAAGTGCGAAGTTTTTCATCTGTCTCGGTCGCTTGGCCCTGCTCGTCAAAGGCCATCACAACGCAAGCCGCTCCGTAATGGCGGACCAGGTTTGCACGTCGCAGGAATTCCTCTTCGCCGTCCTTTAAGCTGATCGAATTGACAATCGCTTTGCCTTGGACACACTTCAGACCCGCCTCGATGATCTCCCATTTCGAGCTGTCGATCATGATTGGCACGCGGCAGATGTCGGGCTCGGCGGCGATCAGATGCAGGAACCGCGTCATGGCTTCGACACCGTCCAACAGGTCCGCGTCCATGTTGATGTCGATAACTCCAGCTCCTCCATCGACCTGATTGCGAGCGACATCAAGCGCCGCATCGTAGTTGTCTTCACCGACGAGACGAGCGAAGCGGCGAGAGCCGGTCACGTTGGTCCGCTCGCCAATCATGATGAAGTTGCTTTCGGGCCGGATAGTCAACGCTTCTTGCCCGCTCAACCGCGTGCGCCGTTCAACGGTTGGCGAGCGCCGAGGAGTGACGTCCTGCACCAAATTGGCGAAGGCTCGGATGTGATCGGGTGTCGTGCCACAGCAACCACCGAGAATATTCAGCCAGCCGCTCTCGACAAACTCGCGAAGCGTGCCGGCCATTATCTCGGGTGTCTGATCGAAGCCTCCCATTTCGTTTGGCAGGCCGGCATTCGGGTGGCAAGTGATGTAGATCGGTGCGATCCGCGAGAGCTCCTCGACGTACGGCCGCATCTTTTCCGGGCCAAGCGCGCAGTTTAGGCCGACGCTGAATAAGTCGAAATGCGAGATCGAATTCCAGCAGGCTTCGATCGTTTGGCCCGAGAGCGTTCGCCCCGCATCGTCGGTGATGGTGACCGATGCCATCACCGGAACCTCGACGCCATGCTCGTCGAAGTACTTCGAAATCGCGAACAAACACGCCTTTAGATTGAGCGTATCGAAAGTGGTTTCCGGAAAGAGAACATCGACGCCGCCTTCGACGAGAGCCGCGACTTGTTGATAGTAGGAATCGACGTGTTGGTCAAACGTGACAGCTCGATAGCCGGGATCTTCCACTTTCGGAGACATCGAAGCCGTCTTGGCGGTTGGACCGATCGAACCGGCCACGAACCGCGGTTTGTCGGGGGTCAACGCAGAAAACTCGTCCGCTGCCTGCCGAGCGCAAGCCGCCGCCGCAAGATTGATCTCGCGGACTAGCTCGCCGGGCAAGCCAAACTCTTCCATCCCGAGGGGGCTCGCCCCGAATGTGTTCGTTTGGATGATGTCGGAGCCTGCTTCCAGGTACAGTCGATGGACTTCGATTAGCTTGTCCGGGTGAGTTAACGCGACAATATCGACGAAGTTCTTCAGATCCTTGTGATGATTCGCGAACCGTTCACCGCGCATCGAAACTTCATCGATGCCCAGCGCAAAGATCATGGTTCCCATCGCCCCGTCCAGGAGAAGGATCCGCTCGGCAAGAAGTTCTTCGAGAAGTTCGCTTTTTGTCATCGGGGGAGCTAGCGTCATTTGGTCCTCGACAATCGACTTGGCTTGCAGTCACCTTCCGGCTGCCCGGTGATTTGAACAAACAATCCGAATATCCCAAATCACCGAGTTTACCGCAATATCACCACAGCGCCCTTGGAATGATCAGCTTCGATGTCTTTCAGGTTTGACTAATCGTTAAAGTCTGCCTGAGACTCAAGATCGAAATAACCGCTACCGATAACAGGAGTACTTTCGAAACTATGCCCTGGAATTGAACCATGAGTATTGCGCAACAACCGCGTCGCGTTGGCGGTGCGAAAACTCGCCGCAACACCGCTCAAGTCGGCGTAAACGACTATGACAGCCACGAAGTCCCCGTGCTGATACGACTGCCGGACCTCTCGGCGCAAGCCCAGGCAGAAGAAGCCAGCTCGCAGGGACGAACGTGTCGCCATGACTCAGCGGCTACGAAGAGTAAACGGAAACGGCACAGCCGCAAGTCAAGTTCGGAACGACAACGTCGCGAGTCGCCCGATAGCGGCGTCAATACGAAGCTTGTAGTTGGTGGTGTGCTGGTGGGAGTCGTTGTTGTGAGTCTGCTGTTCTTCGCCAACGGAGGCAGTAGCGACCGGTCGGACGAAGTTGCTTGGCCAGACGAGAACGGGGAAGCACTTGTTGCCGAGGGAGGACTTGAAGTGGTCATCCCAGACGTCGCCTCGGAATCCTCTCCCGAGTTCAACTATGGGCTCGAAACTGTCGAGTCGCAAGCCATCCCACGCGAAGCAGCCGACACGATGACGCCGCCCAGCCTCGCTGACGTCCCAACTCCGAACGGGACGCGAGCCGGCGCCACTGCAGATGGATCAACTGTCACAGGGTCGGCCCAGACGTTTTTGAACGAAGAGCCAAGTACGCGACTGTTCCCTGAGGGCGGAGGCAACACGTCAACGCAACGACCGGACCGGTGGCCGACCAAGGATTATAGCGACACTGCCAGCGGAAGTGACCGTCGCTCAAGTATCAACGAACCTGAGAACGAGATCTACCGCACGGGCAGACTAGACCAAAACACGTCGCCGAGTGGCAACATCCTTGACGGTACGATCGAGATTCCAACCCAAACGAGTCTACGATGACGATAAGCAAGAACACATTTATCGATGCTTACGGGATCGAACTGAGTGACGATCTCAACGGTCAACACACGACTCAAGAGGCGCAGCACACCTACGATCAGTTCGACGCCTCGCGACAACCGGCGCAGATCGACGCGCGTCGCACGCTTCGGCGGCAGTACCGCATCGATGATCCTCAAAGTCGCCAGACGCTCCGTGGACCACACTTCTGCGTCCCAGCGACCGAACAGGCTGAACAAGAAGTATCTTGGGCAGACATGAACGTGATTGACGTCGGAGCGGGCTGGAACGCACAGCCAGAGATCGCCGCTCCCGCGCCGATTCCGACTGTCGAGCGAGAACTCACGCCAGAGCAGATCACTTCGCAGAAGACGACCATCGCCGAGACGGCCGTTGGATCTATCGTCGAAGCGGTCGATGAAGAGGCTACGTTCGTTGAGCAATCGCAATCTGAACCGATTCCAACTACGACTCCCGAAGCGGAAGTTGCCGAAGCCACAGTACCGGAGGCCGTGGAAACTGGCGAGATCGATAATGAACTACCTGTCGAGAACAAAGTCGCTGAGCCGAATTCCTTGCCAGTCGTAACGCCGGTTGTCCCAGCATGGGAGATCGATCGATTTCATTGGCCAGCAGATATTGAAACACTGTTTGAAGAACAAGCAGACTACTTCGAGCATGCCGGACACAAGTTATTGGCGGCGAGCCGCGAAGGACTGTCTAAGTTGGCAATCACATCGGCGCGGCCCGGCGAAGGGACGACGACTGTAACGCTCTGTCTGGCTCGCGCGGTAGCGGCGGCGGGTGGTCGCGTCGCACTACTCGACGGGAACTTGCGGAACGCACAGATCAGCAGAGCCTTGAGTTTGGAGTTCGCCTCCGGTTGGCAGGTGGCGGCTGCAGGAGCGGTCGAACTGGCTGAAGCGGCGATCGCCAGCCTGCAGGAGAGCATCACTTTGTTCCCGGCTGCCGCTACGGTTGAAGGTGCGAGCAGTCTGGCAGACGAGTCCGTTGGTGAACTGTTGCAACGTGCGAGAGCAGGCTTTGACCTCTTGCTGATCGACGCGGGCCAAGAAGACCTCGGTGAAAATGCGGCGCAGATCGATGCCGCGATGGTAGTGCGGGATGTGCGCCGAACGTCCGGGCAACAGTCACTTGCCACAGCGTTACTGCTGAAGGAAGCGGGCGTAAAGGCCGTGGGGATCGCTGAGAACTTTAGCGAGGCACACGCCTCTGCCGCTGCAGCTTGAGCAGCATCAGCCGGCCCCGAAGATCTCCCAACGCAGTTTGCCAGCGCCGGCGATTGGCATAGGCCGACCTAGTTGGTCTTGGACCAACGTGTGTGGATCGATGCCAAGCAAGTAGAAGATCGTCGCCAGAATATCTTTGGGCGAGACAGGCGTTTCGAGTACGTCACCACCTTTTGCATCGCTTTCGCCAATCACTTGTCCCGGCGTCACACCGCCGCCCGCCATGGCGATCGAATAGACGCGTGACCAATGATCGCGACCGGCCTGTTTGTTAAAGCTGGGCGTTCGCCCATGCTCGCTCATCCAAACAACAAGTGTCTCATCGAGCATGCCCCGTTGATCGAGATCGATAATCAAGCCGGAGAAGGCGAGGTCGAAGCCCGGCAACAGCCAGCCTTTCAGCCGGTGGTTCTGATTCCAATGCGTGTCCCAGTCGGTGTTGAGATAGGCGTACTCATCCCAGAAGACGGTTACGAACTTACCGCCTGCTTCGACCAACCGCCGGCCCAACAAACAAGACTGCCCGAACAGCGTCATTCCGTATGATTCACGCATCGCGGCGGGTTCACTTTGGACATTTAGAGCATCGGCGATGCGGGGTGATGACAACAACGAAAACGCCATGCGGCGGTAGCGGTCGTAGCTTTCGACCGCCTTCGGGTGATCGAGTGTCCGCCGCACATCGTTGAACTGGTCGAGTAGCGAGCGCCGGTGGTTGGTCCGGTCAAGTGTCAACGGGTTCGGTTGCCCGACGCCAGCCATGCGGAACTTTGCACTGGACGAAATGCCGGCGTACGGATCCTTCACTCGATGCTCGGTGCCGTAGGGGCGCTGCTTGAGGATCTCGCGAACGCCGACCTCGTCGAAGTCCGTCAGGACCGGGTCGTACGCCGGACCGAGGAACGCCGCGTAAGGTCCAGCCTGTACCGAAGCAGCTTCACCGCCGCGCGAGTTCATCTTCCAAGGAGCCGCGATGTTACGAGGGACGAGCGGTGGCGACGTTTCGTTCTGCTCGGTGATGTAATCGACCACGGAGCCGATGTACGGCCAATGCTTCGGGTCGCGTGGACGTGTTTCGAGCGCGGGAGTGTAGTCGGGAATACCGCTTGTGACGTAAGCCGTGCAGTGCAGCGGATACGGATGCGTCATCGAGCGAATGACGGTCACGCGGTCCATCACCGTGGCGATCTTCGGCAGCCCTTCGCAGATGTCGAGCCCCGGCACTTTCGTTGCGATCGGCTTGAATTCGCCTCGCACTTCTTCGGGTGCGTTCGGTTTGGGATCGAACGTCTCATGTTGCGGAGGCGATCCGTAGGGGAGAAGTAAGATGCAGGATTTGGCCTTGCCGAACGCGCTGCTCCGCGTGGTTGCAGCCTGCGTCTCGCTGAGCCGATAAAAATCCGGCAACCCGGCTCCCAAGAGCCCCAGCCCACCTAATTGTAGCCAATCACGGCGCGTCAGTCCGCCGCACAGCTTTCGTTGTGAGCCTAGAACCTCAAGCATCCCGTCAATACTCCCGATTGGCCAAGTCTCAGTATACTCTAGTATCCGGCACAGGCTTGCTTGCTTCGGCAGAATCGATTGACTCTGGTGGCAGCTTTCGCACGACCTCCACCACCCTCTCCGTCATCGTCTTGAACGTGGCATCAGAACGGATTACTTCCATTCTCGACTTCTGAAGCTGCCTGCTCGCGATAGCCGCGTTACGCTCCGCAAGGGATACCTGTCGGAGCGCCTGCATACGTGCCTGCTGCTCCGCTTTGAGTGCTTTTTCCATCTGCTTCTTTAATTCCACTTCAACATGGGCCACTCTGCTCATGGCAGCAGACCAACCTGCAAAATAGGCGGCAACTAACAACATCACGAACAGCAGCGACCGCAAACGAAATTGCCACTGCGGCTTCTTGCGTTGCTCAACCTTGTCCATCGCTGTACCTCGTATCTGACGTCACGCGCAGACCGACCAAGCAGCGGAAGGCCAGCGTCATCCCAATCAACGCCATGCCCAGCCCGCACCCGCTGACCATCGGGCCGAGAAACGCAAGATACTCAAAGCGACTTCGACGTCCGAGATCAGTCGCGTTCTCGAACGCCAATTGTAAGCACATCAAGCCGAAGAAAACAGCAGCGCATCCCCCAAAACAGCTCATCAAGGACCAGCGCAACGGCAGGTCGCGAACGCGAACTACCCAAACCATGAAGAATGCAAAAACAAGCCAATTCACGAACAGACTGTCTTGGAGAAACGCGGCTATCAGAAGGGCGGAGCCAGACGTAAGCTCAAAGAAGGCTTGCAGGCTGAACTGCGGCAAGAAGTTCTTCGTACGCTGAGGCATCTTTTGCTCACTTCGAGCGGCACGGATCGATGCCTGGGATTATAGCACGAACTCACACCGAGATCGGCGAGCAGACTACATTGGCGATGTCGGTAGTGATGTCCCGCAGTACATGCAGTTTTTTCGGCTCGCGTTGTTCGCACGTTCACAACTTGGGCATACGGTTGCGGGCTTCGTCATCTTGCCGTCCAGTTGGCCATCGCGCAGATCAATCTCTTGCATTTTGGCGACTAGTTCGTCGTCTGTGATACTGCCCCGTTCACGCTGCAGTTCCCACAACGCCGCACATGTCAGCGCCAGGGAGTCGATTGACCGCCGCAAATCGCGCAGTTCGCGACGCAACATCGATGCTTCGTCTCGCGTCTGCCACGCCGTGTCTTGAACGTCATGGATTTGCATCTGCTGATAGAGATCCCAGAACATCGAATACTCCTGCTGTTGAGAATTGCGAACGACAGTAATTCGGGGATCGGAGGAGAATCTTACAGACCTAGGGTCTCACACGCCGTGATACTCGCGATACCACCGCACGAACTTGCTGACACCTTCCTCGATCGATGTAGCGGGCCGGAAGCCTACGTCGCTCATCAGAGCATCGACGTTCGCGTACGTGGCGGGAACGTCACCGGCTTGCAGCGGCATCAGATTCTTTTCAGCCTCGCGCCCTAGTTCGGCTTCGAGAACTTCGATCAATCGCATCAGCTCAACGGGCTGGTTGTTACCAATGTTATAGAGCCGGTAGGGCACGCGACTTGTGCCAGGATCAGGGGCGTCGCTCGACCAGTCTGCATTCGGTTGAGCGATGTTGTCGGCCGTACGAATCACTCCTTCGACGATGTCGTCGATGTACGTGAAATCACGTTGCATCTTGCCGTGGTTGTACACGTCAATCGGCTGGCCTTCGAGAATCGCTTTGGTGAACAGAAACAAGGCCATGTCAGGCCGGCCCCAGGGGCCATAGACCGTGAAGAAACGAAGCCCCGTCGTCGGGAGGCCGTACAGATGACTGTACGAATGAGCCATCAACTCGTTCGCCTTCTTGGATGCCGCGTACAAGCTAACGGGATGATCGACGTTGTCGTGAACCGAGAACGGCATCTTTGTGTTCGCGCCGTAGACCGAACTAGATGACGCGTAAACGAGATGTCCAACGTTGTTGTGCCGACAAGCTTCCAGGATGCTCAATAAACCAACCAAGTTGCTTTGCACATACGCTTGCGGATTCTGTAGCGAGTAGCGGACACCCGCTTGAGCGGCCATATGCAGGACGACTTGAAAGCGTTCGTGAGCGGCCAAGTCTTGCACCGCCTTGTCATCGGCGACGTCGAGTTGATGGAAAGCAAAGCCCGCGCGGCCTACTAGTTGAGCAAGTCTGTCTCGCTTGAGCTGAACAGAGTAGTAGCCGTTGAGGTTGTCGATCCCGACGACTTCGTCGCCACGACCAAGCAGTTGCTCGCAGAGATGGTAGCCGATGAAGCCGGCTGCACCGGTTACGAGATACTTCGTCATGCTGATCTTCCACGCCCGCGTCATCCTGACTGGATTCTACACAATTCCCGCCGGAACGTGTTCCGGTTGCTCAAGCCGCGTCGCTGATCGGAATGACTTGGCGAGCCGGCGTTGTCGGGACGATGGGTATGACATCGACTTTATTGCGTTCGAGCTCTTCGACCTTACGAATTAGAGCTTCCAACAAAGCGGTGATCTCTTTGCCCGCGTCTTCACCAACGTGTACACAAAGTGACTTCTTGCTGTTGAAGTTTAGTTTCAGTTCGCTCATCGTCGCTGCTCCCGTTCGTTGCCCGAGCTAGGCACGGACTTGAGATTAATTCGGCATCTCGGCTGGAATGATTGTCCCGAAGGGACCCCGTCAATTAGCCCCAGACTTCAGTCTGGGGGAACGGATGTAAACACAGCTCCTTAGTCCCAAGGGACGACGGCAATAGGTTGACACGCCAGTTCGCCATCGTCCCTTCGGGACTCGTTTGGGGTATGGGTTATCGATCCCCAGGTTGAAACCTGGGGCTAATTGACGGGGTCCCTTCGGGACAACGCTCGGAAATTATCGCCGCACGCCTACCCAAGGTTCCGGTTTAATTGTTAGTTCGTTCCTTACCTACTAAGAAGTTGCATTATTCACGCCTCCGAGACACTTACTCCACTGTTACGCTCTTCGCCAAGTTGCGCGGCTTATCGACATCGCAACCACGCAACAAGGCAATGTGATACGACAGTAACTGCAGCGGAATGATACTGACGAATGGCTGCAGGAACTCATCGACGCTCGGTACCGTGACGACATCATCAGCCAACTCGGCGACTCGCGTATCGCCTTCTTCGACGATTGCGATGATCGGCCCACCACGTGCCTTTACCTCTTCAATATTCGACATGACTTTGTCATAGACAAATCCATGTGGAACGATGAAGACGCTGGGTGTGTGTTCATCAACCAAGGCGATAGGCCCATGCTTCATCTCCGCCGCCGGATAACCCTCGGCATGGATGTAGCTGATTTCCTTTAGCTTGAGAGCACCTTCCAAAGCCGTCGGGAAGTTGTATTGCCGGCCAAGGTAGAGGAAGTTCGTTGCATCGCAGTACTTTGCCGCGATTTGCTTCACTTCTTCACCCGTCTGCAAGGCTGCGAGTACTTTGCTCGGTAAGCCGTGCAGCGAGTTGATGATCCGTTGGCCGGCATCAAAGCTTAGATGTCGCATGCGACCGAAGTACAAAGCCAGCAGCGAGAGTACCAGGCATTGGGACGTGTATGCCTTGGTCGATGCGACTCCGATCTCGGGACCGGCGTGCAAGTAGATCCCACCGTCGGCTTCTTGAGCGATGCTGCTGCCGACGACATTACAGATCGCCAGCGTATGATGGCCTTTGCGTTTCATTTCGCGGATCGCGCCGAGCGTGTCAGCCGTTTCACCGCTTTGAGAAATCGCAAAGACGAGCGTACCGGGATCAACCGGCGGATTGCGATAACGCAGTTCGCTCGCGTATTCGACTTCGACGGGGATGCGAGCGAACTCTTCGATCAAATACTCGCCAAGCAACGCCGCGTGCCAACTCGTTCCACAAGCTGTCAAGATGATGCGATCTACGCTGCCAAGCTGTTGTGGCGTGAGGTTCAGCCCGCCGAACATGGCCGTTGCATCATCTTCGCTCAATCGGCCACGCATCGCGTTCTTCAACGATTCCGGTTGCTCAAAGATCTCCTTGAGCATGTAGTGTGAATAGCCATTCAAAGTCACGTCCGACGTATCAGCTTGGAGCGCTTCGACACTCGGCTGGACGCGGCCATGGTCGCGGTGTGTGACGCGAAGAGAATCGGCTGTTAACACGGCGATTTGATGATCGCTGAGGTAGATGATCTTGTCGGTATGACCGACCAGCGGGGACGCATCGCTGGCAATGAAGTGCTCGTCAGTGCCAACACCCAAGACCAGCGGACTGCCGAGCCGAGCTGCGATGATGACGCCAGGGTAATCGCGAAACACAATCGCCAGACCGTACGTACCACGGATCTGCTCGAGTGCTTCCTTAACGGCTTGCGCAAGGTGTGCATGCGGATCTGCATCTCGTACCGGCGATTCTTGCCGATCGAGGCAGGACGAGATGAGATGTGCGATGACTTCCGTATCCGTCGCGGACTGGAAGACATAGCCTTCGCTTTCGAGCTTCGTCTTCAATGCCTGAAAGTTCTCGATCACTCCGTTGTGGCAGAGCGTGAGCAGGCGGTCGCCGCCGTAGTGTGGGTGGGCATTGCCTTCCGTCGCGGGGCCGTGGGTCGCCCAGCGAGTGTGACCGATACCGATCGAACCTGGCAGCGGTGCGCTGGCCAACGCCGAAGCCAGACGCTCGATTCGCCCAGTTGTCTTTCGAACGGAGACCACTCCATCCGGATCGATGATGGCGACACCAGCACTGTCGTAGCCGCGATACTCCAGTCGGCGCAAGCCTTCGAGCAAGAACTCACTAGCGTCACCATACCCGATATAGCCAACAATTCCACACATACTGTCAACTCCGAGAATCCGATCGGACCCTTTTTTTGACGGGATCAAGGGGCGGGATCGTAGCAGAACGTACTCTCCGCCCGAAAGAGCAGTTCGAATTGTGCCCAACCCTGCGGCTTCGGGCGATTGGCAGATGGAGAGTGACTCGAAGGGATGCGAGTACATCGTTTAACCGCAAGCCGGAGGCGTGCGCTTCTCTCCGCTGCGGAAGCGCACGCCTCCGGCTTGCGGTTAAACGACCGATTCGTAACCAGTTAAGTATGCTGGCCTCGTCTCAAGTGACGCTGTTCAACAAAGCGTCTTGGTGGCAGTCACCTTGTTGCATCGAGCGTACGGTGTAGTCTGAAGAGAACTCATCTCGGAGCAAGCAATGACATCAGGCTCTCACCAACGGATGCTAGCGGATTCGGTGCGGACTAAAGCCGCACGCGTCGGCATTGTCGGTCTAGGATACGTCGGCCTTCCGCTCGCGAAGGCGTTCATCGAGGCTGGCTTTGCGACGATAGGGTTTGATGTCGATCAAGAGAAGGTCGAGCGACTGCTGGCCGGCGAAAGCTATATCAAACATCTGTCTGCGGAGTGGATCGCTAGCCGGGTTGCCGACGGCAAATTCGATCCGACAGCCGACATGACTCGTCTGGCAGAGGCGGACGTCATTCTGATTTGTGTCCCCACACCGCTGACCGGCAGTCGCGATCCCGACTTGACGTATGTGGAAGCCACCGCGAAGCAGATCACCGCTGCTTTGCGACCGGGGCAACTCGTGGTCCTGGAAAGTACGACGTATCCCGGAACAACGCGCGACGTTCTGCTACCGATTCTCGCCGAGTCAGGCTTGACCGTTGGAGAGGATTTCTTTCTCGCGTACAGTCCCGAGCGAGAGGACCCTGGAAACGCGGATTACTCCGCCAGCAGCATCCCGAAAGTTGTGGGCGGCATGGACGCCGCAAGCTTGGAACTGGCAGCGATGCTTTACGGGCATGCCGTTGTCGAAACGATCCCGGTGTCGAGTTGCGAAGTTGCCGAAGCGTGCAAGATCTTGGAGAACACGTATCGCTCGGTGAACATCGCGATGGTGAACGAGTTGAAGCTGCTCTTTCAGCGGCTGGGCATCGACATCTGGGAAGTGATCGATGCCGCGAAAACGAAACCCTTTGGTTTTCAAGCATTTTACCCAGGTCCAGGACTCGGCGGGCACTGCATCCCCATCGACCCGTTCTACCTTAGCTGGCTCGCCCGCCAACATGAGATGCCGACCCGCTTCATCGAGTTGGCGGGCGAAATCAACACCAGCATGCCGACCTATGTCGTCTCGCGAGTCGCCGAGGCGCTAAACGACATCGGCAAGCCGGTCCGCGGCAGTCGCATTTCCATTCTCGGCGTTGCCTACAAGAAAGACGTCGATGACCCCCGCGAAAGCCCATCCTTCAAACTAATGGAGTTATTGCAAGAGCGCGGAGCCCTTCTCAGCTACAACGACCCACACATTCCAGAACTGCCAACCATGCGCCACTTCGACGTGCCTCGCTTGGCGAGCGAAGACCTAACCACTGATTATCTCGGCCAACAAGATTGTGTCTTAATCGCGACTGACCACACGGCCTACGACTGGGACTTCATCGTGCAACGTTCGCCGCTAGTCATCGACACGCGCAACGCCACGAACAGCGTGACGGAAGGACGCGAGAAGATCTACAAGGCATAGTGGCGGAAGCCCCTGGTCGATATGCACGTCTCACGTCGAGCGAAACAATCTGACGATCCGCACCTTCATGAAGCGGTTCACTCGCCTCGCTCTGGGCTTCTCAAGGAAGTTGGAGAACCTAGAAGACGCGATCGCATTGCACTTGGCCTATTACAACTTCTGTTGGCGTTCGCGCTATTCCGACGATAGCGGCAAGTGTGGTCGGTATCGCCCGCCCGCCGCGATGGCCGCTGGTGTTGTCGATCGGTTCTGGAGCTTCGACGACCTGATGGCTGGAGGTGTGGCATGAAGCCAGTCATCCTGCCATTCCGTCGCCCGATCATTCTTCGCGGAGCGCCGCTCGCTAAGAAGAATCCGAAGTACGCGCCGCCGAAAGAGAATAGCCGGAACGCGAAACGAACGGTACAATGCGAAAACGCCGTGAGGGGCTAACCTCACGGCGCTTCATTGTTTCGAGCCGAAGACGGCCCTGCTTTTTTCGTCACTTGCATGGTATGCCCTCGGCTTTTTTGCGTCAAGCCAGAGGCTGCCATGAAGATCGGCATTCCATGTTTTGTTGTATCCCAAATGGATCAGGTTATCTTGCGTCCCCTCTGTGTTGATGCACATATCGAAGGAACGCAAGATCGAGCCATTGTGTTATTCAGCTCAGAGGAAGCAGCAGCAGTCGAACAGCGGCGAATAGATGAGTCGGTGATAGTGCAGTTTCGCGATACATCGACGCTCGCATCCATGCTTGAGTGCCTCAGAGACAACGGAATCAACTATGTCACAGCTGATCCCCCAGAATCCAAAGGAACAGGACAACAGGTCGGTGAACCCGGCGTGCATCACGAGCGAGTGCAACCACACAAACTCGGCAGATCAAAAATTGACAATTGCATTGCGCCCTCCGCAGTAGAGACGGCTGAGTTTGTAGGCTACAGCTTCGGCCCGCCTGTCCCACTATCTCTACTTTCTTCGATTGAAGTGCTGCCCAATCCTCAGGCACCTCAAATCAGCGAGAAATCTCAAACGGTAACACTGCCCGATCGGGGGAGGTGTCTACTTTAATTGTGGAGCGTGGGCAACACGCCGTTATTTCTCAGCTTTGGTGCATTTCATGCACCCTACAACACTCGGCAAACGACGGAATTCGCCTGTTTTTCGCATCCCGGCTGGAATTTAGCCCTGGGTCTTCATGAGCTCCAACATCGCCTCGCCAAAGCCCTTGCCAATGCGGTTGAACCAGATCGCGCTGCCGAGGTAATGGTACGGACGATCCGAGCCGACCTTCTTCCATTCTTCGAAATGATCCTTCCATCCCGGAAACAAACGCTCGGCTTCCTTGTCCGCCAACACGTCGGTGCGGATCGTCTTGACGTTGCCTTTGAACTCCGGGACGTCGTTCATCGCAAGCTGTGCGTTCTGGACGATCAACATCCCCTTCTGAGCTGGCTTCGAGCCGTTCTGCCCGAGCGCGCCGATCACGAACGGCAACTTCGGAGCCTTCAAGTCCTTGCGCACATCGTTAATGAACATCTTCATATTCGCTTCGTACTCGCCCGGCGCAAATTCGCCGAACATATCGTTGAATCCCTGGAACCAAACGAAGCCAGCCACTTCTAGCTTCTTTCCCTTGAGCGCGGGGAACATTGCCTCGTAGTTGTCGAACGTCTCCTCGACTTCGGTCATCATGTTGCGATACGACGAACCGTACGGCGACTTGATCTCTTCCATCGTGGGCAACGGGTCGTTGCGTTTACGTTTCTCGTTGTTCTTCTTGACGCGTTCCTGCGCGCGCTCCAGCTCCGTTTGAAGGACGTCGTCGCTGGGCAGACCGGCGCTGGGCGGACGAAACTTCTGGTATAGCGAATGCCCTCCCCATGCAGCCTTGATCAGCACTACCGGCTCGTCGAAGCGCTTGCCCATCGTGTTGCCGAATTCAAGCTCGGCGCCGGTCTTGTTCGGCGATCCGTAGCCAATCGTCAGCCCGCCGCTGCGGTCCAAGAACTTAATGAACACATCATCACGGACGATCCACTCGCCGTTCTTGCGGAGGTGAGCAAATTGATCCTTCGTCTTTGAGTCGGTGACCTGATGTTCGAGCAATTCGTTGGAAGCCTTACCTTCCATATTGGATTGCCCGGCGAGAATGAAAACCTTGACGGTCTTGGCGTCGTCGGCGGACACAGTCGTCACAAACGACACCATCGCGAACGACACCGTCAGCACCAGTGCCCGCGCGATTGTGTTCATATAGCTTCTCATGGTTGATGCTCCTGAAGCGGCAAATGGGTGGAGCTATAGAATACTCAGTTTCGTCGAGGTTGACTCCCCGTCAAGCCGGTTTCCCTTCCTTGCGTCCAAGATGTCCGCGGCCTGCAGGCGGTTTGCTATAATCTCGGTGCTCGCGATCGCTAGGAGAGATTCACGGAGAACTTGGTATGCGAAGACGTATGTTCCTTCAATCAGTTGCCGCACTCTCGTTGGCTGGCTTGTCTCGATCTGCGTCGGCGGCTGAGTCCGGCGCGCGAGACGCAGTTGCCAATCTAACGGAGCGGCTCAACCCGAAGACGCAACAGGCACGCGATGCGGCTCTGAACATTCTCAAGCCATCCAAGAGAGACCTGAGCACGGCTTGCGTCTGCACGCGGAATCGATCGTCTTCGACGCATACGGCTTCTCGCCGAGAGCCGCGATCGATGGCGATGCCCTGGCGGCAGCGGTCGAAGCAGACACGTCGGACATCGAGTTGCAGGACCTGCGCGAAGAAATGTCGATGACGCGCTACGCGACCGATCCGGTCGAAGAACAGGAGTATCGCGATGCGTGGCGGGCAGCGGGAGTGACCTGCATCTTCCAGAACGCCGGCGAGGAAGGCCAGGATCCTCTTCGGCTCCTCAAGCGGCTTGCGAGGTTTACGTTCGCCACCGACATGCTGCGTGGTTTCGTGGCGAAAGCGGCGTTTCCGGACGACATCGTCGAAGCCAAACGGCAGGGGCGACGCCGCCTTTACCTGACCGGTAACGGCGTCCCACTCACTGAGCAATGGGTCTCGGTGCCGGATGAACTGCGTTATCTACGAGTGTTCTATCAGCTTGGCATTCGGATGATGCACTTGACTTACCAGCGGCGGAACATGATTGGCGATAGTTGCGGCGAGAAATCAGACGCGGGACTGAGTGACTTCGGCCGCAGCGTGATTGCGGAAGTGAATCGGGTCGGAGTGATTCCCGATTGCGCCCATTCCGGGTGGCAAACAAGTCTGGAAGCGGCTCAGGTTTCAGAGAAGCCAGTCGTCGCCAGTCATACGACGTGTGGCGCGATCCACCCGCACATCCGCAGCAAACCCGACAACGTGATTCGCGCAATTGCCGACACGGGTGGTTATGTCGGCATGTGTTGTATCCCGCGTTTCTTGCGCGGGGCAGGTGACATCGGCGTCTTGCTCAATCATATTGACCACGTTGCGAAGAAGTTCGGCGCGGACCACGTCGCAATCGGAACGGACGTCGCTTACACGTCGCAAAACCACGACACCGAGCGAAAGAAGATCCCGCGACTCCGCCGGGCCCGAAAGGAATTCCGTTCGCTCTGGCCGGACGACGACTACGCAATCGCGCAACAGGCGACGGACAGCGTGTCGTGGACCAACTGGCCGCTGTTTACCGTCGGACTCGTGCAACGCGGTCACTCAGACGACGACATTCGGAAGATCATCGGTGGCAACGTCCTGCGCGTAGCCCACGACGCATTGACGCCTTCGTGATGACGCTGCGCTGTCGCGCGTGAGTCACGCCCCTCATGGAATTCATCGTCGCCGAATCGACGCAGAGACCGAATTACAGCGATGTCGGTCGCACTTGCCGAGTGCGACTTTCTTTCTCCCTTCCAATGGAAGCAAGTGATCGCCGCTAGATGATCGAGTCAACGCCTCAGGCCGTTAAGGAACCGGCAATCCCATCTCTCGCATCAGGATCTGAATGTCGTCCCACGTGTGCTTCTTCGCACTGGGATTACGAAGCAAGTAGGCGGGGTGATACGTCACAACAACCTTGCGGCCTCGATAGTCGTGGATCTTCCCGCGCAGCTTACCCACGGCAATGTTGGTTTCAAGCAACGTGTGGGCGGCGATCGAACCGAGACAGCAAATGAACTCGGGATCGATCGTTTCGATTTGCCGTTCGAAATACTCCCGACAATTCCCCGCCTCGTCGGGGCTAGGGTTGCGGTTCCCGGGCGGACGGCACTTGAGCACGTTCAAGATGTAGATGTCAGACCGTTCGAGCCCCATCCCCTTCTTGATGATGTCCGTGAGCAGTTTGCCGGCGCGGCCAACGAATGGTTCGCCTTGACGATCCTCGTCGGCTCCGGGAGCTTCACCGAAGAAGCACAGACGCGCATCCGGGTTGCCAACACCAAAGACTGTCTGAGTCCTGGAATCGGCTAACTCTTGACAGCGAATGCAGGCCGCGACTTCTTGCTGAATGATTGACAGGGCGGATTGTTTATTAGAAGGCGTCTTCGTCATAGGCGTCGGTGTCTCGTGTTGTGCTCCCGCGACGGCAGCCACTTCCTGCGGTTTCGCGGTGGCTGGCGAATCGATGGCTGGGTGGCCACGTCTTAGCTGCGTCACGCCCGCGCGCGATAGTGATTCGAGCCTCTGAACGGCAATCCGCCTAGCTCGCTCAACCGATACATCCACTCCACTCATCGAAAGGCTCCGATTTCCATCGCCGCAAAAGCGCCACCAGTATAGTGCTCGATCGATCCGCACGCGACCAGACGCCCTGTTGCTGCGAGGTGCCGGAAACTATGATGAATTGTTCGGGCATTCCGCCCGCAGAGCCTCGGGGCAAGAGTAAGCATGAGCGTTCCCAAAACAGTCATCGTCGGTCGTCCCAACGTGGGGAAGTCCAGTGTTTTCAACTGGCTTGCGGGGCGGCGACTGTCCATCGTTGACGAGGTCGCGGGGGTCACGCGCGATCGCGTTACGTATCTGATGGAAGAAGAGGGGCGATTCTTCGAACTCGTCGATACCGGCGGAGTCGGGATGAACGATGTCGACAACCTCACACAAGAGATCGACGATCAGATCGAGTTGGCTCTCGAAACCGCGGATGTCATCTTGTTCACCGTCGATACTCGCGCTGGGTTATTGCCCCTCGATAAAGAGGTCGCCAAACGGCTGCGATATGTAGACAAGCCGATCATTTGCGTGGCGAACAAGACCGACAGTGCGACGCTGGATCCTCAGGCGTACGAATTCTACAAACTTGGTCGCGGCAAACTGATCCGCGTGAGCGCGATACAGAATCGGAATCGGGACGAGTTGATCGAGATGATCCTCGAACGCTTGCCCGAGCCGACGCACGAAGATCCTCTCACAACAGAAGAGCCAGCGTTGAAAGTCGCGATCGTTGGCCGGCGGAATGTCGGCAAAAGCACGTTCGTCAACACGCTGTCGCAAGCGGAACGGATGATCGTCAGCGAGATCCCCGGCACGACTCGCGACAGTGTCGATGTCCGATTCGAGATGGACGGTAAAGTCCTGATCGCGATCGATACGCCAGGCCTCACACGCAAGAAGGCCGTCAAGACCGACGTCGAGTACTATAGCACCCACCGTGCACAACGCAGCATCCGGCGAGCCGATGTTTCGTTGATGTTCTTCGACTGTTCACAGCGGATCGGTAAAGTCGATAAGCAACTCGTCAAGTACATCGCTGACAACTACAAGCCATGCATCTTCGTCGTCAACAAATGGGATCTGATGCACGACAAGATGCCAACCGAGAAATGGGTAAACTACCTGCGAGACACTTTCCGAACGATGTGGCATGTGCCGATTGCCTTCATCACCGGCGAATCCGGAAAGAACATGAAGGCGTTGGTGAATCACACGCAGATGCTGTTCAAGCAAGCTCGGCAGCGAGTGAAAACGGGTGAGCTAAATCGTCTTGTCGGGCGAGCGATCGAACACAATCCACCTCCGCTCGATCGTCATCGCCGACCGAAAGTGTTCTACGCAACACAGGTCAGTAGCGAGCCACCAACCATTGTCTTGATCGTGAACAACCCAAACTCATTCTCGCCGCAATATCGGCGTTATCTGCTTGGAGTCTTCCGCGATCAACTCAGCTTCGGAGAAGTACCCATCAAGCTCTACCTCCATCGTCGCCGCCAGAACGATGATCGTGACGAGATCGGACATCCCGATGACAGGCCAGAGGCGATGGGGCCGAACGAGGTTGAGGATGCGGAAAGATAGCCATCACGCTCCGCGTGATGAGATGCGGAAGCACTGATTGGCGTACCTCACGTTCAACGTCGAGCGGCGTCGCTACGTTGTCTCGCCGCGCCGCATTCATCACGCGGAGCGTGATGGCTACTATATCTACTCCACCGAGAACTTATGAACAGTCGTCTGCTTGTACGTTTCGCCGGGCTTGAGAATCGTCGAGGGAAACTCGGGTTGGTTCGGTGAATCGGGATAGTGTTGCGTCTCGAGGCAGAACGCACCGTATTGCTTGTAACCGCCGTTCCCTTCGCTCCCGTCGAGGAAGTTGCCCGTGTAAAGCTGAATGCCGGGCTGAGTTGTGTAGATTTCCATCACGCGCCCAGTGGTTGGCTCTTTCACACGCGCGGCAAGGGCAAGCGAGCCGTCTTGGCTGCGGAGCGCGAAGCAATGGTCGTAGCCGACCGGATCCGCCTCGATCTGCTTCAGCCGTTCGCCGAGTTTGTGCGGCGCGGTGAAATCGACCGGACTGCCTTTCACATCCGCAAGCTCACCTGTTGGGATCAGAGTGTCATCGACCGGAAGATACTTGTCGGCTTCCAGTTGCAGTTCGTGCTCTTCGATCGTTCCCGAGCCAGCACCCGCCAGATTCCAGTAGTTGTGGTTCGTCAGGTTGCAAGGTGTGGCCTTGTCGGAAGTCGCGGTGAACTCAACCTTCAGCTCATCATTCTTCGTCAAGGTGTAAACGACTGCGACATCCAGGTTGCCAGGATAGCCTTCTTCGCCGTCGGGGCTGCGGCGAGTGAACTTCACGCCCACCGCATCATCGGTCTCGACTTTTTCCGCTTTCCACACTTGCTTGTCGAAACCAGCGTCTCCGCCGTGCAAGTGGTTTGGATCGTTGTTCGTTGCTAGAGTGTACTCTTTCTCCTCAAGCGTGAACTTACCCTTGGCGATCCGGTTGCAGTAGCGGCCGACCGTCGATCCGAAATACGGATGGCGTGGCAGATACAAATCGAGCTTATCGAAGCCGAGATTGATGTTCGCCACGTTCCCGTCGCGGTCCGGCGTCTCCAAGGAAACAACGATTGCACCGTAGTTGGTGAGCTTGGCTACTAAACCGTTACTGTTCGTGCATGTGTACAGATCGATCTCTTGTCCGTCCTCGGTCTTACCGAAAGATGTCTTTTCGATGCTCATGTCAGACTTCTTCTCCGTCGCAGTGGACTCTTCCGTGGCGGGTGTTTCTTCGGTTGGCTGGGACTCGGGCACGGATTCGGCTGGCTCCGCAACTGACTCAGGCATCGCAGTATCAACACTGGAATCAGACTCGGTAGCCGTCGTGTTCGAGGAAGTCCCGGCTGAACTCGTAACCGTGACGGTTCGGGCTCGGCAGCCACTCATGAACAAAGCCGCAACTGTCAACAAGCTCACTATCAGACTGATACGCTTCATCGCTTTCGCTCCCGTGACTGGGATGTTGTTGTTCTCTGACGACCTGTATTTGCCCTGCGACGTGCCGTAAATGCACCACGCCACAAATCCGTGCGTATTATGAGGAGTGGGTTGGCGAGCGTACAGTCCCCCGCTGCCTGATCGTCCGCGCCTAAGTCGTCTGCGATAAACAGTTTTTGCAAATCGCTCGACGTTTCGTAGAACTCGTGCAAGAAGCCGCTCCCAGCGGCAACTATCTACCCAGTCATGACGCGATCAACGATGCAGCGAACTGATAACAGCTCGGACAACGCTGTCGATTGGCAAGCGGCTCTGGCCGAGCACCAACGCTGGCTGCGGACGATCGTCTATTCGCGGTTGCATGACCGACACGCAACGGACGACGTGATGCAAGAAGTGGCGGTCGCTGCGGTACGACAAGCGGCTCCGTTGATGGACAAAACCAAGATCGCGCCGTGGTTATATCGCCTAGCGGTCCGGCAAGTGTTGCTCTATCGAAGGAAGATCGGACGGCAACGCAAGCTGCTGGACCGTTACGTGGAGTTTGGAAGGAACGAACCTGCACCGCCAGGATCGGCCGATCCGTTGGAGTGGCTGCTCGCGGACGAGCGGCGTCGGCTGATTCGACGAGCGCTGACGCAGTTGCCGGAGCGAGACGCGGAGATTCTGCTGTTGAAGTACACCGAGAACTGGAGCTATCACCAGATCGCGGAACACCTAGGAGTTAGTCACAGTGCTGTTGAAGCCCGGTTGCACCGCGCCCGACAGCGGATGCGGCAAGAGCTGGCCGCGTTGGAAGTGATAGAGGCACGATAGACATGAACGACCACGAGTGGAACAACAACACACAACTTGATCGGCTTGTCGATGGAGAGCTGAGCAGCGAGGAATACCGAGAGTTCCTTCAAACCTTGGAATGCGAGCCCCATGGCTGGCGGCGATGTGCGATGGCGTTTCTAGAAACACAGGCCTTCGGTCAGGAGTTCAGTGCGCTCACGCACGAGACGGGCGTGGCTCCGCACGAGCACGAGACGTCAGTCGTGCACGATTCGCGACGCGGCCAGGGAATCGCTCGACTCGCTTTGGCGATGGCGGCGAGTTTTCTGGTAGCGTTCGGATTGGGCGCATGGTGGCGCAGTGGTGCGGCTCGTTTCGACACGTCGCCTGCCGCCGTTGCGGACAAAGATACGCAGAAGAGCGGGGTCGGAACAGAGTTGGCGCAACAGAGCCCACCCGTCGGAATCGATCCGCCACGGCAGGACTACGATCAGGAACAACTAACATTCGTCGTGGATCGTGGCGACGGGCAGTCGGAAAGATTCGAGATGCCGGTCTTTCGCGAAGAGGATGCGTACGCTCGATGGCTCGTCGAGCAATCGCCGCTACCGGCTGACGTCGAGCGAGATCTGCGCCGAGCCGGCTACCAGATCGAGAGACAACGTCAGTGGGCTCCGGTTCGATTACGGGATGGTCGGCGAGCCGTCTTTCCGGTCGATGAATTGCAGATCACACCTGTTTCCAACCGTAGCTATTGATCTCACGGAACGACGGATCCCAACACAGTTCGTTAACGAAAAGGAGTAGAAAAATGAAGAGGTTCTTTCATTCGGCCATGATGTGTAGCGTGGTGTTGGCTGTTGCCATGGGCGGAGTGGCTCGAGCACAAGATGACGACGATACCGAGCGAATTCTGGTAGACAAGCTTCCGAAGTACTGGATCGGAGTGCATGCGATCCCGATTGACGATGTCTTGAAGTCCCATCTGCAATTAGAGGATCGCTTGATCGTCTCTCACGTCGTGTCCGATAGTCCCGCGGAGGAGGCGGGGTTAAAGCAGCATGACATCTTGCTGAAGTTCAGCGATGCGAAGATCAGTTCTCTCGATGACTTGATGGCGGCTGTGAAGGCTGCAGAAACAAGCGAGACTCGCATCACGATTCTGCGTGGCGGCAAGGAGAAAACACTTTCGCTTACACCAACCGAGCGCCCCGCAACTATTGCAGAGTTTCCGATCGATCGTCCTTTCAGGTGGAGGCGGCTCGACGATTGGATGGACGCGAATGATGCATGGCGTAGATTTCGAGTTGTTGGCCCAGGTGTGTTTCTCGACCGAAGGGCGGAGGAACTACCTGATGGCGTTACGATCAATATCACGAAAGAGAACGACGAACCGGCCAAGATCACTGTGAAGCGAGGCGAAGATAGTTGGGATATTACAGAAGATAGCCTCGACAAGTTGCCTGACGATTTGAGGGAAAGGGTCGAACGTCATCTCAGACGGCCGGGTAATCACGAGTTGCGTGGCCGCGCGATTTTCAAACTCGATCCGGATGACGGCGAGATCCACTTGCAGCCACATCGCTTCGTTCCAGAGAACTTTCACCCACAGCTAAACCAGGCGCTTCGTCGCCTCGAACAGTTCCAGCGGCGCTTCGACAAGGACGATCCCTTCAAAGCACTGCAGGAGCAAATCGAAGCGCTTCGCCAGGAGGTCGAGAAGCTTCGGGAAGATCGACCGAAAGACGAAGCGAAGCCGGACGGTCCTCGTGATGCGTAATGAGGCAAGGTAGCCATTCGTGTTGGCTTGGCGTGGGTTTCGCCCGCGCCGAGCCAACACGTTTTGCGATAGAATGTAGTCGTGACACGATCCTCCGTCTCTCGCATCGGCTCCTATGTCATCATCCAACCCCTACGCGAGCCCCAACACCCGGCCAAAGCCGCCCCGCTCTCCTGCACCTTTTCCAGCCCGTCCAAGATGATCAGGCCCTGATGCTGTTGGATGTCGAACATCAATTGTGTGGGCGACTTTTGTTTGTCAGGTGCGGAGGTGCCTTCCAGCCAGATTTGCAGGTGGCGGAAGAAGTTCTCCGGCTTGTCGTCGTCGTAGAAGGAGTAGACAAAGACGGTGTGCGTCAGGGGAAGTGGGGCAGGTTTGGAACCTGCCCGTTCTTCACTAGACGGCAGGTTGGAAACCTGCCCCACGTTCAGCAGCTCGTTCAGAAACCGCTCGACAATCGCCGTCTTGCCAGCTCCGCCCATGCCGACCAGCGCACAAACACCTCGGCCCCGTCGCGCCACCAATCGCACACATGATCGAATTGCGGGCGATGCTGCCAGTTGTGAGCGTGCAGCAGAGTGTGAACGAAATAGTTATTGCCTGAAGACATCACTCGACCCCTTGATAGGTCACCTCAATATCGACGAACGCGTTTGCGTTTGCAAGCTCCAAGCCTTACGGCGATAATGCCGTCGTTGGTTTCGTGGACAACAGGAAGCTCACATGACGTTGCGATTCTGTCGCGGTCCAGTGCGGAGAAGAGAGTTTCTGCGCGCCGGAACGCTTGCGCTGGGTGGGCTGACGCTGCCGGAATTGCTGCGTCGAAGAGCGGATGCGAACGAGTTGAAGAGGCAGACGTCGGTCATCTTGTTTTGGATGTGGGGTGGGCCGAGCCAGCTTGAAACATATGACATGAAGCCGGATGCGCCGACGGAGTATCGTGGGCCGTTGAATCCGATCCAGACGAGCGTGCCGGGCATGGACATCTGCGAGTACATGCCGTTGCAGGCGAAGATGGCCGACAAGTTCTCGATCATCCGGTCGCTGCATCACAAGATGTCGTCACACAACGACGGCAGCATTGAGGTGCTAACCGGGAAGACTCCGACGGTGCCCGATCTCACCTCAACCGCGCGGTCCGAGCATCCGGACTTTGGCATGATCCTCAGCCGATTGCGCCGGCCTCGTGCCAATGGTATGCCGCAGTATGTTGGTGTGAAACGTGCGCCTTTCATGACGAACCCAGGATACTTGGGCGCGGCGCACAAGGCGTTTGAAGCCAGCGACCCTTCCAAGCCCGATGCGGGACCGAAGAATATGACGGTGGCTACGGGGCTGGATAATGGGCGGCTTGATGATCGTAGGGATCTGCTTTCCCAATTCGATACGTTCCGTCGCGTGCTCGATCAAACCGCCGATGGGATCGACGACTTTCATCGAAGGGCCTTCACGATTCTGACCAGTCCCGAAGTCGCCGGCGCGTTTGACCTTGGCAGCGAAGATGACAAGCTCCGGGATCGATATGGACGGCATCGATGGGGACAGAGTTGTCTGCTCGCACGTCGGCTCGCCGAGTCGGGTGTGGGAGTGATCAACGTCGATGCGACTGCGCCGAATGACGCAACCAAGCACTTCAGTTGGGACGACCACGCTGGTGCATTTCATCTTGACTATGCACAGCGCGAGCGGCTTCCGCAGATGGACCAAGCGTTAACGTCGCTGATTACTGACCTGCATGATCGAGGACTCGGCGAAGACGTGATGGTGATCGCTTGTGGCGAGTTTGGGCGGACTCCGCGAGTCACTCATGCGCCAAAGAACTTCTCGGACCAACCGGGCGTTGGCCGCGATCATTGGCCGAATGCCTTCAGCGCGTTGATCGCGGGGGGCGGTTTGCGAATGGGGCAGGTTGTCGGAGCCACGAACTCGAAATCGGAGTATCCCGTACACGACCCCGTGACGCCACAAGATCTGCTGGCAACCGTCTATCGACACCTCGGCATCGACTATCACGATGCGTTCTCGAACTTCGCTGGCCGCCCTGTGCCGATTCTCTATAGCGGGCGCCCGATTGAAGCGTTGGTTTAAGGTCAAGTAGGTCACACTCGCCGAGCGTGACCTCCAACGCTGATGGCTTTCCTTCGCGCCAGGTCACTTTCGGCGAAAGTGACCTACTACTGCGGCAATAAAAGAAAAACTCTTGATAACGTACATCTGAACGTTATGATCACGTTCAATTGAACGTAACAGGAGAATGAGATGGCCAAGCGCGGAGCGTTGCCGAAGTCGGAGTTGGAAGTCGCGAAGATCGTTTGGGATTTGGGTGAAGCGACGGTGCGTCAAGTGCTCGAAGCTTTGCCTGAAGATCGCGAACTCGACTTCTGGACGGTGCAGACTTATCTCCGCAGACTCGAAGCCAAGGGCTATCTGCAGAAGCGGCGCGAGGGCCGGAACAATATCTACAGCTCGGCCATGCGGCCCAAGGCTGTGATTGGAGAGGCACTGGACGATTTTCTGTATCGTCTGTTCGATGGCGAGACGTTGCCACTATTTCAGCATCTGATCCATGATCGCGGACTTTCCGACGACGAGATCAATGAGTTGCAGCGGAGCCTGAACGAACTCAAGACACAGAAGAAGCGAGGCCGTAAATCATGACAATCGATTTCGAACGACTCGCTGACCTGGCCTGGAATCAACTCTGGCAAGTCACGCTCGTCGCGCTGGTCGTGGCAATCATCGTAAAAGCCGTCGGGCGGCAGCGACCTCACTTGGCGTACTTGCTGTGGTTGCTTGTTATCGCGAAGTGTTTGACGCCTCCGGTCTGGAGTAGTCCTACGGGCGTGTTCAGTTGGGCACAAGCGGAAACGGTGACGCAACTCGCAGGCTCGGGCCTTCAGCCGACATTATCGGTATCGGACGTTACGCCATCGACAAGCGAAGACGCAGAGGCGGCGGATCCATCGCTGGCAGAGTTCGCTACAACCACGCCGACGGAAGCTGAATCACGAAGCTCCCGCGAGCCGATTGCCTTGCCGGTCTCGCGGGACGAGGTTGAACGCGGAGATGTCGCGCTCGCTGATCAAAGTATCATCTCTGATCACGACGCGGCTCCCGCGCCAGCCTCGCTTTCGATTCCCCGGCCGATTGCATTTGCAATCCTGTGGGCAGTCGGTGCGGCGATTTGTGCAGTGACGGTGGTAACGAAGCACGCTTTGTGTGCTTGGACGATTTGGCGTTCGAGCGAGCCGGCTGACAAACTTTTGAACGACTTAGTCGCGAAGCTATCCGCAACCTGGGCGTGCATCGTAACGTGCGATTGATGGTCACGAAGCGTCCGTTGGGACCCGCCGTCTTCGGCATCCTACGACCAACGATTCTGTTGCCGGAGTCTCTAACGTCCGCTGAGTTTGCAAAGCGTATCGAGGCCATCCTGGCCCATGAATTGATCCACTTCCGACGCGGTGACACGGTACTCGGCGTGTTGCAACTTACGGCACAGATCGTGTGGTGGTTCCATCCGCTTGTCTGGTGGGCCAACCGGGAGGCGACGCGTGAGCGCGAACGATGCTGCGACGAAGAGGCAGTCACCGGACTCGCTTGCGAACCGAGTGACTACGCGCAGACGCTACTGGACGTCTTGCGATCGAAGCGAAGACTTGAGCCAGTCTTTGCGCAACCCGGAGTGCGTCCCGTTGATATCACAGCTCGGCGGCTGGAGCACATCATGCAGGCCGATCGTCGCTTTCATCAGCGCACGCCCGTTCTGTACTGGCTATGTGTGGCGATTGCAGCGGCGTTGTTGTTGCCGGGTGGAGGGTTGGTGATCAAGGTCGGAGCCGCTTCGAGCGACGAGGACTCACCAACCGAGGTCGCATTTCAAGTGAATGGCGAGTGGCCACAATACGGCGGCTCATCCTATCGAAATAACGTGTCGGACGACACCGATCTTCCGACGACCTGGAACGCCGAAACCGGCGAGAACATCAAGTGGACTGCCAAACTGGGCAGCTCCGTCTACAGTAGTCCGATCGTTGCGGACGGCAAAGTCATCATTGGCACCAACAACGGCGCGGCTTACGGTAAGCGTTTCGCGGCCAAGACGGACGCGAGTTGCTTGGTCTGTTTCGATGCAGAAACTGGCGAGTTTCTTTGGCAACACGCCAACAACAAACTAACGACCGGTCGCGCGCATGATTGGCCAGAGATCGGGATCTGCTCGACAGCGTGTACCGAGAACGGACGTCTATGGTATGTGAACAACCGCAACGAACTTGTGTGCCTCGATCTCGATGGTTTTTACGACGACGAGAATGACGGACCGTTTAAGGGCGAGCCGGCTGCAGCCTTGGGCGAAGCGGACATCCTGTGGAAGCTCGACATGATGAGCAAGTTAGCGGTTTCTCAGCACAACCAGGCGATCAGTTCGGTAACCATCGTCGGCGAGTTGGTGCTGGCCGGGACATCGCACGGGCTGGGAGAGGACCACATCAGAAAGGCCCCGTCCGCGCCGGGCTTCATTGCCGTGAACAAGGAGACTGGCCGGGTTGTCTGGCAAGACAGTTCGACAACCAACAGTCTCTTGCATGGCCAGTGGTCTTCTCCGGCGTACGGAGTGATTGATGGCGTTGGGCAAGCGATCTTCGCGGGCGGCGATGGCTGGATTTACAGCTTTGATGTCGTAGCGATGAGCCGCGGTAAGACCAAGTTGCTATGGAAGTTCGACGGCAACCCAAAGGAATCGCGTTGGGTGCTTGGCGGCCGTGGAACGCGCAACAACGCGATCGCCATTCCGATGATCGATAAGAACCGCGTCTATATGGCAATGGGGCAAGACCCCGAACACGGCGAAGGTCAGGGCCATGTGTGGTGTATCGATGCCACGAAACGCGGCGACATCAGTCCAGAGCTGGTCTTCAACAAAGCCGATCCGAGAACTCCAATTCCACACAAACACATTCAAGCCTGCGAGTCGGGCGAGGGTGACTTCACAAAGGCCAATCCGAACTCGGGCGTCGTTTGGCATTACGACACGTTTGATGGAAACGGTGACGGGAAGGTTGAGTTTGAGGAGACGATGCATCGGAGCTTTAGTTCGGTCGTCGTATCCGATGGCTTGGCGATCATTCCTGACTTCTCTGGGCTGATCCACTGCTTGGATGCAGAGACTGGCGAGCCGCATTGGGTTCACGACGTATTCGCTGCCGTGTGGGCAACTCCCCTCATCGCCGATGGCAAGATCTACATCGGGGACGAGGGTGGCAAGGTATCGGTGTTTGCGTTGGCAAGCGAGTTGGACATTTTAGCCGAGAATCAACTCAAGAGTTCGCAATACACAACGATCATGCCGGTTGGCGGCACTCTATACGTGCCAAGCGTTGGCACATTCTACGCGGTCGATGATCCTGCGAGGCAGCCCGCGCCGAAAACGCCGGCCAAGAAGATAAGCCAAGCAGAACTGGCCGAGCGGACGGGGTAATCCACAGAACACGGGCGTTGCTCGCGGCACGCTGTCGGACAAGCTGCAAGTGCTTTGGAAGATGAAGATGAAGACGAAGAACGAGTGCGAGGCGACTCCGGCTGTCGTTGATGGCGTGGCTTACGTCGGCGACTTGGAGGACTCTCTCTACGCGATCGACGTGGCGACTGGTGAGGCGCGTTGGGTATTCCGAAACGAGTGTGGATTCCGCGTTTCTCCGTTGCTCCTTGATGGCAAGCTTTACGTTGGTGATATGGATGGCCACATGCACTGTTTCGACGCAGAAGTGGGAAAGCAGGTGTGGCAATTCGACAGCGGCACGTTGCTCTCATGCTCGGCGAACGCCGTTGACGGCTTAGTTGTGTTTGCATCCGAAGACGGAACGGTGTTCGGCCTTGATCCAAAGACGGGCAAGTTAATCTGGAAGACTTCCGCGGGAACGCAGCTTCAATGTGCTCCGGCGATATCGGGAAAACGAGTTGTCATCGTGGGCTGTGACCAACAGTTGTACATTCTCGATCGCGACACTGGCGAGCAGTTGCTGACGACTGACATTGAGGGTCCGACTGGAGCAACACCTGCCGTGCGCGATGGTCTCGCCTACTTCGGTACGGCGGACGAAGTCTTGTTCTGTGTCGAGATCGAGACAGGAAAGATTCGCTGGCGGTACGAAGCGAGAGAGCTAGGCGACGTAGGACGCAACGCGGCCGCCGTCACGGAGAAGCTCGTCATCATTGCGGGACGAGGACGCGACATTGTCGCCGTTGATGTTGAGACAGGAAAGCTAGCTTGGCGATACCACGCGAAAGGTAGCTTCGATTCGTCGCCCGTTGTGGTGGATGATCACGTGTTGATCGGATCGACGGACGGACGCTTGTACGTGCTCGGCAAAGACACTGGCACAGTCAAGTTGATCCATGAGACAGGCCGAGCTCTGACTGGTTCAGTCGCGGTCGCCGACGGAAAGCTCGTGCTCGCGGCCACCGACGGCTTGATTTACTGTCTCGGTGATCCGACGCAACAGACTGCGAAGACGAAGGACGCCACTCGCAAGGAGCCGCTCCGCGTCGTAACCGATGTTCATGCAGGCGCTGAGGTGTGACGTGCGTTCCGCATCGAGTCGGTGGGCGATGAGCAATTGCAGGTCAAGCATACGAAGCAAGACGGCAAGGAACAGTTCCTGATTGCCGGCCGCTGCCGCCTGACGTTTGGTGAAGGGAAAGACGCAATCGTCGCCGCATGCGACCGGGCCACGATTCGCGGATCGATCCTCGAAACGGCGGATTGGAAGGGGCTCGAAGTCACGATGAACGGAAATGTCGTTCTTCACGTCGGTAAATCGGAGCTGCGCGCCGAGAAGATTCGCTATCGCCCGGCGGACGGTCAGTTCGAGCTCGATGGAGTCGGTACGTTACTGCTACCGAAGCCAGACGCTGAGTAAAGATGGTTTCAAACGCTTCGCTCGGTGGTACATTAGCTGGATGCCAACCGTTAAACGCTTGCTTGCGGCGACGCTGCCACCAATCCTCTTGTTCGCTGCCGTGACTGCCGTCTGGCAGATCGTTGTGGAAGTTCGCGACATCCCGGGGTACTTGCTCCCGGGCCCACTGGCGGTGGCAAAGGCGGCCTGGACGAAACGCGAGCAACTTGGCGGAGCGTTCGGGTTGACGGCTGCGGCGGCCTTGTGCGGATTCGGGTTGAGTCTTGCCGTGGGGACGCTGATCGCGGCCGCTTTCTCAACGTGGCGGCTGGTGCGAGCAAGCGGTTATCCGTATGCGATCTTCCTGCAAACGGTTCCCATCGTGGCCATTGCTCCGCTGATCGTCATCTGGTTCGGATACGGCTTCGGCAGTGTCGTGATTGTCTCATTCATCATCAGCCTGTTTCCCGTGATCACCAATATGACAACGGGGCTGACCAAGGTGGATCGGGATCTGCTCGATCTCTTTCAGCTTCACAACGCCACTCGCTGGCAGATACTTTTCAAACTCCGCCTGCCTTCGTCGGTGCCGTATCTCGTGACCGGCGCGAGAATCTCCTGTGGCATGGCAGTTGTCGGAGCGATCGTGGGCGAGTTTTTTGCCGGCCTGGGATCGACGCGGGCTGGGTTGGGCTACTTGATCAGCAGAGCCGGAGATCAGACGAACACTGCAGAGTTGTTCGCCGCCGTGATCGCCTCGACATTGCTGGGAATTCTCGTCTTCACGACGGTGAATCTCGCAGGTGCCACGATCCTGTCGCGCTGGTATCATGCTTGAACAATTGCTCGACACGCGTTACGGATGTATCTCTCTATGAAACGACCGGTAGCCTTTCTAGCGATCGCCCTGGCGACTTTCCTCGCTGCCTGTAGTCAACAGCCGGCGAACAATTCGACGACGAGCGTCTCGGGCGACAATGGTGCTACACCGTCGCTGACACCTGTCACGCTGATGCTGAACTGGTATCCGGAAGCGGAGCATGGTGGGTATTACGCCGCGATGGTGCATGGTTACTTCGAAGAGCAAGGTCTCGATGTCACGATCCAACCAGGTCGTCCCAACGCACCCGTGATTCAACAGGTTGCTCGCGGCGAAATCGAGTTTGGTGTCATTAATGCCGACCGGATCATCTTGGCTCGTGCACAGGATGCCAGACTGAAGGGGCTGTTCGCGCCGCTGGCCAACAGCCCTCGTTGCTTGCTCGTTCATGCCGAGTCGGGAATCGAGAGCTTCGAGCAACTGAAAGACGTGACGCTGATGATGCGTCGCGAGAATGCATGGGCTCAGTTCCTGATCAACCGGCTTCCGCTTGAGGGAGTCGATGTCGTTCCGAACACCTCCAGCCTGGCACCATTTCTGGCTAACAAGAAAGCCGTCAAGCAAGGCTACATCATTAGCGAGCCTTTCGTCGCCAAGAGCCAAGGTGCCGACGTCCGCACGTTACAAGTGGCCGAACTTGGATTCAATCCGTACACCAGTGTCTTGATGGCGCGAGACGAACTTGTGACACAACAGCCTCAACTGGTACAGAAGATGGTGGCTGCTTCGCTCCAGGGTTGGCAGAAGTATCTGGGGTCGCCCGCCGAGACCAACCAGCGCATTCACGAACTCAATCCCGAGATGGATCTTGAAATCCTCGACTACGGCGTGCAAGCTCTGAAGGAACACTGTGTCGAGCACGATTCCCAAAACGCCATCGGTGCAATGACGCCTGACCGCTGGAAGACGCTCGTCTCGCAGCTGGAAGAGCTGGAGATGATCACGCTCGGCAGTGTCGATGCTGCCGAGCTTTATCTGAGTAGCCCTTAGACGCTCCAAAATAGACTGGGGTTGCATCGTCATGACTCACTTCATCTTTCGTGCTAGGCGGCCGACTTGAATCCGATCGTCAAATACTTCGACGCCATCGACGCTGAGCGCTAAGGTGATCGCAATCTGTCGCGTATAGTAAGTCGGTACCGTGCCGCGTAGAATCGCGACGCCCTCTTGGAAGTCACAAGATACTTGGCGGATCGCCAAGTAAGGACTTTGTTGAAAGCGATCACGAAGTGTGCGGGCGATTCGTTCATCTTGTGATGGCGGGTTGTACGGCAAAGCAATGGGAATGCGTCGCGAGGTTGATGACTTCACAGCGTCCTCTCGTCTCAGGTCAACTACCACTTCACGGCGACCATCGCGCAAGAAAACGCCCCAACCACCATCGGAAGCGGTTGGGGCGGCCATCGCTTCATATTCTCGTGCCCCTCGTCCAGCATCCCACCGACTGCTTCGTCGGCTTCGAGCTTGGCTCGCAACCGCTGCAGAAGTTGTTGGTCGATACTGTGACGAGATTCATACTCGGACGCACTTTCCCGTTGCTTGTCAGTGTCGCTGAACACTCCGTGATCGGTTCCAAGGCTCTGCCAACCACAAAGCGTATGAGCAGATTCAGTACGAGTTATTGAAGCAATTCCCGCGTCATATCGCCGAGCACTTGGAAGTTGGCCCACGTTTTGCATGTAGTACAAGTAGAGGCAGAGTCGCCTCGAAAGGGAGGTGTGAGATGTCCACCGTGATGAAGAACGACACAGGTCCGATCGTTCCTCCACCCGCGAAGCAACCACAAGACGACAAGCAGCTTCGGAGCGATCGCTGGACTGCCATCGTCGTTGTCTCCGTAATGATCGCGCTGATGGCGTTGATCATCTGGCTGGCCAGCCTGAGCGGCGTTGAGTACGAAAGCATCGACTACTGGCACATGATGCCGTAGCGGGCGCGCCGCGACCGTGCGAACTTACTCGCTTCGGATTGCTCTTAAGTCGGCGAAGAGTTTAGTCTGCCGCCCCGATGTCGTCGGTATAGGCTTCCAACAGAATCTCGTTCTCCGCTCCCTCGTGATGCATGAGTTTGTTGCTGAAGTCGTGAAAGGCTGCTTCGAGTCGCTGCCACCAGTCCGACGAACCATCACCTTCGCTGGCTACGTCGTTGAGTTGGCGAACGACGGATAGGAGCTGTTGATGTTCGGTGCGCAACGCATCGATGCGATCAGACAGCCGCGGCGCACAATCGACGACATCGTCGAAAAAACCTGCTGTTTCCTCCCCGGCGAAATGTGTTTCCACATGCTCGCCCAGCGATGCCAGCTTCTCCGAGACGCCTGCCACCGTCTCCAAGCGTTTGGCCAGCATGTGATGGATGTTGCCCAACAGCTCGCGCAGCTCATCGTGTTCGCGGCGGATCTCTTCGACCAACTCGTGCTTGGTTTGCGGCTGGTTCATCGGCGGGCTCCTGGTAGTTGAGGATCGGCGCCTAACCTCGTCCGCAAACCTCGTGCCGCCGTGTACCACAATGCACTTGCACATCATGGACGAGAAGAACGACGTGCGAATTCGCTCAGCCGCACGCGCGATGTCGCACAATCGGGGGGTACGGTTCGCCTGCTTCGATCGGCAGCTACTCATCACGTTCACGCCCGGTGGCCGTCGCCGCGATTGTGGCATTTGAGTTGCATGAGTTCGGTCACAAGATGACAAACTCGAAGGAAGACACAATGACCGAGTTTCCGGGCGGAAAGATCGTCGTGCCGATCGATTGCTCCGACGAATCGCTTGCCGCCGTAGACGTTGCGCTGGATATCGCAGGCAATGCATCGAACTTGACAGTCGTTCACGTTCTGCCGGACCATCATGAGCATGACCTTCTCGCAGACGCTATCGATCACGCCAAGCGTCGCGGCCTTGTAGAAGAAGCGTTGCGGCGGCGGTTCGATGATCCGCAACACAGGTTGCTAAACGTGGAGGTTACGTTTGGCGATCCGGGACATCGAATTGCCGAGGTGGCAGAGCTGCGACACGCTAAGCTGATCGTCATGCCGTCGCGTGGAAGAGCTGGGATCAAGCGGCTGCTGATCGGTTCTGTGGCGGAACGGGTAGTGCGGCTCGCCCATTGCCCTGTGTTAGTGTTGCGGTGATCGATTCTCCATGTAACATTGGCACTTATGATGCATCTGCTCGTTGCGGCACGCCTGTTGCTCGTTGTTCTCGCCCACATTGTCTGATACCAAAGAGGTCGCGAGCATGCCACCTGATCTTACTGCCGAGCCGATCTATCGTGCCGTTTTGGAGAGCTATCAGCGGTGCGAGAATTCGGAAGGGTTCTTCGATACCTTCTACGTGATCTTCTTCACCAAGTCGCCGGAGATCCCGCCGAGATTCGCCGAAACCGATATGGAAATGCAGAAGCAAATCATCGGAGCGTCGTTGCTCTGGATGTTGCGGCTGGGCCGCGGCGATCTGATCGCAGTGCAAGAAGTCGAGAAGATCGGCGAGTCGCACAGCCGGCAGGGCCATAGCATCCCGCCGTACCTGTACAGCTTGTGGCTGGATGCTCTTTGCAACGCGATCGAACATCACGACCCTGAGTACACGCCCGAATTGGAATCTCAGTGGCGCGTCATCATGGAAGAGGGAATCGAGTTGATCGTTTCGCGTTATTGAAGGCACTTCCGCAAGATCAGATGAGCATCTCCCCACAAGACGACCTGGCCGACCTTCATACCGATGAAGCGATCGCTGAACGGATCGCGTCGGCAACGAAACACAGCTACCTCGGCGACTTCGTGCTCGGCGCGGTCGATGGTGCAGTGACGACGTTCGCCATTGTTGCGGGTGCGGCCGGAGCGGGGCTGTCGAGTGGTGTGGCCATTGTTCTGGGGCTAGCCAACGTGTTGGCCGATGGTTTGAGTATGGCGGCGGGGAACTACTTGAAGGCTCGAGCCGATGAGCAGACGATCGACCGCTTTCGCCAGATGGAGGAACGTCACATCGACGAGATCCCTGAACGAGAACGTGAGGAGATCAGGCAGATCTTTGCCGGCAAGGGGTTCGATGGCGAGATGCTTGAAGCAGTCGTCAACGTGATCACGAAGGACCGCAAGCAGTGGGTCGATACGATGCTGACCGAGGAATGGGGACTGCCGCTGGAGACGCCGCGACCGATCTACTCGGCGATAGCAACGATGACGTCGTTTGTTGTGGCCGGGATGATTCCGCTGGCGCCTCTCTTCTTCTATCTCGGTTCGAATGCCAAGCAGTCCTTCATGATCGCGTCTGCACTAACCGCCACCACCTTCTTTGTCATCGGAGTGGTCCGCGGCCGAGCCACCGAGAGAAACGCATGGCTCGCCGGATTGGAGACGCTCTTCATCGGCGGAGTTGCGGCAGCCGTCGCCTACGCCGTTGGAGCACTTCTAGAAGGAACATTCGTTTAAAAAAGAGCCGCAAGACGATAGCCCGTCATGACATTCATTGCCGCTACTTTTCGCAAGAAGACCTGCTTGGTGCAGGCTGCCTCGACATTCGCATGGCGATGCACGCGGCGGAACAAAAGCCCTGTCCACGTACTCCGTTTTGTCGCGTGAGCTGCGCGTAGACGTTATAGTCGTGGCGACGGGACTGCCGTTCCGAGCGCTTCTTCAATCTCGCCAGAGGTCCGCGATCGATGCCCAATCGAATCAAAGTCGGTTTGTTGACGCATGCTGGTGGCGCGCACGTTGGAGCGTACCTGCAGGCGCTCGCGGCCGCGGACCGTTGCAGCGAAGTTGTACTTGCTGACCCGGACGACCGCTGGGAGCAAGATGCTCGGCGCGTCCTTGGAGAGAAGCTGAAGCACGTATCGCGCGATCATCGCGCCGCCTTGCGCGAGCACAAACCGCAATTGGCACTCATCACGATGGAAGCTCGCCTCGCGCCACCGATTATCGACGCCACGTTGGAAGCCGATTGCCATGTCTTTGCGGAGAAGCCGGCCTGTGTCCGCGCGGAGGACTTTGCGCCGCTAGTACAGAAGGCGGATATGAAACATCGCTACTTGATGCTCGCACTCGCCAACCGCACAAATCCAGAGATCGTTGCGGCACGAGAGATCTTTGCGTCGAAGAAGATCGGCAAGCTGTACGGCATCGAGATGCATTTGATCGCCGACCAGACTCGGTTAACACGGCCAAGTTACCATCAGCAATGGTTCGCGCAGAAGGCACGAGCCGGCGGCGGACACCTGATCTGGCTGGGTATTCATTGGTTGGATCTTGCGATGTATATCACCGACGAGTCGATCTCCGAAGTAGCGGGCTTCACAACGAATGTCGGTGGCCAGCCGATCGACATCGAGGATTCAGCGACCGCGGCCTTACGATTCGAGGGCGGTACGCTCGGCACCGTGACGTCGGGTTACTATCTCGACAAAGGCTATCATTCGCACATCAAGATCTGGGGATCGGACGGTTGGATTCTGATCGAGCCGATGAAGGATCAACCCTTGAGTTGGTATACCACTAAAGGCGAAGACGCCGGCAAAGTGCAGACCGTTGACGAACCGAAAGAGCCTCGCGGCTATACGCCTTTCGTTAGCGAAGCGATTCGCGCGTGTGCTGACATGGGCGAACCGCCTATCAACAATGCTCACAGTTTGCGTGCCTTGAAGACGGTGTTCGCGATTTACACCTCGGCCGATACTGGCCGGACAACGAAGATCCAGTGAGAAGCATCATGTTGGACAGAAGAACGTTTTTAGGAGTTGTCGGTGGCGGGTTAGCTGCAAGTTCTCTCGCGGGAGCTGCACAGGAAACGAAACGTAAGCGTCTGGCGATCGTCACCACGGAGTGGCGATTTCACTCGCATGCGTGGCACATGGGAGAACGCTTTCTCGTCGGGTATCCGATCGCAGGGCGTTGGCATCAGCCACCGTTTGATGTCGTCTCGGTGTACGTCGATCAACAGCCGGAGAACGACCTCAGCCGCAGCCGCTCGAAGGAGTTTGGCTTTCCCATCTATCCCAGCATCGCGGAGGCGTTGCGATGCGGTGGCGATAAGCTCGCCGTCGATGCTGTGCTCGTCATCGGAGAACACGGCGACTACGCGCGCAATGACATTGGGCAGAAGCTATATCCTCGATACGAGTTCTTCAAGGACGTTGTGAAGGTTTTCAAGGAAGATGGTCAGACCGTGCCGATGTTCAACGACAAGCATTTGTCGTGGAAATGGGAGTGGGCGAAGGAGATGGCCGAGACTTCGCGAGAAATGAACTTCGCGTACTTGGCCGGATCGTCCCTGCCCGTGACTTGGCGTATGCCGTCGATCGACATGCCGTACGGTGCGGAAGTCGATGAAGTAATGTGCGTCTCGATTGGCAGCATCGACAGCTACGACTTTCATGCGCTGGAAACGATTCAGTGCATGGCCGAGCGTAGAAAGGGTGGGGAGACAGGGGTGGCTTGGGTCGAGGCGTTGCGAGGCGACGCTGTGTGGAAGACGATGGATTCGCACTCGTGGCAGCGAGGTGGTTGGGATCCGGAGTTGTTTCAGTCCTGTCTGTGCCGCAGTCAAACGCTTGCTCAGCCGACGACCTTCAGCCATCGCTATCCAACTGCAGCTCAGATGCGCGAATGGGTCAAGGATCCGATCGTCTATCGCTTCCAGTACAACGATGGCTTGAAAGGTTCGATGCTCATGATGAATGGAGTCATCGGCGACTTCACGTTTGCCGCCCGCGTGAAGGGCCGCAAGGATCCGCTATCGACCCTTTTCTACCTGCCTCCAACTCCCAACGTCGTTTACTCCGCCGCGCTGATGTCGAAGGCCGAAGAGACTTTCCTGACCGGCAAAGCACCTTACCCCGTCGAACGCACGCTCCTTACCAGTGGACTCGTCGAAGCTGGTGTGCAGTCGCTGGCAAGTGGTAAGCGTATCGATACGCCTTACATGGATGTGAAGTACGAAGCGCCGCGCGAATCGACGTTTGCACGAACGTAGCCATCTCGCTGCGGTAGGTCACGTTCGCCGAACGTGACCTATATTCACTCGAAAACGACGTTTTCCGAACATGTCACTGAACTGAACATGTCACTGAACATGTCACTTTCGGCGAAAGTGACCTACTTTGCGAAAGTGAAGGACTGAAGCGAGCAGTAACATGATCAAGTATGGAGTCATCGGCCTCGGCTGGTTCGGGGAAAAGCACTGCGAGGCATTGGCATCGGTGTCTGGCGTGGAATTGCATTCTCTTTGTACACGCAACGAATCGCGATTGAGAGAAGTTGCGAATCGTTTTCAAGTCCAGCAGACCTTCACTGACTACAACGAGATGCTGTTGGATTCGGAAATTGACGCCGTGAGCGTCGTCACGATGTGGGACCAACATGCCGATCCGGCCATCGCGGCGCTCGCCGCGGGGAAGCATGTCTTCGTCGAGAAGCCGCTTGCATCGACGATCGAGGACTGCGAACGGATCGTGTCTGCCGCGGAAGAGGTCGATGCTTCCTTCATGGTCGGCCACATCTGCCGCTTCAATCCTCGCTACGCGGCCGCCAAGGAAGCGATTCAGTCGGGACGCATCGGGCGGATCATCTCGATGTACGCTCGTCGGAACATTCCAGGCTTCGTGACTGAGGATATCCTGAACAAGATCGGCCCAATTATCGGCGACGGAGTTCACGACACCGATCTCATGCTGTGGTACAGCCAAGAGAAGATCGAAACGGCTTACGCTCAAACCGTCGATGTTCGCGGTAAGAAGCATCCCGATCTCGGTTGGACGATGTATCGCTTCGCGAATGGCGCAACGGGAGTGTTAGAGAACGTCTGGTGTCTGCCCGAGAAGACTGCGTTTCAAATCGATGAACGAATGGAAATCATCGGCACGGAAGGCTCAATTCACATCCACGAAACACACCCCAACTTCTCGATCTGCGACCAAGACGGCTTCCATTCTCCCGACACGACTTACTGGCCCGAGTTGCACGGTGACCGGGCGGGTGCGTTGCGGGATGAGTTAGCCTATTTCGTGCGCTGCATTCGGGAAGGGCGATCACCCGACGTCATTTCGCCGCGCGACTCGCTGGAAGCTGTCCGCGCGTGCCTCGCTGCGGAAGAATCCGCTGTAACAGGAAAGGTTGTGAAGCTCCACACATAACGGCAGTTGCCGAGGACGAAGAGCAGCGATTCCGGTGAAACTCGCAAGACTCCCCGGTTTTTCTGCAACAACACGGTCCATCGCGGGTTTATTCAACACCCGCGTTGTTACACGTTCGCGGATGCCTTAACTTTGGAATAGTACCGAAATAACTTCCCTGTTTAAGCCGGAGGCGTGCGCGTCTTCTCGCTCCCGAAACGCACGCCTCCGGCTTGCGGTTAAACGACCTGCCTGAAGTGCGGAAGTTATTTCGTGACCGTTCCTTTGTGAGCCCCCAATCTTTCGTTCGACCCAAACGGTTGGGTCCGCAATCGTCTACTTGGAGCCAAATACCATGCGTCTCACTGCACGCGACAGCCTTCTCGCTGCCTTTTTGTTCTTTGCTGCGGTAGCCATCGACACCACCGCCTCCGCCGATTGGATTCGCTTCCGTGGACCAAATGGTTCCGGTGTGAGTGCTGAAGACACAGCGACACCGGTCAAATGGAGTGCGACGGAGAATCTGCGGTGGAAGGTTGAGCTACCTGGCCCCGGCTCGTCCAGCCCAATCGTCGTTGGCGACAGAGTTTTCGTGACGTGTTGGTCAGGTTACGGCACCGACCGGGGAAATGCCGGCGACCAGAAAAACCTGCAACGCCATCTGGTTTGTCTGGATCGGACCACTGGGAAGGTGAATTGGGACAAGGAAGTCGATCCGTACTTGCCGGAAGACCAATACGGCGGGATGTTCGCGGAGCACGGTTACGCTTCGCACACACCTGTCTCGGACGGCGAGAATGTCTACGTCTACTTTGGTAAGACCGGAGCGTTGGCCTTCGACATGGAGGGTAACAAGTTGTGGCAGACGCAGATTGGCACCGAGTCGGGCGCGCGCGGTTGGGGCTCGGCTTCGAGCCCGGTTTTGTACAAGGATCTGGTTATCATCACCGCGTCAGCCGAAAGCGAAGCACTCGTCGCCTTGAACAAGAAGGACGGCAAGGTGGCGTGGAAGCAGGAGGCAGCCGGCTTCAACTCGACTTGGGGCACGCCGGTGCTGGTCGAAGTCGATGGCGATCGTACGGACCTTGTCATCGCTGTTCCTTACGAGATCTGGGGGTTCAACCCAGACACCGGGAAGCTCCGCTGGTATTGCGAGGCAATGGAGACAGACTCTTATTGCTCGAGTGTGATTGCCAGCGGCGGTGTCGTGTACGGAATCGAAGGGCGCGGTGGCGGTTCGATTGCCCTCAAGGTCGGTGGTAAGGGTGACGTTACCGATTCCAACGTCGTTTGGTCAGGTCAAGATCGCAATCGCGTCGGCACTCCGATCATCCACGACGGACGTATCTACTTCTTTTCCAGCGGCATCGCGAACTGTATCAGTACGAAAGACGGCAAGGAGGTCTTCCAAGGACGCATGGAAGGCGGTAGCGGCGGTCGAGCTCGTGGTGGTGGGCAAGGCGGAGCTCGTGCCGAAGCCGGAGGTCAGCAAGGCGGGCGCGGCCGTGGAGGCTTCGGAGGTTTTGGTGGCCGTGGAGGTGGATTCGGTGGCGACTATGCTTCGCCGATCTTGGCGGACGGGAAGATCTACTTTGTCGCTCGAAGTGGCGACATGCTCGTTCTAAAAGCCGGTACTGAGTTCGAGCAACTCGCCGTGAATCGAGTTACGTCAGAACGTGAGGACTTTAGCGCGACGCCCGCTGTTAGTCACGGCAATCTCTTCGTCCGATCCAGCAAGCACTTGTACTGCATCGGCTCCGCTGACGGACAATGACTATTCGTCAACCGTTCGTGTCTTCGCGCCCGTGCGATGTTGGAAGTATATCTTTTGCAACTCAACCCGCATCCGCTCTCGTGGAAGGCTCTCCAGCCTGTCACGTTGTTCGGCGGTGAGCTTCTCGTTGAAGAATCGTAGCAACTCGTCTCGGCCGATGTCCGGTCGAACTCGACTTTCAATCGCAGCGCGGACCCAATTCTGCAATAGATGTTCTCGCTGCTTTGCGTCCCGAGGCTCGTCGAGCATGTCGCGGGCCAGTGGTGAGAGCGATTTAGCTAGTTGATCGAGATCTTCCCGACTTGGCTGCAACAGCTCGAACAGACGCAAGTTATCACCAGCGCGGAAGCGATACATAGCGGCCATTGTGGCGTAACGTCTGTTCTTGTCTTCAATCCGCGTTAGACGTTCTCGCTGAGCCGGCAACAGATGCTGTAGGACACGATCTTCGTCGCGGGCGATCAAACGGCTGATCCAAGCCGCCAAAGCCTGCTGATCATTCGGCTGCAGCTTGAAGTCGAACATCTCTTGAAAGCGTTGACGCTCCTGCTGTTCGAGAAGTGCCTGGATTTCCAGTACGCGTTTCTCCGCGGGCAACCGCAACAGCGCCGTTCGTTGGCTGGCATTCAGCGTTCGCAGCCAAGCCGAATAGCGAAGCATGATTGTGTGCAGTTGGTCGCCGTCGGGCACGGTTGCAAGTTGCGAGTTTAAACAACGCATTCGCTTTTGTTCGACATCACCGAGCCGCTTGAACCGCGCCTGTTCCTGTCGCAGTTCCTGTTGCTCGGCAGCCGACATCGCTCTCAAGCGACGGCCGCGCTCACTCATCGACTCGGCCGCACCGCACGCAGCCATGCTCTGAGCGGTGGCAATCAGTACGATCAGCAACGCAAACCGCTTACAAGTCATCTTCGGTCTCCACGCTGAACAGCCCTTCTCGCTCCAATGCTCTGAGAAACTCAACGTCCTCGGCGTGTCGGTACGCATCCAGGTTCTCGAGTATGTCGAGATCCTTGACCAACTGCCGATTCGGTGCCGAGACGATCAGGCGAGTGACGATGAATCCTAACAGAGCCGCCACCACGATGACTTCGCCTGCGATCCACCAAGTGAGCCGACGCCGCTGCGAGACTTGCCGCGTCTGCTGATCGATCTCGCTCTTGGCCGACATCGCTATGAGTTCGACGGTGCTGTGAGTGAAGGTGTCATCGACTGCGGTCGTGGGAAGCGAATCGAGAAGATCCCAGACTTGCTGATGTTGTCGCAACTGGTCTCGCAGATCCGAATCCTCGGCCAAGCGACTTTCGAACGAGTTCGCCTCTTCGGACGCGAGTTCACCGTCGAGGTAGGCGATCAATTCCGGTTCGGTCGGATTGTTGGAGCGATCAGTCATCGGAGGCCTCCGCCGGACTGGAACCGTCTTGCATATAAGGCTCTAGCAGTGTGTGCAGACTCTCTCTTGCTCGGCATAACAGGGACTTTGTCGCTTGCACGCTCAAATCCATCGCGTCGGCGATTTCCACGTAACTCATATTCTCGAACTTCGACAGCAGCAGCGCCATCCGTTGCCGTTCGTTCAGACGCTCCATCGCCAAACGAACCATCTCCGCGCGCTCTGACTTATCGAGTTGCCGCGCCGGCATCAACCCACTGGCTGCCAAGGCCATCTGCTCCAGCGCCGGTGGCGCGTCGGCCTCTTGCGCCTCGTTCGCGATGTTGACTTCGCGGCGGCGAGCCAGCGAGCGTTTGGCGTTCTTCGCCACGTTGTTTGCGATCGTGAACAGCCAAGTCGAGAACTTCGCTTGTGGCTGATAGTTCTTTCTCGCTCGATAAACTCGCAGGAAGACTTCTTGTGCCAAATCCTCCGCTTGCTCGCGTTTCCGAACGAGATGCTGGAGGATCGAAACGAGCCGGTTCTGATATCGCTGTACTAACTCCTCGAACGCGAGAGCGTCGTCATCGCGCACGCGCAACATCAACTGCACATCAGGATCGCACAGCTTGTAGTCTTGCAGCGATGTGTCGCTCGTAGCCACGAAGTCTCCGTTAGAGTTGGGATACCATCTAAAGATATCAACACCAGAATGCCTGGGAAGTTCCTCTAGGCCGTCGTTTCCGATGTGCGCAGCGGCACTATTCTGGGCGTCGAGCGACGTAACTGGCCGCAGGCCGCGTTGATTTCGTCACCTTTGCGTTGGCGGAACTGGACGTTGATGCCGCCATTCTGCAAGATCTCCCGAAACGACTTTTGAGCCCGATGGCTTGGCGTTTTGTAAGGCAGCCCAGCAACAGGGTTGTAGGGAATCGCGTTTAACAAGGCCGGTCGGCCACGGAGCAGCGACGCAAGCTCGCGCGCGTGCTCCGGCAGATCGTTTAATCCGCCGAGCAGTACGTACTCGAACGTCAAACGGCGACCGGAGGCTTCAAAATAGCGATCGGCCTCGCTCATGATCGCTGTCAGTCCCGTTTTCCGATTCACCGGAACAAGCTCGTTCCGCAAGTTGTCGTTCGGAGCGTGCAGCGAGACGGCCAGATTGTATTTCGGACACTCTTCGGTCAAGCGCCGCAGCGCGGGCGGCAAGCCAACGGTCGAGATCGTGATGCGCCTTGGGCTGATGCCGAGCCCGCTCTCGCTGCTGGCCAGTTCGAGAGCTGGTAACAATCGATCGAGGTTCGCCAACGGTTCGCCCATCCCCATCACGACGATATGGCTCAACCGTTCTTCCTGTGGAAGCAGTCTTGCCAATCGTAGCATCTGCTCGATGAGTTCACCCGTTGTCAGATTACGATCGACGCCATCAAGGCCGCTGGCACAAAAGACGCATCCCATGGCGCATCCGACTTGCGAGCTGATGCAGATCGACCTACGTGCTTCGTCGCGAAGCAAAACACATTCAATTTGCCCGCCATCAGCCAGTTGCAACAACAGCTTCTCCGTTCCATCGGTCGCACGGCAGTGTTTCGCGGTCGTCGATGTCCACATTTGGAACGACTGTGCTAACTCGGATCGCAGCTCCTTCGGCAAGTTGGACATATCATCAAACTGTTCCGCACGCGTCTCAAATAACCATTGACGCAATTGCTCTGTGCGGAACGTAGGTTGCTTGCGTTCGGCAAACCAAGCGGTCAGGTCGGTATGCGATTCGAGGATATGTTGCATCGCTACGTTGCCCGCTCCACCAGGAGATTTTCGATTGTCCCCAGCAACTCGCCCGACGCCAGTTCGGTCTCGAAGCGATCGAAGTTAGCATAGACAAGATGACTGCAGAATTTCACCGCCCAGTTGTGTGCGAGCGGAGTGATCGCAATCACGACACCGCGACCGTGCTCGTGGGCTTCCCACATCTCGATCGCAGTTCCCATCGATGCTTCGGGGACAAACGCCACGACGACATCGACTTCGCGGCAAAGCCGATTGTGATAGTAGAAGACTTCGCGTCCCTTGTCATCGTCGTATTCAACGGATTCGTGATGTTCGGCGAGCGGATCGTAGACATCCGCGTTCGGGACGTGCGTTTCGATCAACTGACACAAGCGGGCACGATAATCCTGTTCGTGCAAGCCGAGATCGCGTCGCGAACCTTGCATGATGCCTGCGATGAAGAACCGCATTCAACGATCCTGCGTCTGTTCGAGCTGAGGTAGGCTCCGCTAAGATGATGCTACGAGCACCAGGAGTCTTGCGGATGGGAAAACGGAAGTCCAGCATAACGGCAACGACAAGTCGCGACGAGGCGTTTGAACCGGACCTGAACCGCGCCTTCGACCATGTTATGCAATTGATGGCGATTCCAGGAAAAACCGGACAGGAAGCCAAAGTCGCCGATTTTGTCGTCCGCCACCTTCGCAAAGCTGGGGCTTCCGCGAAGTCCATCGAAACCGACAGCGCTCACAAGCGGTCACCGATCCCTGGTGGCCAGCTCGGCAATCTCGTGATGAAGCTCCCCGGCACGATTCGCGGGCCGCGACGACTTTTGTCGGCGCATCTTGATACGGTGCCGATCTGTGTCGGCTCCAAACCGGTTCGTCGCGGGAACACTGTCCGCTCGGCTGATCCCAACACCGGCTTGGGCGCCGACAATCGAGCGGGCTGCGCCGTCCTGCTGACCGCTGCTCTTGCGATCCTTGAACACAAGCTGCCTCATCCGCCACTTACCTTTTGTTGGTTCGTGCAAGAGGAGACTGGGCTGCACGGCTCGCGGAACGTCAGCAAAGGGTTGTTGGGCAAACCGAAGCTGGCGTTCAATTGGGACGGCGGCTCGCCTGTCAAACTGACGATCGGAGCGACCGGCGGTTACCGGATGTTGGTTGAGTTAGAGGGTATCGCCAGCCACGCGGGAGGCGCGCCCGAGCAGGGTGTGAGCGCGATCGCAATCGCATCGTTGGCGATCGCTGATCTGCAGCGTAACGGTTGGCATGGCGACATCCGTAAAGATGGCAAGCACGGCACGAGCAATGTCGGCTATATCTTTGGCGGCGAGGCCACGAACGTCGTTACCGATCGTGTAACGTTGAAAGTCGAAGCTCGCAGCCACGATCCAAAGTTTCGCAAGCGTATCGTCCGCAAGATCGAGCAAGCCTTTCGACGTGCGGCTACGGAAGTAAAGAACGTCTCTGGCGTTGCAGGTAAGGCTACGATCGAAGGGCACCTCGATTACGAGTCGTTCCTGCTGAAGCGGGATGAGCCGTCTGTTCTAGTTGGCGAGAAGGCTGTGCGGGCGATAGGCGAAGAGCCATTGCACGCCGTTGCCAACGGAGGCGTCGATGCGAATTGTCTGACTGCTCACGGCATCTCCGCTGTTTCGCTCGGGTGCGGCCAAAAGTATCAGCATATGGTGACAGAGGAACTCAACGTCGCGGAGTTCCACAACGCGTGCCGGATTGGCATGCGTTTGGCAACGGCGACGGAAGAGAGCGGCCAAGTGTGAGTATCGATCGCGAAATCTGTCTCTGCTTCCACGTCACCAAACGTAAGGTGATGAATTACATCCGTATCGAGAAGCCGCGTCGGCCGGCTCAGCTCAGCGATTGCTTCGGGGCGGGAACAGGTTGCGGTTGGTGTCGGCCTTTCCTCGAAAAGCTCTTCGAGGAAGCCATCTCGAACGGCGAGACAACGGCTGACATTCCCAGTCTTGATGACTACGCGAAAGCTCGCGGGAAGTACGTCCAAGAAGGCGGTGGCACTCCGCCACCGGGTGCAACACCCATCAATTAGCTCAGGACACTCGTAACCCGAGGCCTGAGCGAGGAAGCTAGGCGGAGTGCCTCGCTCACGCTTCGGGTACTTTGTACCGAGTACTCAGTACTGAATGCCCGCTGAACCAAGTTGCAGGATTTTGCGTAACATTTCACAATTCCATCTGTTTCGCATCCCGTCGATCTCCGAGGCATCACATGCACACCGTAACAACTGTTGAGCGACTGGTTGATCTCATCGATCCCGACGCGAATGTCATCCTGAACATGACTAACGAGGAAGCGGCTGCAGCAGTTGCCTCTGGTGATGCAGAACGGGTGCACGAGATCGATGGCCAATTCGCGATTATTCAGAAGCAAGGCAATGTCGTTCGCCTGGCCAGATCAATCGGCCGACCCATGCGCTACTTTCTCGCCAAGCAAGCCGAAGGGCCGTTGTTGATCGTCGCGGAGCGAATGGAGGAAATTCGCCAGCAGCTCGAACGCGAAGGCTACGGCGATCAATTCCATCCGTCCTACACGCGGATGGTGCCGGCCCATTACGTTGTCGAGATTCGATTGCTCGGCTGCCCCGATCCGAATCCAACTTACACTCGCTATTTCACGCCCGAGAAGAACCGGCTTGGTGCAGACGTCGATGAGATCGGGCAAGCCTACATGGGCGCATTAACTAACGAGTGCTCGGCGTGGCTCGATCGGATTGACTCGAAAGAACCGATCGGCGTGCTGTTCTCGGGCGGTATCGACAGCGGTGCGGTTTTCCTGACCTTGTATCACCTGCTGCTGGCACGAGGTGACGCCCCAACACGATTGAAAGCCTTCACGTTGTCGGTCGAAGGTGGTGACGACGCGCAGCAAGCCAAGGACTTCCTCGATCAGCTTGACCTTGGGATGTTTCTTGAAGTGATCGAGGTCACGCGCGCTCAAGTCGATTTCCGCGAGGGGATTCGTGTTATCGAAGACTACAAGCCGCTCGACGTTCAATCGGCGACGATGGCTGTGGCGCTTTGCAAAGGCATTCGAGAGCGCTATCCCGACTGGAAGTACATCGTGGATGGAGATGGGGGCGATGAGAACCTTAAGGACTATCCGATCGAAGAAAACTCCGAACTGACCATCCGCAGCGTGCTCAATAACATGATGCTCTATCAGGAAGGTTGGGGGGTCGATGCGATCAAGCATTCACTGGTCTTCAGCGGAGGGCAGAGTCGTGGTCATGTCCGTTCGTATGCCCCCGGTCGAGTACTCGGTTTCCAAGGCTTCAGCCCCTTCGCCTTACCAAGCGTCATCGGCGTCGCGGAAGGCATCCCGTTTATCGAATTGACAGACTGGGATCACCAGCGGCTTTATGCACTAAAAGGCGAGGTCACTCGCCGCGGCATCGAACAGATCACTGGCATGACGATGCCCATCTTCGAGAAACGCCGCTTTCAACGCGGTGCCGTCGATGCCACCGGTTTCGATTCGATCTTCCCGAAGGATGAAGCGACCTACCGTGATGCGTTTGCTGAGATCTTCGCCTGACTTTGATCGCCACTCGGTCGCATCAGCGCTGTACAATTGTGTGAGCGCCAATACGAGACCTGCCCATGTCGATAGACGACGACCACACGCCGCCACATACTGCTGCCAACGCGCTACCAACAGAGGCGATCATCCAGGCGAAGGATAATCTCGCAGACCTTCGGGCGTTGACGATGGAAGAACGTGGCAAGTTGATCAAGATGGCTTGTCAGGCAGCGGCCAGGCTTGAGCGCAGCAAGATTCTGAGCGGCTTGCCGCCATCACAACCAGCGCCTTGGCCCAAATCGACGTGGCAGTTCCTGAAAGAGCACGCTCGCAATGCCCAACGATCAGCGACCGACTGATGTTGTCGATGTGGCTAAGCAGCTTGCCGCTGGCTTGCATGCTGAAGGGCACGACTATTCGTTGGGTGGCGCGCTTGCACTTGGCTTTTGGGGCACGGTCGATGTCTATCTGACGATTTACCTGCCTCCCGACAGGCCGTCTGAATGTGTTTGGGTGCTCCAGCAACTCGGCTGTGACGTTAGTGCCAGCGAAGCACATCACTCGATTGTGGAGCACGGCTTCTGCAAAGTCGAATACGGCGGGTTTCGCGTCGATGTATTTCTGCCAAGCATTCCCTTCTATGCGACCGCATGCGATCGTCGCAGAGCAGTGCAGTTGGAAGAACAGACAGTGTATGTGTGGGACGCCGGGACGCTCTGCGTTTTCAAGATGATGTTCTTTCGAGAGAAGGATAGCGTCGATCTGAGGGAGATGTTGCGCGTGCAAGGCGATAAGCTGGATCGCAATTGGGTTCGAGACGAGCTGGTCGCGATTTACGGGGACCGAGACCTTCGCATCTCGCGGTGGGACGAACTGGTTGGCGAGATGGAAACCAGCGGCTAGCCGATGCAATCTCTCCGCCTGACGACAGATTCAATCATCACCGCACGCGGGTCCAAGAACGCCGTTGACGCCCGTCGGCCGTATGCCTTTCTCGTCGAACCTGAACACTCGTCGAGCGGTCGCGTCGAAGATGTGGCGACGATCTTCCTGACGAATCGAGAGTGTCCGTTCCGATGCTTGATGTGCGATCTGTGGAAGAACACGACCGAGGAGCGTGTGCCTGTCGGGGCGATTCCGGATCAGATTGATTACGCATTGTCTCGGCTGCCGCCCGCGAAACACATCAAGCTCTACAACAGCGGGAACTTCTTCGATCATCAGGCGATTCCACCCGAAGACTACGAAGCGATTGCTGACCGCGTCCGTGACTTTGAGACTGTGATCGTCGAGAATCACCCGAAGCTGCTCAACGACGATTGCTTTCGATTTCGCGACTTGATCGCTGGCGAGTTGGAAGTCGCAATTGGCTTAGAGACCGCTCATCCGGAAGTCCTGCAGCAACTCAATAAACAGATGACGATCAACGACTTTGAACAAGTGGTTCGTGTATTATCAAAGCATGACATTGCGACTCGCGCGTTCATCTTGCTTCGCCCGCCATTCCTCAGCGAGAGCGAAGGTGTTCAATGGGCCTTGCGATCGATGGAGTTCGCGTTTGGTGTTGGGGTTCTTTGTTGTGCGCTCATACCGACTCGCGACGGGAATGGGATTATGGAACAATTAGGACAAGCCGGCGAATTCACGCCGCCCAGCATCCGTTCACTGGAGGAAGCGTTCGAGGCCGGCCTGGCGATGAAGCGAGGACGTGCTTTCGTTGACCTGTGGGATGTAGAGAAGTTCTATGACTGTCAGCAGTGCGGTGCTGCTCGTCGCGATCGCTTACAACAGATGAACCTAACTCAGAAGATCCTCCCCGCCATCGACTGCCGCTGCTGTGCGTAACCTGATCACACATCGAGTCCGAATCCTCCACGTCTCAGCCGTAGGGTGGCGACAGGATCTAGTCACCTCAGCCGCTCAGCGGCGACGGGATGTAGCCGTGGGCGTTAGCCCACGGTATAGACCGGAAAACGAAACGAAGCCCCGAAGGGGCGACAGGTTGTTGGCCGCGATCCAGCAGTGTCGCCCCTTCGGGGCTTGGGCGAGTTTAGGCCGCCATCATTTCCGGGGGTTGACACCCCCGGCTACATCCTCTCGTCCCTTCGGGACTATTGCCCTCTCCTGCCCCTTCGGGGCTACTACAATTGTGAGGAGGAACATTGCCCGAACCTGTCTGCTCGCCGCTCTCTGCTGCGGACTCAGCGGCACGAGTCTCGCCCATCCCATTTCGCTCAGTTCCGCGATTGTCGATGTCAAGCGAGATCGCATCGTCGCTGATCTCCAGATCATGCTGGAGGATCTTGTGCTGTATCACGAACTGAAAGCGGGCGGCGATTATCAGTACTCAGCAGAAGACCTGCGAAGCGCCGCGAAGAAGCACGAACAGTTCGTGATGGACTACTTCACGCTCCGCGATGCGAACGGTGAAGCGTTGAAGGGCAAGATCGAGGAACTCGATACAAGCAAGATTGAGGCTGGTGGCGTTCGGCAGACCGAGTTAATGAAGAAGTCGGTGAACTATGCGATCAGCTTTCCAATCTCGCAGCCCCAATCATTCCTCACGCTCACGCAAACTTTCGGTGGCCCTGATGCTGTGCTGCCGGCCGTGATGGACCTGATGTTGTTGCAGAATGGAATCCTCATGGAACGTCCCACGCAACTAACACTCGGCCGTCCACACTCGGTGAAATTCGATTGGGACAACCCTCCGACTCGTGCTCCACGCAGCCTGCGTGATCTGCGAAAAATGCGTGACGAACAAGTGCAGGAACGCCTTGGAATCGCGACCTACGGCGGTTTGTATTCGTTCCTCTACATCACGCGCTTCGAGGTGCGGCACGAGGTCTTGATTCCTTTGCTGACGCTGGAGCAATGGCTGCCGATTCGTCGCAAGAATCCTGACTTCTTGGAAGTCGAAGAACAAGCGGTAGCGCGCAAGGACATCAAACGCTTCTTCCGCGAGCAGAGTCCCGTTTCGATCAATGGACAGCCTGTGTCGGCCAAGCTGACTCGCTTGAACTTCTTCGGGCTCGACATTAACGACTTCGCCTTGAACGCGGAACCTCGGCGGGTGAGCGTTCATCAAGCTCGCGCTGGCGTCATCCTGTCGTATCCAAGTCGAGTTACACCGCGGCAGGTGGTGATACAGTGGAAAGCATTTAGCGAATACGCTCCGTTTCTGCGCACGATCGTGCTGGTTGGCAACGACGCTCCCAGCGAGCAGACTTTTCGCGTTGCCGAACCAACGTTTGAGTGGGCAGGTAAGTTAATCAGCGCGAACGTCCTTGCTGTACCTTCGTTATCGGCTTCGTTGGGCGTGAAGGCCGCGACGGATGTCGCGAAGCGTCTTCTAACCAACGTCTACCGGGCTTTTGATTTCCGCGACGACGGTGATGTCTACGATGCGCTGGCGACGAGTGTCGAAGGCGATCTATTGAGAGACCTTTACTTGCAGACAAAGCGTTCGTTGCTGATGGCCGAGCAGGGCGGTGCGCTCTCGCATGTTACGGGCGTTGAAGTCGTCAAGGTGTTGCCCTCGCGCAAGTCGGCTTCCACCTTCGACGTGACTTGGCGAGTCGCTGGTACGGTCGAGCACTGGGGGCACGTTCATAAACGCGTCAAGGACTATGAAGCAACTCTGACGATCCAGCGTATCGAAGACGCCTGGAAGCTGAAGGGCGTTGAACTCCTGAGCGAGAAGCGAGTCAGCTTCGAAACGAGCATCCGCGGCTATGATCGAGATTAGCGACCTTGAGTTTCATTACGGCGATACCGGCTTTCGGTTGCGAATCCCGAAGCTCTCGATCAAGCAAGGTGAAAGGGTGGCGATCGTTGGGCTGAGCGGATCAGGCAAGACGACACTGCTGCTTCTCGTGGCGGGCGTTTTCCTGCCGGCTCGTGGATCAATTCACGTAGGCGACATCGCGGTCAACGAATTGACAGACGCCGCGCGTCGAAGCTTCCGAGCATCAAACGTCGGCTTCGTGTTCCAGGATTTCGAGTTGATCGAGTATCTGAATGTTCGTGAGAACATCTTGTTGCCGTATTTGATCAACGGGAGCTTGAAGCATGATGCTGCCGGCCAAACCGCGGCAAGCCAACTCGCCGACGTGATGGACATCTCGGATAAGCTGGCTCGCCGTCCGAAGGAGCTATCGCACGGTGAACGACAACGCGTCTCGATCTGCCGCGCGTTAATCACCGCTCCGCAAGTTCTGTTGGCGGATGAACCAACGGGCAGCCTCGACCCAGACACGACGGATCGCATCCTCGATACGCTCGTAACACGATCAGAGGAGATCGACAGCACCTTATTGTTCGTGACGCACGATCATCGGCTGCTCGATCGATTCGATCGTACGATCGACATGCTCGAATTCTGTGTTGCCTCGCCAACGTCGGAGGGTTCGTGAATGTCCGGCACGTTCTTGCTCGCACGTCGCTACATCGCATACTACCGCGGCCGAACCTCGATTCTCGTTGCTTGCCTCGCGCTAACAATGTACCTGCCAGTTGCGGCGCGCTTGGTGATCAAGCAGTTTCAGCAGCGAGCCATCTCTCGCGCACGGTCAACTCCACTCGTCATCGGCGCGAAGGGAAGTCGCTTCGGGCTGACGCTTCACGCTTTGCACTTCCGTGGCGATACACCGGAAGCGATCTCGATGGCGGACGTCGATCGCGTTCGCGAGGATGAGTTGGCGGAGGCGATTCCGTTGTACGTGCGTTTCAAAGCACGCGGCAGTGCGATCGTCGGAACAACTCCCGACTACCATGCACTGCGCGAGACAGCGCTCGATAAAGGCGATCCACTACAACGACTCGGCGATTGCCTGCTCGGTGCGACTGTCGCCGAACGACTGATACTCGGCCCGGGCGACCGGTTGTCATCTGAATCAGAGAACGTCTTTGACCCTGCCGGGCCGTCACCGCTGAGTATGCGAGTTGTCGGCGTCTTGAAGAGGACGGGCACGGCGGATGATGACGTCATCTTCACGGACTTGAAGACGACCTGGATCATGCAAGGCCTCGGTCACGGTCACGACTTCGCCGAGGAGCGAGAGTCCGATTCATCCGACAGCGACCATACTCACAAGGCATCACGGGCGAACTTGCCTCAGCATACGGAAGTCACCGACGCGAACGTTCACACGTTCCACTTTCATGGCAGCCCCGACGACTTTCCACTGACCGCGATCATCGCCGTGCCTAACGACGAGAGATCCGAGACCCTGCTGTTGGGGCGTTACTTGTCTCCGGCCGCGACCGCGCAGATTCTGCAGCCGACCGCTGTCGTACACGAACTGATGGACATCGTTCTCCGCGTGCGTCGCTTCTTCGATTCCGCGACGCTGCTCTTTGCGATCGCGGCGGTTTTGCTAGTGACGCTCGTCACACTCCTTTCCCTACGGCTGCGGCAACGCGAGATGGGAACGATGTTTAAGCTCGGCTGTAGCCGCTGGACGATGCTCCGGATCCAATTTGCCGAACTGGCGATTGTGATCTTGCTGAGCATCGCCGTCGTCGGCTTGCTAGCCTGGGGAACTGTTCGAGCCGCTCCGCGTCTAATTGATTTGTGGCTCGCTTAGGCTCGTGCTACACTTACTGTTCTCGGCATGATCTAGAACGATTGACCCTACTGCACTACTCGTCAACAATTGGACTTATCCCTTTTCTTCATCCAAATGTGGATCGACTGCATTGTTCGACTGCATTGTTCGACTCGCCGCGTGAGCTGGAAAAGCGGCCTTGGTCGAAGGGTGCGCTGCCGCTCTGGGATACGGCTTGCTATTTCCGACTTAGGGTCCTGTTCAGCAGTTCGCCGGCGCCGGCAGCACACACACGTGGCAGTTGCGTTCCCGATTCGACTTCAGTCGCAGCTCCCTCGCCCGAACCTTCGATGTTTTCAGTTTCTTCGGAATGTCGTCTCCCGTTCCGAAGTACATTTCGTCTGGTGTCTGCCCCTTGAAGGCCGAATGTGGCAGGTGCTTGTTGTGCTGCTCAACGTAGAACCCGACCAGCTTCTCCGCACTGGCCACCGTGTCCAAAGTGTTCAGATACAGCCACTGGTGCTTGAGGACTCGCCACCACGATTCAATCAGAGAGTTGGAGTAACGGATCTCAGTTTGAGCCAGAATACGTTTCAGTAGCCCTGAGTCAACGAGCTTATCGACAGCACTGTTGTAATTCTCGACTCCGCCGTCCACGAGCAGCTGTGGCGTGGCATCCCTGACGTCTCGAGCAGCTTCAATCAGCAGTTCCGCTGTGACTGCGGGCATGAATGAGTCATTGACTCTCCACGCCAGGACCCTGCGTGAGAAGTTGTCGATGACCGCATGCAGGTAGGCTTTGCTGCCGTCGAGCAGTCGGATGAGCGTGGTGTCTACATGCCAGATCTCGTTGGGCCGTGTGGCCCTGATGCCAACTGTTGGCTTCGCTGGATGAACACGCTGTCGTGGCCGACGCCAGTTGTGGGCACGGACCAGTCGATACCACGTTGTTGGTGAGGCGAAGACTTTGCCGAGTCGTTGAGCCAGGCGTGCCAGGGTTCCGGTGCGTACATGGCGGTATTCGTCTGCGGTGACCATGTCTCTGATGGCCAGACTTTCGTCACGAGTAAGTTGTTGGGGAGAGCTCTTTGGACAACACGGCTGGTCATCAAGCCCGCATTCCTGTTTCCCAAGCCATGCGTGGTAGCGCGTACGAGACATGCCGACCAGTTGGAGTGCGCCGCGAAGTGGCATGTGCATTTGCCCCACCTTCAAGCAGGAGATTTTCGAATGGTTACTGGAAGCAAGAAACGGAAATCCACGGGCCCGAAGAAACGATTCATTGGCAAGCCCACCGGCAAAATTCAAGAACGCGTGCAAGCGGTCGGGCCAGAACACTTCGGCATCATCGCCGTCGATTGCGCCAAACGACGATCCAAATGGATGCTGTGTGACTTCTACGGTAAGGTCATCATCGAACCGACTTCCGTCGAACATACCGCAGGCGGATTGCGTGTGATGACGCAACGCGTCACCGAGGCGTGCAGGACGGAAGGACTAACCGATTCGATCGCGGCGGTGGAGATGACCGGCATCTATTGACCTCCTCCCCTAAACTTGATCCATGTTAAGTGAGAGAATCCTCTCCGGCCGACGGCCGGGAAAGGATTGTTTAGATGCCTAAGAAACGACATGGTG
>PBSM01000143.1 GCA_002726245.1 Planctomycetaceae bacterium | reverse complement strand
TCGTGGCGTAAGCTTCCAGCTTGCGATTCACCGGGCGAAACACACGGCAAGCAGGATGCTTACCCCACTTTTTAGACTTGACGAAGCACTAGGTGAAACGACGCGGTTCGCCCGCTATCATCACGACGGAGCGTGATGGCTACATTGAAATGCCTGAACAACCGCCTGCCAAACGCCCGACTCAGCCGCTTCCGAATCGTCGCTCGGATCGTACGATCCGCTATGCTGAACTGCACTGCCGCACCAACTTCTCGCTCCTCGAAGGCACGTCACACCCCGACGAACTTGTCCAGCAAGCGGCCGCGTTAGGCTACGAAGCCTTAGCCATCACCGACCGCAACAGCCTGGCCGGCGTTGTCCGCGCCCATGTAGCTGCGAAAGAAGCAGGCTTGAAATTGCTGATCGGGGCCGAAGTCACTCCGAACGACACGCCGCCGGTATTGTTGTTTGCAAGCGATCGAGCTTCTTACGGGCGGCTCACGCGTTTGCTAACCGTTGGCCGCCGCCGAGCCGCGAAAGGTGAATGCGAGCTGACGTTTGACGACATCGCTGAGTATCACGCAGGGCTGATTGCCTGCGTTTGCCTCCCCACTCAGTACTCAGTACTCAGTACTCAGCACTCAGTACCGTGTGCTCGGGATTCAACTCTCAACACCGCTCTCCCTGGCTTCCGCAACCTCTTCGCTGACCGCTGCTATCTTCTCGCCGAACTGCATCGTGGCCCGAACGACCAGCGACAACTAGAGCGCGCGATCGAACTGTCTCATGTCACGAGCGTCCCGCTCGTGGCGGCTAACGACGTCCACTACCACATCCGCCAGCGCAGTCAGCTCCAAGACATCGTCACCGCTATCCGACATGGCTGCACGGTTGCCGAGCTAGGCCATCGCCGCTTCCCAAATAGTGAGCGATATCTCAAGCCGCCGGATCAGATGGCCGAGCTATTCGCCGCGTACCCCGAAGCGTTTCATCGCACGATCGAGATCGCCGAACGTTGTCACTTCTCCCTTGATGAACTGCGTTACGAGTACCCCGAGGAGTTGGCTCCGGCTGGCATAACGTCGTTGCAATACTTAGAGCAACTGACTTGGGAGGGTGCCAAGCAACGCTATCCGAAGGGCATTCCCGACGAAGTCCGCAAGCTCATCGAGCATGAACTGCAGTTGATCAAAGAGCTGCGTTATGAAGCCTATTTCCTGACCGTGTGGGATTTGGTTCGCTTCGCCCGCGAGAAGGGAAGAGAGATCCTCTGTCAGGGGCGTGGTTCAGCGGCGAACTCGGCGGTGTGTTATTGCTTGGGAATCACCTCGGTGAACCCCGAGCGAATCAACGTGCTGTTCGAGCGTTTTGTCAGCAAGGAACGCGACGAAGCTCCTGACATTGACGTCGATTTTGAACACGAGCGACGCGAGGAAGTGCTTCAGTACATCTACGCGAAGTATGGCCGCGAGCGAGCAGGCATCGCGGCGACAGTGATCAGCTATCGGCCTCGTTCCGCGGTTCGCGACGTCGGCAAAGCATTGGGCCTTTCGCTCGACCGGGTCGATACCATCGCCAAGGCGATCGAAAAGTACGGCGACGTGAAAGACCTTGAACACCGTCTGCAAGACGCGGGGCTTGATCCGTCTTCGCGTATCAGTCGCCAGCTTATCGATCTGTCGATGGAGATCCTTTCGTTTCCGCGTCACTTGTCGCAGCATGTTGGAGGCATGGTGATGACGAAGGGGCCGCTGTGCGAGATGGTGGTCATCGAGAATGCTGCCATGCCCAGGAGGACGGTTGTGCAGTGGGACAAGGACGACCTCGCTGCCCTCGGAATTCTGAAGGTCGATTGCCTGTCGCTCGGCATGCTGACCGCGATCCGCAAGTGTTTCGAGTTGATTGAAAAACACTGCGGCCAGAGCTACACACTCGCTTCAATTCCGCAAGACGATCCGAACGTCTACGAAATGGTGCAACGAGCCGATACGGTCGGCGTGTTTCAAATTGAAAGCCGGGCTCAGATGAGCATGTTGCCTCGGTTACGGCCCGAGAACTATTACGACTTGGTGATCGAAGTATCGATCGTTCGCCCGGGCCCGATCCAAGGCAACATGGTGCATCCTTACCTGCGGCGACGCGAGGGGAAAGACAAGGTTTCGTATCCGAGTGAGGAAGTCAAAGCAGTCCTGGAGCGGACCCTTGGTGTGCCGATTTTTCAAGAGCAAGCGATGCAGTTAGCGGTCGTTGCCGCTGGCTTCACGCCGGGCGAAGCCGATCAGTTGCGGCGTGCGATGGGGGCCTGGCGGCGTCGCGGGTTGATTGATGGCTTCCAGCAGAAACTGATTCGCGGCATGCTCGATCGCGGCTACTCGATGGAGTTTGCCGAGCAGCTCTTCAATCAGATTCGCGGTTTCGGCGAGTATGGCTTTCCCGAGTCGCACGCCGCAAGTTTCGCGCTGCTTGTGTATGTCTCGTCTTGGATGAAGCATTATTATCCCGCTGCGTTCACCGCTTCGATTCTCAATAGCCTGCCGATGGGCTTTTACGCGCCAGCGCAGTTGATTGCCGACGTACGTAAGCACGATGTCGAGGTGTTTCCGGTCGATGTGAACTTCAGTCACTGGGATTGTACGCTGGAAGGATTGCGGATTGCGGATTGCGGAATGCGGAATGAAGAAACAAATCCGAAATCTGCAATCCGCAATCCGCAATCACTTCGTCTTGGCTTTCGCATCCTCGATGGCCTATCGCAAACTCATGCCGAGACGATCGTTCGCGGTCGCGGCGACGGCCCGTTCACTTCGTTTGATGACTTCTGCCATCGAACGAAACTGAGCAGCGCGATCTTAAAACGTCTGTCGAAGGCCGATGCTTTTCGTTCGCTTAACATGCCACGTCGCGAAGCTCTGTGGCAGTCGCTTCCCGAGCAAACGCAGCTACCGCTTTTTGACAACATCGACCCTGGCGAACCGGAAGTGGATTTGCCGGCGATGTCGCTGCAGCAGGAAGTCGTCGCTGACTACCAAAGCGCGCATCTGTCGCTCCGTGGCCACCCGATGCAATTCGTTCGAGATAAGCTGGACGAGTTGCAAGTGATGTGCGCCGAGCGACTGCCGAACCTCGCCGCCGATCGCCGCTACAAAGTTGCCGGGCTGGTGCTAGCACGCCAGCGGCCGAGCACGGCAAAGGGAGTTACTTTTGTCACCCTGGAAGACGAGACGGGAATCGTCAACTTGATCGTGCGACAAGAAGTTTGGAAACGCTATTACCGCACAGCTCAACGCGCGACGGCGATGCTTGTTCATGGCAGGCTACAGCGCGAGCGAGAAGTCATTCACATCCTGGCCGATCGGCTGGAAGACCTTTCGCCGACGCTAGCGGAGGTGAAATCGAAGTCGCGAGATTTTCGGTGAGCGGGAAGCGATTAGGGACTGGGGATCAGGGATTAGGAGGCATTGCGAATCCCTCCACCCCTAATCCCTAATTCCCAAAAAACCGGAAAAATCCGAAAGTTCTTCCCAGATTGACACGATATAGAGGGCAGACACAGATCACAGGTGTGATAGGTGGCTACGTCTGGAATCTCCCGACTGAGGACGCTGGCATGTCGAAAAAGCCCTTTATCATTGGCCTGAATCTATTACTCGCCTGCATGGCTTTGGGTAGCACCGGCTGCATCGGGGTTGCAGGCAGCAACCTCGGCATCCTATCGATACCGATTCCAATCTCGCCCTATCTGCAGGACAAGAAAGAAGACCAGTTCTGGATCGCCGAACGATACGGCACCGTGCCGATCTTGGGGCCGCTGACCGGCGACGGTCCAAGCGTGGCATTAGATCCGCCCAGCGATGACGAAGTCCTGCGTGCGATGCAACGGGCTCGGCCTATCGAAGGTGGATTGCCGCTGCTGAACGAAACTCAGTGGAACGAAATGCGAATCGTGAAGGAGAAGATCGCTGACTATGTCGATCCTCCACGCTTCATCCCGACCATCGGACCGGCTCAACTGCACCATGCTCACTATAAGTGCACAATCTACTTCCAGGAAACGACGCATGTCGGCTGGCCGGTCCCTCATACACGCCGCAACGAGGACGCTGTCGAAGTCATCTATATCGACCACAACCACTTCCATATGGTCGGTAACACCGATGCAGGCGTGAACACCAATTACTAGCCGGCAAGGCAACATCTCAAGCAATCGGCCCCGCCAAGCAACTCGCTTGGCGGGGCCGTTTTCGTTGTGTGCTCATAGCTTCCCACTCTTCACACGACCGGGCTCGGACACCGCACTTTCCATCAAAGCGTTTCGATCTGTTGATTGAAGAAGGTGCCCGGCCCAGGTATGCTATAGACTGTTACTGCACCTACGTCGAGATTTCACAGACTGACTGCCACAAATATCTGCAAGGAGTTCCCAGGATGGCTGAAAGCAAACCGTCGAAGAAGACTGACACGTCGCGCCGCGACTTCATCAAGACATCGTCCATGCTGGCTGCCGGTGCTGCGGTCGTCGGCGGGAACTTGAGCATTGCACGTGCGGCTCACTCGTATGGCAGCGACACGATCAAGATCGGCTTGGTTGGCTGCGGCGGGCGCGGGACAGGTGCGGCGACGCAAGCTCTCAACACCATGAAGAAAACAGAAATCAGCCCCAACGGCGAAATCAAGCTCGTTGCAATGGGCGATGCCTTCGCCGACCGGCTGCAAGCCAGCTACCGAGCAATCAAAGGCCAACATGGCAATCACGTTGATGTGCCAAAAGACCGGCAGTTCGTTGGATTCGATGCTTACAAGAACGTGATCGAATCCGACATCGATCTTGTGATCCTGGCCACGTCGCCTGGTTTCCGCCCATTGCATTTTGAACACGCCGTCAACACCGGTCGACACGTCTTCATGGAGAAGCCTGTCGGGACGGATGCCCCAGGCGTGCGTCGAGTTCTAGCTGCGAATGAAGAAGCGAAGAAGAAGAGCCTGATGGTCGCCGTTGGTCTGCAACGCCATCACGAGAAGCGTTATCTCGAGACCGTTCAGCGAATCTGGGACGGTGCGATCGGCGACCTTGTTGCAACCCGTGTTTATTGGAATGGTGGTGGCGTCTGGGTACGTGGTCGGCAAGAAGGCCAGACGGAGTTGGAATACCAGATGCGGAACTGGTACTACTTCAACTGGCTATGCGGTGACCACATCACCGAGCAACACATCCACAACTTGGACGTCAGCAACTGGCTCGTGCAAGGCTTTCCTGTCGAATGCAATGGCATGGGCGGTCGCGAAGTTCGCAAGGGAATCGATCATGGTGAGATCTATGATCACCACTCCGTCGAATACACCTATGCCAATGGTGTGAAGATGTTCAGCCAGTGCCGCCACATTCGCAATTGCTGGAACAATGTCTCGGAGCATGCTCATGGTTCCAAAGGCTATGCCGATCTGAGCGGCAAGATCTACAACTCTAGCGGGGAAGAGGTCTGGGCTTACGGCCGCGGCGGTGGAGGCGGTCACCAGGAAGAGCACTACGATCTGTTCGCCGCTCTCCGCAAAGGCGAGATCTACAACGAAGGTGAGTACGGTGCGAAGAGCACGATGACGTCGATCCTCGGCCGGCTTGCGACTTATTCCGGCAAGGTCGTCAAGTGGGATGATGCCATCAACAGAGGGCTCGCCCTGGCCGACTTCGACAGCTTTCAGTCAATGGAAGACAAGGCCCCCATCCAACCAGATGACAAGGGCGGCTACGCCGTTGCCGTTCCTGGCGTCACGAAAGTGCTCGAGCCCAAGAAGGAAGCCAAGGCATAGTCTTACGGGCAGCCAACGTGCGAGGTGGTCTACAGCAGGCCACCCCGTTTTATATGTGCTGCGGTCGGGCTTCTTGCGCGAGCGATCTATGCAGGCACGAAAAAAGAGCCACCTCGAACAAGGTGGCTCTTCGTGTTTCATCAGAGCCGACTTTTATTGTCGCGCGGTTCCTTAGTCGTTGACCATGTCCTTCAGCGCCTTCAGCGGGCGAATCTTCACCTGCTGTGATGCGTCCTTCGGCTTGGTGATCATCTCTTCACCGGTGAATGGATTGGTCTTCTTCTCGCCGCCCTTTTCCGCCGGCTTGAACTTGGTCACGATCTTGCATAGGCCGGGGATCGTAAAGGACTTGGCATCGGCTTTCTTCCCTTTGCTCAGCTCTTGATCGATCATTGCCGCCATCGCCTCGAACACGCCAGAGACTTGTTTGCGGTTCAAACCGGTCGCTTCGGCGATACCGTTGAAAATCTCAGTCTTGGTTGGCGGCTTGCTGGAACTTGCCATAGTTAATAAACCCTCCATAGTCAGGTCAGCCACAATTGTTAAACAATGAACGTCCGTTCGATAGAACGGGCTGAATTAGAAACGCTGTCTTCAAAAATGCAACCGGGCAAAGTACAAAAAGGCCGCAAAATCACGGAAAAACTCACGAACTGCCCCTTCTGGCCAAACTACCACCCGACGTGAAGCCAACCTCCGCCGCTACTGAGGCGAGACGATCCACGGTTTTGCACCTATGCTTTCAGGGGCCAAACCGTCAAGCTTGCCAGCTTCCGCTGTGTTTAATAAGATTTGTAATCATAAAGAGTTACGGCAATGCCGCTGCGATCAAATGCCAGTCCGAAGGTGAAGGAATGATACTCCAAGTACGCATTCGCGACCTGCTTAGTGCCTGTTTGATCTGCGCGATACTAGCCGGTGCGCAGCCAACTCCGGCACAAGACGCCTCATCGGTGACCGTGTTCTTGCCGGCTCCCAGAACGCTGCGGCAACACTTGGTCAGGGCGACGAAGGCTATTGAAGAGCAGCAGTTTGGCGAGGCGGTGGCCGAGCTAGGCGCGCTTCTGGCCGAAGAAGAGAGCCGTGACGATATCTATCCTGACACGAGCCAGGACTTTTTTGTTGGTCCGTTTGCCCAATCTACGGCCCGACTCAGCTTAAAAGGCGAGGCGAGGCGCTTGTTGGGCTCGATGCCACAGGCCGCACGAGAGCTTTACGAATTGCAGTTTGGAGCGGAAGCAAGAGCGCTGCTGGACGAAGCGGCTGCTAGTGGCGACGTTGCCAAGCTAACGGAAGTGACCCGCAAGTACTTTCATACTCAGGCCGGCTACGAAGCGACCCTCCTGCTGGGACGTCTGCAACTCGACCGCGGGCACCCTCTCGCCGCTGCAATGTGTTTCGAGCGTCTGTCGGTCTTACCTGGATCTGCTCGATTCGAGCCAGAACTGTCCATGCTGTTGGCGTCTTGTTGGCTATACGCAAATCGCCCGGATCAGGCGAACCGCGCACTTGATCACTTGCGCACGCGATTCCCCAAGAGTGCCGTGACAATCGCAGGCACCAAGATCAACGAATTGCCGGCCGCAGCCGACACTCGGGCTTGGCTCGCGAACCAATTCGGCAGCGGACGGGCCGCGGACTCGCGAGCCGCTGCGCAGTGGGTTGTCTTTCGTGGCGACTCAGCTCGCAATGCTCCGAGCGCGGGTGGAACACCGTTGCCACGCTTCCGGTGGCGTATTCCCACCGCATCGGATCCAACGGACGAGAGCATCATTCAGGGAGTTCAAAGCGACAAGATCGAGCGACGCGAGCCACTGCTGCCGTCGTTGCATCCTTTGGCCTTGCAAGATGTCGTGTTGATGCGAACGCCAGAACGACTGCTCGCGATCGATTTTGTTTCAGGAAAGCGAGTGTGGGAGTATCCGTGGTGGGATGCCGCCTCGGACGACGTAGTGCTGACTAGTCGGCCAAGCAGCGGCACCGATGAACTTCAAGTTCGTCGTGACCGCCTGGCGCAACGTCTTTGGCAAGACGCCCCTTATGGCCAGGTCAGCAGCGATGGCAAGTCTGTCTTCATGCTGGACGATCTCCGCCAAGCGTATTCCAGCACCAGCAGTTTCTTGCCTGGGCAAGGTGGCATGCGCTTCCGAAATCCGGACGTGCCCGCAAAGCACAACCAACTTGTAGCCTTGGATTTGAAACGCCAAGGCTCTCTGCGATGGATGGTGGGTGGCGAAACAGGGTTGGACGAACCGAAGCTGGCCGGTGCGTTCTTCCTCGGGCCGCCGTTACCCGTGTCCGGTACACTTTATGTGATGGCTGAAGTCAAAGGGGAGATTCGTCTCTTCGCCATCGATCCCGAAACGGGCCGCCAAGAATGGTCGCAGCAGCTAGCTCATGTTAACCAGTACACAATCGACCGCGATGCACGGAGACGCCTCGCCGGTGCAACGCCTTCACATGCGGACGGGGTCTTGCTCTGCCCGACGTCAGCCGGAGCGATTGTTGCCGTCGAAGTGGCTACTCGGTCGCTGTTGTGGGGCTATCAGTACCAACCGCCACCTCAGTCGGTACAGTTTGGGCTGGCGCGGCGGCAGTTTTCGGGGCGTGCGAGTAACGGCAATGACCACTGGCAAGATGCTTCGTTGACAATCGACAAGGGAGCCGTTCTTGTCACACCGGTTGATTCGAACAAGCTGCTATGCCTCGATTTGCAACTCACCGAAGCTACACCGCGCTGGACACGGGTTCGAGAAGACGAACTGGCCGAGGGCCTGTACGTCGCCTGCGTACATGCCGGCACGGCCATTATTATCGCCAAGCATTCCGTGGTAGCCGTCTTGATGGACAAAGATGGAGAGAACGCTTGGGAACCTGTTGAGTTAGACCGATCCGCCGGCGAGATGCCAAGTGGCCGCGGCTTTCGGTCCGGCAAGTTCTACTACTTGCCTACCACCAAGTCTCGTCTGTTGAAGATGGATCTGGAAGAAGGCAAAATCGTGGCGGCGATGAATACAGCCGAGCCGCTCGGGAATCTGATCTGTTACAAGGATCAAGTCGTCTCACACTCCGCTGGTTCCGTCAGTTGCTTCTATCAGACAGAGCCTCTACGCAAACAGGTTGCCGCGCGACTACAACAATCCAGCGACGATCCCTGGGCGCTTGCGCGTCAGGGAGAGTTGTTTTTGCACGACGGCAAGAACGGTGAGGCACTCCAGTCACTGAGGCATGCGTATCGCGTTGATCCGGAGGATAGCTCGGTTCAAACTCTTCTCGTCATGACTTATCTCACCGCGTTGCGCAAGGATTTTGCATCTCATCACGAGTTGGCAGACCAAATCGAGCCATTGATCGATCTGCCAGAACAGAAGACCGAGTACTTGCAACTGATGGGCAGCGGCTATCACGAATCTGGCAGGCTGCTCGAGGCTCTTGAGGCATACGTCAAACTCGCCGACGTACAGGCAAACGACACGAACAGTGGACAGGCGGCCGAACCGTTTCTGGTGAAGGTCGAGCAAGACTGGTCCGTCCGATTAGATCGGTGGATTCGAGCCCGGCTGGGAGAGTTAGCCGATAGTGGCGAGCAGCCGATTAGCGAGCGGCTCACGAAGCTGATCCAGATGCGTGCCGCTGCCGCCGCGGAACGCGATACACAGCAGCTTCAGCGCGATGTGGCTTGCTTCGGGTTTCACAGCGCCAGCAGCCCTCTTCGCCTTGCCCTATTTGATCGATTCATCGAGGCGGAACGGTTCCTCGAAGCAGAACAATTATTGAATCCGCTTCGCAATCATCCCGACCGGACGTTGTCCGGAACGGCAACCGCACGATTAGCAAAACTCTACATGGTTGCGACTGAGTATGAGACAGCAATGGCGTTGTATCGCGAGCTTGATACGCGATGGTCGGATGTGCCGGTCTATCAAGGTAAGAGCGGAAGCGAACTGTCCGACGAAGCTCAGGCTGACCCAGCACTACAACTCGAGTCGAGGCGTTCGTCCCGATGGCCATGGGGCGAGGTGAAGCACAGCGAAAAAAATGCGCAGACCACGGATTCTCTGTCACGCTTGACATCGATTCCGGTCGAACAAGCTGGCATTAACTCGCGAGGCGCGATGGGCGTTGGCTTCGATCCCCGCTTCAACAGCCTGATGGTTCGTGATGGGTCAGGCCGCGCGTTATTGAAAACAAACGTTGAACGCTCTCAACCCAACGGCGTTGACGTTGCTCAATTCATGGGACACCAAGGCTTCATCTTCTTCGGCACTGACCTGATCGCCGTCGATACTTTTCGCAGCACGCTGGCGCACAACGAACGTGGCGAGGCCGTCCGCTGGCGGCTAAACGTCGCGCCTCCGTTAGAGTCGTGGCAGCGAGAGGCGGGACGCACGGTACCATTCACTCCGCACGGTGTCAGGCTGCGACGCAACTTCGACCCTGGCTCGAAACGAGCCATCACTTCCATGGGGCCGGTCAATGAGCATGGCGTGTTTTACCAACGCCTGAAGAAGCTGACGTGTGCCGATCCAGCCACCGGTGCCACGATTTGGTCGCGCAGCGATCTAGAACAAGGAGCAACGATCTTCGGCGACGCAGACTACCTTTTTGTCGTCGCCGATGGCTCGGACCAAGCGACCGTCTTACGAGCGTCGGACGGACGTCTGCTCGGCCAGCGACAGCTACCCGCGGAAGCTCTGCGCTGGAAGCTCTCCAACCGCCACGTCCTCGGTTGGGACGAGCAAGCCGACCGTTACCGCATCTACCTACGAGACATCTGGGCTCAAGCCGACGTTTGGTCGGAAGATGTCGGACGCGGAACGATGGGGGACATTACGCTCGATGGACACATTGTACTGTTGCAGCCTAATGGTCGATTCGTGTTGCGATCGATGAGCGATGACCGAGTGCTTGCGCGAACGCGACTCGAACGCGATGAACAACTCGCTGGCTTGCGGGTGTTCCGGTTCGGGCCCCAGTACTTGGTGTTTGCCGAGACGTCACTTGCGGAAGTTGACTCGCAGAGAACGATTCGGCCTGGGCATCAGACAAACGCCGCACTCCTGACAGCACGACTTTACGCGTTCGACGCCGAGACCGGACGTAACTTGTGGCCGATTCCCGCCGTGATCCACGACCATGGTTTTGCCGTCTTCCAGCCTTCAGATTCACCAGCAATCTGGTTTGTGAGAAGCGTGACGACGCCGCAAACACTCACGTCGCCCCAAAACGCGGCCCGTTCCTCGTTGCTCTGCATCGATCGCCGATCGGGCCGGATTGTCTTTGAAAAGGAAGACATTCAGATCCAGCCAAGCGAGTTCAACATTACGAACAACGTCGGGCGAAGAACATCGACGTTCAATCTGCAAGGACATGAGTTCACGCTCGAGTTCACCGACGAGCCCGCACCACCCGCGCCACCTGCACAAACCGGCTCGGCCTCCAGCCTGGCTTTCGGCGACAACCGCTTGGCCGCCGTAGCTGGATCGGTATTCAAGGCCCTCGAACGGCAGACGCCTGGCGCCGATCCGTTCGGCCCGCCAGAGTAGCCTCGCCTGGTCAACCGAGCTGCATGCTCTACGGATCAGACAAGCAACCGACACTTGCCGTAAAGTGTACGGAGCACGTAAACTAGGTAAGTGCTAGACTCGTACAGGGATGTCGTACATCTCCCGTTAACTGGCAAGGTTAAGGAAGGATAACCTGCACAATCCACACTGCCAGTTGGTTGATACCCGCTCAGAACTCCGACCGCTCGTTTGTCCGTCGCTGCGTCACGCTCGTTTGAGACGTTGCGAATGCGACCGGGTTACACGAGCGTCCTTGCCAACACACCAGATGAGGTGCATCACATGGCCACAGACGGTCAAACTCCTGAAGCTCACATCGACGACGCTGCCGTCCGCAAGCTGGCCGAAGCTCGCGAAAAAATCACGCAACAGCTCTCGCAGATCATCGTAGGGCAGCAAGAAGTCATCGAAGAACTGCTGATCTGCTTGTTCAGCCGCGGACACTGCTTGCTCGAAGGCGTGCCGGGCTTGGCGAAGACCTTGCTCATCAGCACGCTCTCTCGAACGCTGAACCTTTCGTTCAGCCGCATTCAATTCACGCCCGACCTAATGCCGGCCGACATCACTGGCACCGAGATCCTCGAAGAAAACAAATCAACTGGCGCTCGGGAACGCAGATTCCTCGATGGGCCGTTGTTCTCGAATGTGGTCTTGGCGGACGAGATCAACCGTACTCCACCCAAGACTCAAGCCGCTTTGCTCGAAGCGATGCAGGAGTGCCAGGTAACCGTCGGCCGCGTCCAGCATCAGCTTTCCGATCCGTTCTTCGTTCTCGCGACGCAGAACCCGATCGAGCAAGAAGGCACGTATCCTCTGCCCGAAGCTCAACAAGACCGCTTTATGTTCAAGGTCTTCGTTCACTATCCGAGCTTCGACGAGGAATTCGAAGTCGCGCGCCGCACAACAGCCACTCAAACCGACACGGTGCAACCGGTCCTCAGCGGTGACGAGATCCTCGAATTGCAACGCGTCGTCCGCGAAGTCCCCGTGTCGGATCATGTCATTCGTTACACCTTGTCGCTCGTTCGTCAGACGCGAGTGAACAGCCCTGGCGTTCCGGACTTCGTCGAGGATATGGTCGGCTGGGGAGCGGGCCCGCGAGCCGTTCAGTTTCTGATCCTCGGCGGGAAGACTCGGGCGTTGTTGCATGGCCGCACTCACGTTTCGACCGACGACATCCAGGCATTGGCCAAGCCTGTGCTCCGGCACCGCCTCGTCGTCAACTTCGCGGCGGAAAGCGACGGCGTCACACAAGACGACATCATCGACCGACTGCTGGCGGTGACTCCAACCAAGGAAGACGAACTAACGACCGATGGCCGATTCCAAAAGATATTTGCATCGTAGCCTGACTCGTTTAACCGCAAGCCGGAGGCGTGCGCTTTCCGAGGGCGCGCCGAAACGCACGTCTCCGGCTTGCGGTTAGACGAGGAACCTGTGTCCCAGCAACCCAACTAGTAATGGCCGATTCCAAAAGGTATTTGCATCCTGAAGCCATCAAGCGAATCTCGCGGATGGAACTTCGGGCTCGGCACATCGTCGAGGGCTTCCTGTCAGGGATGCACCGTAGTCCGTACTTCGGGCAGTCGGTCGAGTTCCGGCAGCACCGCGAATATGCGCCGGGCGACGACCTCCGGCACGTCGATTGGAAGGTTTGGGCTCGGCAGGATCGTTTGACCATCAAGCAGTATGACGAAGACACGAACGTTCGTTGCACGTTGTTGGTCGATGCCTCCGCCAGTATGAGTTACGGCAACGGCCCCCTCAACAAGTACGAGTACGCGAGCACCGTTGCCGCCAGCCTGGCGTATCTGATTCTGAAACAACAAGACGCCGTCGGCTGCGTGGCCTTCGATGATTCACTCCGCACGAAGGTTCCCGTCCGTAGTAAGAGAAATCACTTGCAGGCGGTTATCGACGCGTTAGATGTCAGCGAGCCGCGTGACAAGACCGACATGTACTCGATCCTGCGATCGGTTGCCGAAACCTATCCGCGGCGCGGAATGGTGGTCTTGGTCTCGGACTTGCTCACCGATACGGAGCAGATGCTGCGCGGGCTCAAACTTCTTCGCCGCCAGGGGCACGACGTCCTTGTCTTTCACGTCATGGACGACGACGAGTTGGACTTCCCATTCACTGGGCCAACGCGTTTCGACGGGCTCGAATCACTCGACTATTTGAATTGCAACCCGCGCGCCCTGCGCGAAGGCTACGTCGCCGCCGTCAACGAGTTTCTCGACGAAGTTCGCCGCGGCTGCGCACGCAACATGATCGACTACGCCTTAATCCGCACAAGCGAACCGCTCGACGCGGCGCTCGCGACGTACTTAAGCAATCGTTTGGGAATGCATCACAAGAACTGAGAGTTTGTCATTGGTCCTTCGTCATTGGTCGTTAGGAAGAACACAACTAATAACCAATGACCAGTGACTAATGACCATCATGACCTTCGTCCATCAAGCACTCACCTGGGGATTCCTGCTGGCACTCGTGCCGCTGTTGATCCATTTGATCAACTTGATGCGCCGGCGTCGGGTGAAGTGGGCGGCGATGGAGTTCCTGCTGCGAAGCTACAAGAAGCATCGTCGATGGATTTGGCTTAAGCAGTTCCTGTTGCTGCTGGCACGCATGGCGGCGATGGCCCTGATTGTCGCCATGCTGGCGCAGTGGATCACGCAGAGACAGTGGCTGACGATCTTCGGTGCAACGGCAACACACCACTTCGTCCTGCTCGACGATAGCTACTCGATGTCCGAGCAATCCGGCGGGGCGAGCGCCTTCGATCGGGCCAAGCGAGCCATGGGAGAGATCGCAGCCCAGGCGATCGGACAGGATTCTCAACAGAAGTTCACTTTGATCCGGTTCTCCCGCGTCGCGGCAGTCGGCGATCAAAGCGAGCAGGACGCGGACATCACTCGCGTCACTGATTTCAACGCCGAGATCGTCGATTCCAATTTCGACGTCGTGCTCGAAGAGGAACGCCGCGACTTTGAAGTCACCGAGCTTTCGCACGGACCGCGCGAGGCCTTTCGCGTTCTGAATGAGCTGCTCAAATACGCCGTGGACGAGAACAACATCGTCTATGTGCTGTCTGACTTCCGCGAGAATGAGTGGGAATCACCCAGTGAGTTGCGCGAGTTGCTGCGAGAAGCGGACGAGGCCACCGACGAGATTCACTTTGTCAATTGTATCGAAACGCAGCAACCGAACCTGACGCTGGCCGCGATTGCCCCCGAACGCGGCACACGAGCCGCTGGCGTCCCGCTGTTCGTCAACGTTTCGGTGCGAAACAACGGACGCGACGCAGTCAGCAAAGTCGTGGTCAAGATCCGTACGCACTACTACGATCCCGCGGTCGTTTCCTCCAGCGATCCTGGCAAGCTGCAACCGAAGATCGACGAGCCACCTTCGATTCTGATCGACGAGATTTCCGCCGGCGAAACCGTAACACGACGCGTGCAGGTCTACTTCCCACAGCCAGGGCCTCAAGTTGTTGAAGCGATGCTGAACGATGATGCCGTCGCTGCCGACAATCGTCGCTGGTGTGTTGTCGAAGTTGCCGATGGCCAACCCGTCTTGCTGATCGATGGCAGCCTAGATCGGGACCACGCCTATTTCATGGAGTCGGCTTTCGAGCCGGGAGCGCGCACGAATACAGGTATCCGACCGGAGCGACAGCCACCCGCATTCCTGCGCGATGCCGTCGCGGAGTCGCTGCAGCGTTATCATGCTATTTACTTGCTCGACGTCGATCGGCTCGATGCTCGCGCGATCGAGAATCTTGAGAATTACGTCCGGTTGGGCGGCGGAGTCGCCTTCTTTGCGGGCGAGAACGTCAACTTGAACTTCTACACACAGAGCATGTATCGCGACGGAGAAGGCTTGTTCCCATTGCCGCTCGAACGGGATGACCTGCTGCCGGCGGAGTTGCTCGAAAACACTCCTGATCTGGAAGTCGAAGACCATCCCGTTTTCAACGTCTTCCTCGGTGAACGAAATCCCTTCATCCGGCTCGTAACGATCGAGCGTTATCTCCGCGCACCCGAAGACTGGATGCCGTCGCCGGACGCTCCCGTCGAGGTGTTGGCTCGTCTTCGCAACGGAGCCCCACTGGCGATTGAACGCCGCTTCGGCAGGGGCCGCGTGATCGCTTTCCTAACTACATTGGCTCCACAGTGGAACAACTGGGCTCATGATCCGAGCTTTGTCGTCGCGTTGCTCAAACTGCAAGCCTATCTCACGGCCAGCCGTCAGCATGACGATACACGCCTCGTCGGGACGCCGATCGCGTTGAGCTTGAGCAGCGACGACTATTTGAAAGATGTTTCGTTCGTCGTGCCGGGCGTGACCGACCGTCAATCGCTCGTTGTGAAGCGGGTAGCAACTCAGCCTGATCAAGCCGCGCCAGCGCTTTCAGTCGTACTCGACGATGCATCGGCGGTGACAAGCGAGGAAGGCGTCGGGCGGAGTGGCATTTACGAGGCATGGGTGCCGACGCGGGACGGCAAGTTTGATGTGCGACGCTACGCCTTGAACGCGAATCCGAGTGAAGGCGATCTTTCGATCGCGACTCCACAGACGTTGCTGTCGCGGTTGGAACCGCTGCCGATCAAGATCCGACACGCCGACGATTATGCCTACGATCTCATGGCGCAGGCCGGATACAACCGCAGCATGTTGCTGATGGTTGTGCTCATGCTGTTGCTAATCGGCGAGCAACTGTTGGCTTATTCAGCGAGCTACCATGCCGCACCTGGAGTCGCTCGCGGATGACAGCATTCTTCCTCGCCAACGCCGACACGACGACGTACCACCAATTCGCTCGCTTGCAAGTGATGACAGAATGGTGGCAGTGGCTGCTACTACTTGTCATTTCCAGTGTCGTGTTGGCATACATCGCGATCATGTACCATCGCGACAGCGTCGAACTACCGGGACCGTTACGTTGGACACTGTTCGTACTGCGAGTGCTCGCCTTCGCAGGGATCTTGATTTACTTCCTTGACCTCGAAAAGCGATCGCAGCGACAACTCGTCAAGGACTCCCGTGCACTGGTCTTGATCGACACGAGCCTGAGTATGGGCATCCAAGACGAAGACGACGGGGCCAGCGATAGGAAGCGGCGACGCATCGATACTGTCCTTCAGGAAATGCGCCGCGGCGAATTGGTGGAGGAACTGCGCGAAAAGCATGAGGTTGTCGTCTATCGTTTCGATCAAGTTGCTGTTCCGACCGAGATCGCTTCATTTCCGAGGCTCGGTGACGCGCCAGGGATCGAGTTGGGCCGAGCAGACGACCGCGCGTTCGCGTCGCACCTGGGTGAAACTCGAATGATTGCGATTGTCGCTGGAGCGATTGGGATCGTTGGCGTGTGTGCTCTGCTGTTCGGCGTGTTCTTCGCCCGCGGCCAGCGCGAAGGAGAAAGCTCGTGGGCCACGCTCGTCGGAATGGTGGCGTTGATCGCGAGCCTTGTTGTCTTATGCGTTGCCAACCTTCGGCACCCGGATATTGACTTCCTCGCGACGCTGGGAATTCGCGACGTTACTCCGCCCGAGACGCAGGGACGCGACGCCGACCAACAGCCAGATTCGACTGCGGTTGCAGAGACGCCTGAAGTGGACTGGGGCGAAGCACTCACGCCTCGTGGAGTCGAGACGCGGCTGGGTGATGCGGTGCGTTACATCGTGAATCGTGAGCGCGGAGGTCCGATCGCCGGAGTTGTTGTCATTACCGACGGTGGGAACAACGTCGGAATCGACGGCGATGCAGCCGCGGTGATCGCTCGTGATGCCGGTGTCCCCGTTTTTGCGGTCGGCCTCGGCGGCGACGAACGACCTGCAAACGTCCGGGTTGTTGATCTGGAAGCTCCGCCGCGAGTTTATCCCGGAGACAGCTTCTCGATGACCGGCTACGTACAGGCGTATGGCCTGGCCGGGCGATCGGTGCGAGTCGAGTTATTCTCGTTGCCGGAAGAAAATGCCAACGATGCGAATGCCGAAGAGACTTTCGAGGAAGAGCGGCGGCTAACGCTGGCCAAAGACGGCGAGGTTGTCCCGCTGAAGTTCGACGTCATCCCAACGCAGCTCGGCCGCCGCACGTACCGTTTGCGAGTCCTCCCGCCTGCCGAGGATCAAGACAAGCGTGACGACTTGCGGTCGGCGAACGTCCAGATTGTTGATCGTAAGAATCGCGTGCTGTTGTTTGCTGGCGGCCCGTCGCGCGAATACCGCTTTCTCCGCAACTTGCTGTTTCGCGATCCCAATACAACGGCGGTCGTTTATCTACAAACCGGTCAGCCTGGAATGGCTCAGGAAGCCGACGAGTTGCTCTACGAATTCCCTTCGTTGACAGACGAGTTGTTCGAGTACGATTGCATCATCGCCTTCGATCCGGACTGGCAAGAGTTGGATGAAGCTCAGATTGAATTGATCGAGCAGTGGGTTGCCGAGAAAGCGGGTGGGTTGATCGTCGTCGCCGGGCCGGTGCATACACCACGCTGGGCCAGCCGAGTGCGAGCCGACGAGAGACTCGATTCGGTGAAGGGTCTGTACCCCGTTGTCTTCTACAGCCGTGGCTCGGCGACTCGGAGTTTGGGGCGTTTCATGTCCGAAACGCCTTGGCCATTGGAGTTCACGCAAGACGGTCGCGATGCGGAATTCTTGTGGCTCTCGGACGACGGGCTTGCCAGCGAAGAAGCATGGACGTCTTTCGAGGGCGTCTACGGATACTACGCGGTGAAAGACCCGAAACCCGGTGCGCGCGTTTACGCTCGATTCACCGACCCGAATACCTCCATCGATGGCCATTTGCCGATTTATCTCGCTGGCCATTTCTATGGCGCGGGCCGCGTGTTCTTCCAAGCGAGCGGCGAGATGTGGCGAATTCGTGCTGTGAATGACGGCTATTTCGAGGCTTACTACACGAAGCTGATTCGGTGGGCGTCGCAGGGCCGCTTGTTGCGTGATTCCAGCCGTGGTGTGCTGTTAGTTGACAAAGACCGCTGTGCACTCGGCGACCACATTATCGTGCAAGCGATCCTGAACGATGCTCAACACCAACCGCTGACTGCGGACAAGGTGACGGCGTCGCTTGTCGATCCGGAGGGTCGTCGCCTACCGTTGGAAATGCGTAGGCTCGAAGAAGCCGCGCGCGATGGGATGTACTCGGGACAGTTTACTGCCGTCATCGCGGGTGATTATAAAGTCGAACTCCAACCTCCTTCGGGAGCCAACGACGAGCTGCTTCGCCGCGAAGTCCGGTCGCGGATTCCAGCTCGCGAGACGGAGCAGCCCGAACGGAACGATGCTCTGCTGAAGGATCTCGCAGATCGAACAGGCGGTGCTTACTTCGTCGGCTTCTCGGCCGCGATGAATCGTGGTGGCGCGGGCACGGCATCGCTCGCTAATTTTCTCGAATCACAAGATCAAGTGACATTTCTGACAGGAACGCCCGACAAGCAGTTCGAGCGGATTCTAATGACCTGGTTGATGGCGTTCATCTGCGGCGTGCTCTGTCTCGAGTGGCTGCTTCGACGGTTGAGCAAGTTGGCGTGAGCGGACAGAGCAGAAGAAACCGAGGGAACCGCTAATGACCGCTGATCGACGCTGATAAGAGAAGGAGCACGTCATTAGGGTTTATCAGCGTCTATCAGCGGCTTGCCTTCTTTTTACGAGCGTCGCGTTCGCGCACGCTGGCGAGAAGACCATCCGCTTCGCCACGTTCAACGTCGCGATGAACCGACCGAAGGCGGGGCAGTTGATCACGGATCTCGAAACGAAGGACAACAAACAGGCTCGCCAGATCGCCGAGATCATTCAGCGAGTGCGCCCCGATATGTTGCTACTGAACGAATTCGACTTCGATGCGAGCAACCGAGCGGCGGATCTCTTTCAACGCCACTACTTGGCGGTCGGCCAGGACAACCAGCAACCGATCACGTTCGATCATCGGTTCTTGGCAACGGTCAATACTGGGCTTCCGTCGGGGCATGATCTCGATAACGACGGCGAAACAAATGGCCCGGGCGACGCCTTTGGCTTCGGTGGGTTTCCTGGGCAATACGGTATGCTTGTCCTGTCAAAGTTCCCAATCGATTCGGAGAATGTTCGAACTTTCCAGACGTTTTTATGGCGCGACATGCCAGGCGCGTTGCTGCCGGAAACAAATGGCAAGTCCTACTACGTTGACAACGAGATCGCCATCTTGCGTCTGTCGTCCAAGAGCCACTGGGACTTGCCAATTCGAATCGGCGACCGGACGATTCACTTTCTTTGCGCTCATCCAACGCCCCCCGTCTTCGACGGCCCGGAAGACCGAAACGGCCGGCGGAATCACGACGAGATTCGGTTCTGGGCTGATTACATTGATCCCACGCGAAGTGACTACATCCACGATGATCGCGGCAGGCGCGGAGGCCTTGCGGCAGGCTCGTCTTTCATCATTGCCGGCGACATGAACGCCGACCCGTTCGACGGCGACAGCCGCGACCGCGCGATCCAGCAACTGCTCTCTCATGCTCTAATCCAGAACGTACGAGCTCCGACCAGCCGCGGCGCGCGAGAGAAGTCGGTTCGCGACAGTGGCGCAAACGACAATCACAAAGGCCCCGCCGACCAGGATACATCCGACTTCAACGATCGCTCCGTCGGGAACTTGCGACTGGACTATGTCCTGCCAGGGACGTCGCTCAAGACGTCCGCTTTAGGGGTCCTTTGGCCAGCACAAGCGGAGGACGGACATGACTCGGCCGACGCTTCGGATCATCGATTGGTTTGGCTCGACATCGCATTACCGAGTAAGTAAGTCAAACTGAAAAGGGAGTCGTGAAAATGGGACTGGCTCCAAAGCAGCGCGATCGACTTACCACAAGAAACTAAGTGGTTTGCTGCTTTGGTACCTGTCCCACTTTCACGACGGACCAGCGGGGTTCGACGTGGCCGCGAGGAAAGGGGACAGGCACCGTGCCATTACCGTTGACCGACATTGCGGGCCCTGGCGGGCACGGAGCCGGTCCCCTTTCTCGCTCGCGTTTTCAGTTTGAGTAAGTAAAGTCTCACTCGATGTACTCAAGGAACGGTCACGAAATAACTTCCGCACTTCAGGCAGGTCGTTTAACCGCAAGCCGGAGGCGTGCGCTTCGGGAGCGGCCGACGCGGACTCCTCCGATACTATGAAAGAGCGAGCAAGAAAGTAAAACGATTCT
>PBSM01000142.1 GCA_002726245.1 Planctomycetaceae bacterium | reverse complement strand
TTTCGTGGCGTAAGCTTCCAGCTTGCGATTCACCGGGCGAAACACACGGCAAGCAGGATGCTTACCCCACTTTTTAGACTTGACGAAGCACAAGGAGAGACGCTGCCGGTTCGGCAGAAGCAGGCTCAGTCCTTCGCCGGCGAAAACACCCGAACGTCCACATGGCGGCGTCCCTCGCTCCCTGTGAAGATGCTTTCGAAGCGCTCGCGGTTCCCTCGCGTAAACTCCAGGCAATCACTAAGCAACGCGCGATCGCTGTCGTAGCCCAGCAAGTAGGCCAGCTTCGCAAGCTCGCGTTGGTCTTCCGGCAGGTCATGGCGCGCGGAGGTGTTCATCAAGCGTAGACCCGATTCGATGCTGCGCAAGAAACGATACGACTTGCTCAGATACTCAGCGTCTTCGGCTGGCAAGTGCCCGCGTTGCTCAAGAGTCTCGATCGCGTCGAGTGTGCCGGGAGTGAGCGCGCTGAGCAAATCCGCGGCGTGCTTCAGTTGCAGCATCTGCACAATGAACTCAACATCCATTGTCCCGCCAGGACCGCGCTTTAAGTTCCGCTTGGCAGCTCCGTCTTCTAACTTGATGCGCATCGCGTGAATCTCAATTGCGTTGTTAGCCATCCACGGTGGCTCCACCATGCTACGACGGATAATTCGCATCGCGGCGTGCGTTGCTTCCTCGCTGCCATAGACCGTGCGAGCTTTGCAAAGCGACTGTCGCTCCCATAGTTCCGCGTCTCTCGATTGGAAGTACCGCGAGAACTCGTCGAGCGAGACTGCCAGCGGCCCGTTCTTTCCGGTCGGCCTCAATCGCGGATCGAGTTCGTACAGCCGACCATACGGGCCTAGCTCGTTGACGACTTGGATGATCCGCTGGCCGAGTTCGCTGAAGAAGTGCTGATTCGTGGTTGTCTTGTCTCTGCGAGCTGGATGCGACTGCTTCGTCATTCCTTCCGACTCGTAGAGGAAGACGACGTCAAGATCGCTGTGGTAATTCGGTTCGCGGCCACCCAGCTTGCCGAGCGCCAGAATAATCAACGAACAAGGCTGGCCCTCGTGCCGCGGCTCACCACGCTTTTGCACGAGCTTGACGTATTCGCGACGCGTCACTTCGCGAAGACAAACCTCCGCGATATCGGAGAGGGCTCGGTGTGTGTCACGGATGTCTTCCTTGCCGAGAATGTCGCGCACACCGACGCGCAGATGCTGGGCCGTCTTGAAGCTATGCAGAATCGGATCGATGTCCTCGGCCCCGCGGCAAAGATCCGTCAGTGTGCTGTCCAGCGAATCGAGCGTCGGCAAACGGTCCAGGACCAGCGAGTCCATCAACTCATCGATCATCCCCGGGTTGCTCGTCAACAGCCCCGCCAAGTACGGCGTCGATGCACAAAGCTGTACGTATAGACGAAGTGAAGGCGGGTTGAAGCTGAAGAGCTCCCACAACACGCCCTTTCCGCCCAGCGAATCGCTCACTTGTCCGAGGTTGACGAGCGTCGCGTCGGGATCGGGCGTCGATGCGATCGCTTTCAACAGACGCGGCGCGATCGAGGCCAGGAAGTGACGGCAGCGGCGCGTCGATAAGAACGAGATTCTCTCGCTTCCCAAGTCCATCAAGTTTCTATAGGCATCGCGCACCTCGGCGAAGTGATACGGCGCGAGTACCGATTGAACCGTGTCGTCGTCCGGCGACGGGTCGAGCACCAAATCGGTTTCCGGTTCCGCTTCGTCCTCCTCGCCGAACGCATCGTGCAACAAGTGATCGAGGATCTTGCCGTTCAGCTCTGTCTTGGTCTGCAACTCTTCCCTGAACTGATCGAGCGCACTGCGTTCGCCCTCATTGGTGTATCCCATTCGAATCGCGAGTCGTCCCAGCTCCGCGTCGTCATTCGGCAGCATGTGTGTTTGAAGGTCGAACATAATCTGCAACCGATGTTCCAGCTTTCGCAGAAATTCGTAGCCTTGTTCAAGGATTGATCGCTCCTGCATCGTGAGGCAACCGGCCTGCTCGAGACCGGCGATCGCATCGAGCGTGTTTCCGATTCGCACGGGCGGCAGATCGCCGCCGTTCAGTAGTTGCAGGAACTGGATGACGAACTCGATGTCTCGAATCCCGCCCGCCCCGGTCTTGACGTTCCGTTTGTCGGTCCCTTCCCGCCGCGCCCGCTGTTCGATCCGCCGCTTGAGCGCCTTGATCTCAGTAATGTCCGCACGGCTCAAGTAGCGGCGATAGATCCAGGGTTCGAGTTGTGCAAGGAACTCTCGTCCCAAGTCATGATCGCCGGCAATCGGCCTCGCCTTGATGAACGCTTGCCGCTCCCAAGTCCTGCCTTTCGCATCGTAATAACGCAAGGCATGGTCGAGTCTGATCACGGCCGATCCCTGGTCACCGTCGGGGCGCAGCCGCAGATCAACGCGATAGGTCATTCCCAATTCTGTTTGCTCAGTGAGCAACTTGGTGAAGCGACGCGATAGTCGCTCGAAGAACTCTTGGTTCCCCATCGAGTGATTCCCATCGGTCTTGCCATCGCCGTCCCACAGGAAGACAAGATCGATGTCGCTCGAGTAGTTCAACTCGTTGCCACCGAGCTTGCCCAGCGCGAGAACAACGAAGCGAGCTGGCTCGCCGTTCGCTTGGCGAGGCACACCGTGTTTCTTTTCGAGTTGCCGCCTGGCGGTTTGCGACGCCGCTTCGCAAATGGATTCGGCCAGGAACGAAATCTGCCGCGTCACAATCTCGACACGTTGTTTGCGGATGATGTCACCGTACGCGGTCCGCAATGTCTCGCGATGCTTGGATCGCCGTAATGCCGTCATCACCGACTGTTCGTTGGTCAGCACCGCCGTTTCGCTGCAGAGTTCGCCGACCAGCACGTCTCGCGCGACCGGCTGTCCCTCGGTCAAACGCAACAGGTCATAACTTTCGGGGTCGCGGATCAACAGATCGCTCAAGTATTGACTGGCCGAAAGGATCTGCAGCAAGATCGGCATCGCATCATGATCACGATCAAACAACGAAGCGAGTGCCAGAGGATTGCGAGACGCCTGTACGAACCGTTCCAAGTTGTTCAACACGCGATCGGGATCGCTGACACCGGGTAAATGTTCACTAAGCTGCTCGCAGATGACAGCCAGCAGGTCCAGCGTAATACCGGCGTCGGCGATCGCCACCAGATTGCGATGGGCTTGCTGCGCGTTCGAGACGCCCAGCGACTTCAACCAGTCTCGGGCGCTTGCTTCACTATCGAGGTATTGGACGACGGATTCGAGTTGCATGGCGGAAGATCTATTGCGCGGCGATCCATCGTTTAACCGCAAGCCGGAGGCGTGCGCGTCCGCGTGTTATACCGACGCGCACGCCTCCGGCTTGCGGTTAAATTAAACGAACAATACCACGTATCATAGTCAACCGCCGGAGCCTTGCCGACCTGGAGCAGACACGAAGCAACACCTATCATGATGCCATGCCCGAGAACGCTCCCACGCCTGCGATCCGCGACGTCCGCATGCGAGGATTCTCGCATCGTGCAACCGTCGCGACGGCGCTGGCGTGGCTAGATGCGCATACCGAACTGCTGGCCAGCGAACCGGTGGCGCTGGCCGATTCGGTGGGCCGTGTTCTCGTAATCGACATCGTTAGCGATTTCGATGTCCCCACGTTCAGCCGCTCGATGATGGATGGATTTGCCGTGCAAGCGGCTGATACGCTGGGTGCTGCTCCGTACAATCGCCTTCCGCTGCGAATCGTCGGCGAAGTCTTTCCGGGTGCCGCGATCGATACACAAGTCCAATCGGGCGAAGCCGTGAAGATCATGACAGGCGCGCCGATTCCGTCCGGCGCGGATGCTGTTCTTCCAGCAGAGAAGGTGGACATCGAAGAAGATCGCGTGTTGGCATTAGGCGACGTCTCTCCAGGCAAGCACATTGGCCTGCCAGGCGAAGACATCAAAGTCGGAACGACGGTGCTCTCCGCCGGTCGTCGCTTGAGACCCCAAGACGTTGGTGTACTCTCGTCGATAGGTGTCGCTGAAGTCGCGGCCCGTCGTAAGCCGCGCGTGCGAATCGTGGTCACCGGCAATGAACTCTTGCCGCCGGGATCGAAACCGGAGGGTTGCAAGATCGTCGATGCCAACAGCCCGATGCTGGCGGGTCTTGTCGAGCGAGATGGCGGGATCGCGATCAACCCTGGCATCGTGTCGGATAACCCAGACGCGATTCTCGAAGCTTTGCGAGACGATGCAGACGTGATTCTCGTCTCCGGTGGATCGAGTGTCGGCCAGGAAGACCACGCGCCGGCGCTCGTCGCTCAACATGGCGAGCTTGGCATTCACGGTGTCGCCATGCGACCAAGCAGTCCCGCGGGCATGGGCGTTCTCGACGGACGGCTCGTGTTTCTCCTGCCGGGTAATCCTGTTTCGTGTTTATGCGCGTATGACTTCTTTGCTGGCCGCGCCATTCGCTCGCTCGGTGGTCGCCGGGCTGATTGGCCCTATCAAACTCAACAGCTTCCTTTGCGCCGCAAACTCGTCTCGACGGTCGGACGGCTTGACTATGCACGCGTGCAAGTGATCGATAACGAAATCGAACCACTCGCGATCAGTGGCGCTTCCATCTTGAGCTCGACGACGCGCGCCGATGGCTTTGTCTTGATTCCCGAAGATAGCGAAGGCTATGCCGGCGGGACGAATGTCACCGTTTATCTCTACGATTCGTAACATCGTTTAACCGCAAGCCGGAGACGTGCGCTTTCCAGGATGCAGAAGCACACGTCTCCGGCTTGCGGTTAAACGAAAGAAGCTACACAACAAATCTGAGCAACACCATGTATCGCGTTATTGCCGACGGCCCGCTGGGCCAAGCCGTTTTGGATTTGATGGGCAACGAGATTGAAGTGCTCCCGTGGAGCTTTGCCGTTGAAGGAAGTAGCGATCCAGTCGATGCTGTCTATACGTATGGCCACCCGCAACTCAACGGCGAGATGCTGGATCGCCTGACCGGTGTGAAGGTAATCAGCAACTACGGCGTGGGCGTCGATCACATCAACGTGCCTGATGCCGCCGCGCGAGGCGTTCCCGTCGGCAACACGCCGGACATCTTGAACGGCGCGACGGCCGATATGGGTTTCGCGCTGATGCTTGCGGCGGGCCGGCGAATTATGGAAGGCGTTCGGTACGCGAGAAGCTCCGAGTTCACTGTTTACGACCCTGGCTACATGCTTGGCCGCGAGATCCACAGCACAACGCTCGGCATCATCGGCATGGGGAGCATTGGCGAGGAAGTCGCGAAACGTGCCCGAGCGTTCAACATGACCGTGCTCTATCACAATCGCAACCGCAAGGCGGACGCGGAAGCTTCGCTTGGTGTGCGCTTTGTGAGCTCGGACGAACTGCTTGCGGATTCTGACTATGTGATGCTCTGCGTTCCGCTGACGGACGAAACTCGTGGGCTGATCGGAGCGGTTGAACTTACAAAGATGAAGTCGACTGCAATACTGATCAACATCGCCCGCGGACCTATTGTAGATACCGACGCGCTAACCGCAGCACTGCGGAACGGCGATATCTACGCTGCCGGGCTCGACGTCACCGATCCCGAACCACTCCCTCGCGACCACCCGTTGCTGCAACTCGACAACGTCACGATCGCACCTCATCTCGGCAGTGCAACAGAACAAACACGCCGGCAGATGGCCGAGATCTCAGTCGAAAACCTCTTCCGCGGCCTTCGCGGCGAGGAGTTGTTGCACGAAGTAATGTCCTCAAACTGAAAAAGGAGTCGTGAAAATGGGACTGGCTCCAAAGCAGCGCGATCGACTTACCACTAGAAAACAAGTAGTTCGCTACTTTGGTGCCTGTCCCACTTTCACGACGGACCAGCGGAGTTCGACGTGGGTCGCGAGGAAAGGGGACAGGCACCGTGCCATGATCGTTGACCGACATTTCGGGCCTTTGCGGGCACGGAGCCAGTCCCCTTTCTCGCTCGCGTTTTCAGTTTGAGTAATGTCTTAATTCAGCCGGCGCGAATTGACTACGCTGGTGAACCTCCACGCCGGCTGGGTTATCTTAGGGGAAGCACCATGCCCCTGATGCCATACTCCAGGATCCGCTCTCATGACTCGCACCATCTTTCTCGCTGTCACAATCTGCTGTCTGCTCGTTGTTGATCATGCCTCCGCCCAAGACCGCCGAGGGCCCTTTACGCATGCGAAGCGTTCCGTTCGCTCTCGCGACATCGATCAGGAGCATATTCGGTTAGATCTGAAGTTTGATTGGGACAAGCAGGAGACGATCGGTCGGGCGACACTAACACTTTCTCCGTTCAAGCCGATCAAGTCGCTGACTCTCGACGCGGCGGAGATGCGAATCACGAATGTAGCTCGGTTGCCGGAAGACCCAGCCGGCAAGGCGAGCGATCTGAAATACAACACCAAACCGCACAAGCTCTTGATCGAACTCGGGCGAGACTTCCAGCTCGGCGAGAAGATCCGACTCGCGGTCGATTACGTCATCACGAAACCGAAGCATGGGTTTCACTTCGTCGTGCCCGACGAAAGCGAGAAGAATCAACCGAAGATGGTGTGGACACAGAGCGAGCCAGAGTACGCACACTTCTGGTACCCATGTATCGACTCGCCGTCGGATCGCTTGACCAGCGAGATCGTCGCGACCGTTCCGCAGGAATACCTCACGCTGTCCAACGGCGATTTGAAGTCCAAGAAGATCAACGGCGATGGCACGCAAACATGGCACTGGAGCCAAGAGCAATCGCACGTGCCGTATTTGTTTTCAATCGTGGCCGGCGAGTTTGATGCCTATGAACAGAAATGGCACGACGTCCCCATTATTTCTTACGTGCCCAAGGGCCAGATGGCGCTTGCCTCTCGGTCGTTCGAGAAGACTCCGCGGATGATGGAGTTCTTTTCGCAGAGGATTGGAATGAAGTACCCGTGGTCCAAGTACACACAAATCTGTGTCGATGAGTATCAGTGGGGCGGGATGGAGCACACTTCAGCGACAACGTTGAACATGGGCACACTGCACGACGAGCGGGCTCATCTGGATGCGTCCAGCGATGGGCTCGTCGCTCACGAGCTGGCTCATCAGTGGTACGGCGATCTCTTGACGTGTAAGGACTGGGGCGAGATTTGGTTGAACGAGAGCTTTGCGACGTTCTTTGAATTGCTCTGGACAGAAGAAGATCTCGGTTGGGACGAAGCAACTTGGGCGCGATACGACGACCTGAGTTGGTATTGGTCGGAAGACAAGAAGTACCGCCGACCGATCGTCAGCTATCAGTACAACGAGCCCGGCAAGGTCTTCGATAGCCACGCCTATCCGAAGGGTGGTCGCGTCCTGCACATGCTTCGGTTTGTGCTCGGCGAAGAGATGTTCTGGAAAGCGGTTCGCCACTACACGGCTCGCAACGCACACCGCACGGTCGAAACGGCCGACTTCCGCATCGCGATCGAGGAGGCAACGGGGCAAGGATTGAACTGGTTCTTTGATCAATGGGTCTATCATGGCGGCCATCCGGAGTTCCATGTTGATTGGCGATGGGATGCCGCGACGAAGATGATCCGCGTGACGGTCAAGCAGACTCAAAAGATCGATTCAGTGACACAGCTCTTTCGTATGCCGGTCGAGTTGGAGATCGCGACGTCCAAGGCAACGTTGATTCGCCGTATCGAAGTTTCAAAGGCTGAAGAGACGTTTCACTTTCAGATCGACGACGCGCCGACCCGCGTTTGTTTCGACCCGCGCGATTGGCTGCTGAAGACGCTCGTCACTCCGAAGAGCAAGGACGAGTTGTTGGATCAACTCACTCGAGATCGCCACATCATGTGTCGTTATCGAGCCGCCCAGGCCCTCGCGAATCTGAACGAAGACCAAGACGTCCTGGCCGCGCTGGCGAAGGCGGTACGGCAAGAACGATTCTGGGCGGTCAGGCAGGAAGCTGCGAAGTCGCTCGGCAAGTTCAAGGGGGACGCCGCGCGGAGCGCGTTGCTCAAGGCCGCCGTGGATGACAAGAAGTCGTTTGTGCGCCGCGAGGCTTTGAAGTCGTTGGGCAAGTTCAAGCATGACGAGACCAAAGAGACACTTCGTCGCGTGATCAAGGCAGATCGCTCGTACTATGCGGTTGCGGAAGCATTGAAGGCGCTGGAGAAGGTCGATCACGACAACAGTCTCCAAGAACATAACAACGCGGCCAAGCTCGTTAGTCATCGGCAGGTAGTCTTGAAAGCTGCCATCGAGGGCCTAGTAAAGCTCAAGGATCCTCAAAGCAGCTTGAACTTCTCGGCTATGCTTGATCGTAATAACACTCCCGCGCGGCGCGCCGTGCTAATCGGCGGGATGGCTCGGCTAAAGCCCGATGACGCGGAGGTGCTCAAGCGACTGCACGCGGAGCTTGATAACGATCGACGCAACGTGAAGAAGGCCGCTATCGAAGCGCTCGTCGCCATTGGCGATCCCGGCGCGATCGATGTCCTGCTCGAAGCACGCAAGCGGCAGGAGACTTCCGGCATGGGACGCTCGATCGATGAAGCAATCGAGAAGCTGCGCGAGAAGTCGAAGGGTATCGACCAACTTCAAAAACAGCTAGAACAGCTCCGGCAGCAGAACCGAAAGCTAGAAGAACGATTGAAGAAGCTGGAAGCAAAGTAGCCGTCACGCTCCGCGTGATGAAAGCGGGAGTTTCGGAGACGTTGTGTAATGATTCGACGTCGTACTAGAGACAACGTCGCTGCTCGCCCCGCTGACATCACGCGGAGCGTGATGGCTACATTGGAGTCAATCGATCATGCGAATCGCCAGCGGCGGAGTTCAACACGAAACCAACACGTTCAGTCAGACGCCAACAACGCTGGCGGACTTTGTCCGCGATAGCGAGTGCGGTCCGGAGTTGAGTGGCGGCAACGTCATCTTTGATCGCTATCGTGGGACCGGCTGTATTCATGGCGGATACATCGCGGGCGCAGAAGCGGTTGGCGCGGAGTTGTTGCCACTGCTATCAGCACGAGCGCAGCCAGCGGGCGTTGTCGAGCAGGAATCGTTTGAAACGATGCTTGGTTGGTTTCTGAAACGTCTTGAAAGGGTGTTGCCTGTTGATGGCGTGCTGCTTGACCTGCATGGAGCGATGGTCGCCGAAGAGCACGAGGATGCCGAGGGGGCATTCACTGCAGCAGTTCGAAAGCTCGTCGGGCTGGACGTGCCGGTTGTCGTAACGCTCGACTTACACGCCAACATCAGTCCTAACTTGGCTTCGCTGGCCGATGTGATCATCGGTTTCGATACCTATCCTCATGTTGACATGCATGAGCGAGGCCGCGAAGCCACTGAGCTGCTGGCTCGCATGATCCGAGGCGAAGTGCATCCTGTTCAGGCGTGTCGCCAGCTTCCACTGATCACGATGCCGCCAATGCAATGCACGCTGCGCGAGCCGATGCGCACGTTGATCGAAAGACTGCACAATCTGGAGTCCGAGTCGGGGGTACTTACCGCGACGATCTCGATGGGTTTTCCGTTTGCCGACATCCACGATGCTGGCGTGTCGGTTCTGGTTGCCACGGATAGCGATCAAGCGTTGGCCAATGCAAAGGCCGACGAATTGGCGAGTTGGTTGTGGGATTTGCGAGACGACCTGCAACCGGATCTCACACCGATCGAAGAAGTGATCGAATTCGTTCGCGGTAGACCTACCGGCGAACTGACGATCTTCGCAGATGGGTCGGATAACCCAGGCGGCGGCGCACCTTGCGATGGAACGGTCGCGCTGTACGCACTGATCGACGCGGGCTTGGAGGGAGCGGTCGTTGGCGTTCTGTGTGACCCACAGACCGCGAAACAAGCTCATCAGGCAGGTGTTGGCGCGACGATTCACGTTCGGTTGGGTGGCAAGACCGACGACAGCCACGGTACATCCGTCGAAGGCGAAGCAACCGTGAAGGCTTTGTGTGACGGCGCGTTCATTCACCGTGGGCCGATGTTGCAGGGTGTCGCCGACAATCTGGGGCCGACCACGACACTCCTGATCGGTGGCATCGAGGTCGTCGTTTCATCGCAGCGCCGGCAATGCTTGGACGCCGAGATGCTGCGGATCGCCGGTATTGAGCCGACAGAGCGCCGACTGCTCGTTCTAAAGAGTGCCGTTCATTTTCGAGCTGACTTTGGACCGCTGGCGGCTCACGTTTTCGACGCCGACACGCCCGGCATTCACCGCCCCGACTTCAGTATGTTCGATTACAAGAGGCTTCGCCGGCCAATCTATCCGCTGGACCGAATCATAGATCCGAATGACCAATGACCAACCAGATCAAACCAACGTTCTCACTGTGTTTCGTTTTCTTGATGGCGATGTCGTTCGTCGAGCATTGTTCCGCCGCAGAAGACGGCGACATCCCACGTTGCCAGATCGTGCCGCTTCCCGAACATCAAGTTTCGTTTCAGATTGATGGCGTCGAGAAGCTGCGATGGCATTACGGAACCGAGTATCCGCGACCGTTCTTCTTTCCGTTCAACGGGCCGTCCGGCAGTACGCTCACGCGAATGGGACATCCCGGCGCGCAGAATCATGATCATCACCGGTCAGTCTGGTTCGCTCACAACAAAGTGAACGGGCTCGACTTCTGGGCGGACGGGCGCGGCACGCAGATTCGGCAGCAGATGTGGTACGCCTATCGCGACGGAGACGACGAGGCGATCATGGCGTCCGTTACTGGATGGTACGGCGAAGACAAGACGGAAGTGATGACACAGGACATCGTTGCAGCTTTGATTCCGTTGGAAGACGACGAACACGCGCTTGAACTGCAGATCACCATGCGTCCTCCGGAGAATGTGCCGCAAGTCAGCCTTGAACAGACGAACTTCGGGTTCCTTGCCGTGCGAGTCGCCAAGAGCATCTCGGCCCACTTCGGCCGCGGGAAGCTGATCAACAGCGAAGGTCAGCAGGACGAAGAGAACATCTTCGGCAAGCCGGCTCGATGGATGGACTATAGTGGCTCGGTTGCTGCTGGTCACGGCAAGGAGCGAAAAACCGTAGTCGAAGGTATCACGTTCTTCGACCATCCAACGAATCCTCGCTATCCGACGCACTGGCACCTCCGCGAAGATGGCTGGATGGGAGCATCGTTCTGTATGAAGGAAGGCTACACAATCACATCGGCCAAGCCGCTCGAGCTGCGATACTTGCTGCATTCGCATTCGGGCGCATACGCCCCGAAGAGAGCCGCAGCCGTCCACAGACAGTTCGCCGCGCGGAAGGGTTTCGACGTGGCGAAGTCAGCGCGAAAGCATCGTCAGTTCGAAGTGGCGCGCCGCGCTAGCCAGTAAGCAGTTTCTGCGGCTTCGATGCGGAGGTCTAGGTCGCCAACCGTTTGACGAGTGCTAACGAGTGCGCGATCATGAAGAGCGGGATAAGCAATGCCGGCGGCGCGAACGGGACGAGTTCTCTGTCGCGCCGCCAGGCGGAATCGACGCACCCTCTAGCCCCGTTCACGGCGGATCAGGCAGCCGATGGAGCCTTCAAGTAGACCCCTCTGGGCTGGCCGGGACTCGGTAAGCTGGTCTATGCCTACGGCGTGCTGGGTCCGCCGCTACTGGTGTGGTTCGTGTTGATCTACGCTGGCGCCGACTACTTGACGGGGTTGCACGACTTTCGCGTCCGCCTTCATCTGGCAGTCGAACTGGGCATGCCTTTCGTGCCGGCGATGGTTGTGTTTTATAACTCGATGCACTTGGCGTATCTGATTGCTCCGTTCATCCTGCGAACGCGGCCCGAGATCGCAGCCAGCCAGCATCCACCCTCACCAGTTGTGGAGTGAGCGTTGTTATGTTTGGCATCTTTCGACGAGAAGAGCGACTTGGAACGGGCGAGGTTCTGAAGCGACTGATGCAGATCCTCTCGCAGCAGGAGACCAGCAAGTTCTGCGCTCATTGCGACAAACAGGTCCTGGCACTGAGGCCCGGAACCAGCCGGGCGCGTCAATTATTATGACCATCGTAACACTCGGACTATGGTCCCTCGTCTGGATCGTCGATGCGATCCGGCGACCTGGTTGGCGGTGCTGCCAGTGTGATCGCCAATTGAAATGAACGGTTCTACGAGCCGGTGGCTTGACGCGACCATTTTCGCCGACGTATTGCCGTCGGTGGTCAACGCCGCCGATGCCTACTCAGCGAGCCTTTCCAACGAACTGCTTTACACGATGGTCGCGCATTGTTCGCCACGAGCGCCGAGCGTGCAGTGGCCTACCGAGCTGTTTCCGCGATCTTCTCGTAAATGGAAAGGGCTTTGCGATACTCTTCCAGCGCAGCTTCTGGCAAGACACCAGCGTGTCGTTCGAGCTCCTTCTTGACTCGCTCGATCAAATAGTTCACGTGTTGTTTGCGCGGCCGATAGGGCTTGCCGGCGATGTCGATGTAGACGGGTGAACTGTGGGCGAATCGAAATCGCCCGTTTGGGAGCTGCTCGAAGCAACGAACGGCGATCCAACCGGATTGGGCGAACTCGGCGGTCGTATCGATCTTGTTGCGAAACAAACCTCTTGCTGTCTTCGTGTTCGTGACGTCGAGCGCGACACTGCTGCCCATCGAAACGACTTCGATTCGCGGCAAGGGATACTCGCTCTCCGTCCAACCCCAGATCTTTAGCTCTGCTGTCTGTCCGTTGTTGTACTTCAACGTTGCTCCACCCCGCTGGGTGTTGACGAAGACATCGAGCATCGGGCCGGTGGTGACAAAGCTGTGGCCAGCATCGAGTCCGTCCATCCAGGCGTCGTACGAGAAACCGTCGGGTAGATGAACGTAGACGCGGCCAAAGCCCAAGGGCACCGGATGGACTCCGGAGGCTGTGCCAGCCGTCGGACGGAGCCGAAAGCCGCAGTTAAGCAGCGTGTAGTAGTTCTGAAAAGTGAACCTGAGCCAACCCCGCTCGGTCATCCCGTTGCGGTCCCGCGCAACGTTCATGAACGAAGCTGGCGGCTCGCCGAAGCCTTTGAAGAAGAACTCAGTTCGCCAAACGTGATTGTTCGTCAGCTCATACAGATCGACGTCCATGATCGGAACGAGCATCATCGACCACGGCCAGTTGTGCTTGTCGAGTTCGAGCAATGCTCCTTCGCGATGGGCTTGTTCGGCGATTGGCGTGACGGGAGGTACACCCTTCGTAAAGACCGTCTTGTGATTCAGCGCGAAGATCGCACCGAGGGTGTGTCGCTTACCGTCAACGGCAAAGATCTCGTACTCCGTGTTCAGCGGATAGATCACATGCGTTGGATCGATCTCGATCAACTTCGCGGCAACCTCAGGTGAGTTCTTGTCGCCCTGAGTAGGCGGAAGGTATGCCTGCGTGACCCAGTGCGTCAGCGGCAGCGCGACGTTGAGATCATCCGCCAACATGGCGTTCGGAAGCTCGTCCATCGAACGATGGACATGGGTTTCGCCGGAGTACCAATGACGCTTGCTCGTGTCGATCCAGCGACGGAGCTTCAGTGTGACTTCGGCATCGCCGTTGGTCAGATCGACATCGGTTGCCGCGGAGAAGTATTCTTTGCCTCGTTCGGCGGTCACCTTGTACTTGCCTCGCGGCAACTTCGCGGCGAAAGGATGCGCCGAAAGAGTCGTGTGAACTTCAACGCTGGTTGGGCTGCGCTGGTTGTTGTACTCGACCGCCGAGCCATCCGGGCTCGCGCTCCGAGCGTGATACAGCTTGCCATCGGTTGCCTCAATGTACAGGCGCGCCGGAAGTGCGGTCCCAGTCTCCACATCGATGATGCTGCCATGAAGAGTCGCTTCTTCTGCCAACGTACTCGTACCCAACAAGCAGAGGCCCAGCAAGCAGAGGCAGGTGTAGAAACAACAAGTACGCTGCAAGAATCTCATTCCACACTCGCTCATAGCCTTACTCCGGTCGCGTGATTGCTCGCAGCACGGCGGATGTCGCCTGTGACTTGTTCAGCACATAGAAGTGGACTCCAGGCACGCCGGCATCGATCAGCGATTGAACTTGCTGTGTCGCGAAGTCAACGCCAGCTTGAAACTGCCAGTCATCTCCCTCTTGCTCGCCAAGCTTGCTGACGAAGGCATCTGGCAGGACTGCGCCGCACATTGAAGTGATTCGTTGGATCTGCGAGAGATTCGTTACCGGCAGGATTCCCGGGATGATAGGGATGTTGATGCCGATAGCGTCGCAGCGGTCTCGGAATCGGAAGAAACTGTCGTTGTCATAGAACAACTGAGTAATGACGATTTCCGCGCCGGTATCGACCTTGCGTTTTAGGTTCTCAAGATCGATCTCCGCGTTTGGTGCTTCTTGATGCTTTTCCGGATACCCAGCGACGGCGATGCCGAAGCCGGCAAATTCGGATCGAATCAGCTCGACAAGTTCATTCGCGTACGATAGGCCACCCTCGACCGGCTTGAAGTCTGTTTCGCCCGCGGGTGGATCGCCGCGCAGAGCGACGATGTAATCAATGCCGCGTTGTTGAGCTTCGGTAAGATAACTGCGGAGCTGATCCCTAGTAGAACCAACACACGTCAAGTGCGACGCGACAGGTAAACCGTGGTCTTGTTTAACGCCCTGCACGATATCGAGTGTCTTGTCGCGAGTCGAGCCGCCGGCTCCGTAGGTACAAGTGACGAAGTCCGGCTTGAATTCGACAAGCTTGCTGACGTGCTTGAGCAAAGCCGCTTGACCGGCTTCCGTCTTCGGTGGGAACAGTTCGAATGAAAGGCCCAGTTTTCCGGGCCCGTAGTGTGCAGATAGTGTCATACCGTCCTTTTAGCGATTTGAGTGAGATTGTACAGCGCGGAATGAGTGATTTAAACACAAACGCGAAAGGGCAACGGAGCCTTCAAAACGAAAGTGGCTCACCAACTGTCAGCCGCTCTTCGTGGCTAAGCTCGTACATGTCGTGCAGCAGTTGAATGTCGCATGGTCGCTGCTCGACCGTTCGCCGTTGGAACATTCGCCGCTGAGTTGCCACCATCACACTGGGAGGTAATTCGGCAACCTGGCCAAACAAACGAGCGTAATTCACAAAGCTGGGGACGTTGCTCGTGACGAAGCCGTACAGCATGCTGCAGACTCCGATCGTCTTGCCAGTGAAGATGCTGGTGTTGATCGCTGTCTTTGCGTAGTCGCCCATGATGCAGCCGACGAACTGCATGCCCGTTGCGATCTTCTCGCCTTGATATTCGACGTTGACCAACCCGTAAGTGTTCTTCAAGTCGCTGTTGCACGTCCCGGCACCCAGGTTGATCCAACTACCGAGGTAACTGTGTCCGAGAAAGCCGTGGTGTTGTTTGTTCGTATAGGGCTCGATCACTGACGCTTCGACTTCGCCACCGATCTTGGTTGTATGGCCGATGCTCACGCCATCTTTGACGGCAGCGTGTTCGATCACCTTCGCACCGTGCCCGAGATAGGCAGGACCCTTCAGATAACAGAACGGCCCGATCGATGCGTTTGGTTCCAGAATGAGCGGGCCGGACGAGGTGTCGGTGACGACGTTCGGGTGTAGCCTCGCGTTATCGCCGACAAACACGCCATCCGCGACCTCTTCATAAGTACCGTTTGCTAAACGGAACTCGAGGTTCTCCGAGAGGATCTCCATGTTGTATCGCACAATGTCGTGCGGATACCGGAACAGTGGAAGCTTGTGCTCGATCGCGTCGAGACTCTCAACATCGATCTTCGCGAAGTAGTCCGATAGCGCCGCTGGTGTCGCCAGATCGGTCGGGAACTCGGAGGCTTTAGGAAGCATTACGGCAGCGATCTCGCCATCGACGTAAGCGACGCCACTCGCGGTCGCGTTCATCAGTTGTTGCAGCGTTTCGAAGACGGTTCGCGATGGCACCATCCGAGCGTTGATCAGTAGCAGCGAGTCCGATCCGTTGGGTAAGGAGCCAACCAATTCTGGGTAATCATTCGCTTGGATCTCGGCCAAGTGGGGCCGAACAACTCCGTGGATCGGCAACCCCAGCTTTTTCAGCCAGTCCAGCAAGCGAAAACTGCCGCAGGAGATTGCATAGGCCGGTCGGCCCAAGGTTACTGGGTAGAGTCGCGGAAGGTGTTCATCCTCGAAGAGAACAATCTTCATCCAGGTCGGTCCTTCCGTCGCCATTGGTCGTCGAATCCGTGACATCTGCCACTTCAGGCAGTATCTCAAGCGTGCCGCAACGGCGTCAACCTCGTTCGCTCGGCGTGCTTTCCGCCTGTCTCACATTTGCGAGAATGCGAACACACCTGAAGGCTTGCGGTTTGGAGTTGAGATATGTCGAGCACGGAAACTCGATACGTCATGTCCGATAACATGGTCGTGGAAGAACTCCCTTGGGGCCCGCACGAATGGCTTTGCCGTCCCGACATCGTAGCAGCCGACAAGCTGTTACTCGTCCGCGTAAGGGTGCCAGTTGGCAAGGCTCACGAATTCCATCGCCACCCAGAGATGGAAGAAATCATTTACATCGAAGCGGGAACGGCCGAGCAGTGGGTAGACCGCGAGAAGCGTTTACTCGGTCCTGGCGATTCGGCACACATACCGATCGACGTCGTTCACGTCACCTACAACGCCGGCGACACGACACTGATCTTCCTCGCCATTCTCTCACTGGCCGAGATCGAAGGCCCACCGCTAATCGACGTCAGTCAGGAAGAGCCATGTAAGTCGCTGCAGAGGGAAGTGACGGAGAAGTTCCGAGGTAACTGATCGCGAATCTGGCGTGGTCTAGCCTTACATCGCTCGTCTTTTTGCTGCCGCGTGCTGACGCCGCCGTGCGCATCTGCTAAAAAAGTGGCTTGCTACACAGATCTAACGCACATCTGTGAACCGCTTTGGGAGACTGATATCAATGGGTACGAACGATCCTCTGAATCGTAAGCTTCGCATGGCTCTGGTTGGTGGTGGCCAGGGTTCGTTCATTGGCCGTGTGCATGCGACGGCAGCGGTGTTAGATAACCGGGCAGCTTTGGTGGCAGGTGCGCTCTCGTCTACCCCAGAGCGAGCCAAGGCATCTGCGCCCGACTATGACATCCCCGAAGATCGAGCTTATGGATCCTATCAGGAGATGTTGGAAAAGGAAAACGCGCTCCCCGAAGAGCAACGCATCGATTTCGTGTCGGTTGCGACGCCAAACCACACGCATTTCGAGATCGCGAAAGCCGCCGTTGAGGCCGGATTCAACGTCATTTGCGACAAGCCGATGACGTTCGATCTGGCGCAAGCCGAAGAACTTGGCGCGACGGTTGATAACTCGAATGTTGTCTTCGCCGTGACCCACAACTACACCGGGTATCCGCTGGTGCGTCAGGCTCGCGAGATGATCTTGGGCGGTGAACTCGGCGAGATTCAGGCAATTCGTGCCTGTTACATTCAAGGCTGGCTGCGAACTCGGCTGGAGAACGAAGACCAAAAGCAAGCTGCTTGGCGAACCGATCCGGCTCGCAGCGGGGCCGCAGGTTGTTTCGGTGACATCGCGACGCACGCGTATAACTTGGCTCGTTACATGACTGGTGAGATTCCCGATTCAGTAAGCTGCCACTTGCGTACCTTCGAGGAAGGGCGTGCGTTGGACGACTATGGCACGGCTGTTATCAAGTTCGGTAACGGAGCTCTCGGGACCGTGACTTCTTCGCAGATCAGCCACGGTCGCGAGAACGATTTGTTCATCGAGATCGATGGCACGAAGGGCGCGATCGAATGGCATCAAGAAGAGCCGAACAAGATGCTTGTCCGTCGCAACGGCCAGCCACATCAACTCTACACACGCGACCCAAACGCTCCGTTCATGAACGGAGCGGGTGCGGCGGCTTGCCGCCTGCCGAGTGGTCACCCCGAGGCATTCTTCGAGGCCTTTGCGAATGTTTATCGCGCGGCCTACGATGCCATGGTCTTGCGTGCGACGGGCGAGGACATCGAGAAGAAAGACACGATTTATCCAAACGTGCATGATGGCGTTGAAGGCATGTACTTCATCCAGCAATGCGTCGCCAGCGGCAGCCAGGATGGAGCGTGGAAACCGTTGAAGCACGATCGAGCCAGAAGATAACCGCGGACGCGCGCGTCCTGAGTTGGAGTTTGTGCTCAATCGCAACCCGAAGCGTCATCGAGGAGCCATGCGTCTTGTCGCCTCGCTTACGCTTTTTGAAGTTGCGCATTGCGATAGTCCCGTAGGGACGACAGGTAGTAGCCTGGGGCGTAAGCCCCAGGAAAGTAGCCCCAACTGATCCAAAGCCCCGGGAGGGGCGACATAAAACGAATCGCTCGGATCGCTGTCGCCCCTCTGGGGCTTCGGGATGGTTGTACTCTTCAATTCCTGAGGCTTACGCCCCAGGCTACTCCCTGCCGCCGCTCCGCGGCTAAGAAGTGCGCAACTTCAAAACTTACGCTTCCGGTCAGGAAACGAACTAACAACTCGGCGCACTTCGAGACGAAAAAAGCCGCTTGAGTTATCTCAAGCGGCTTTCGTTATTTCGAAGGCCACGTCGGCCTTAATCGATTAACAAAACCTCCGGTCGATTGCGACGAGTGGAGTCGCTGGAAGAAAAGCAAAGATCTAGCGTGCTTCTGCACTAGCCATTTAGTGACCCTGGCCAATCCGAAAATTTGGTCCCTCTGTCGGAAGTCTGACCGGAAGATTCTGTTCGCTTAAGTATACCCCACGATTGCCGTGAAGTCTGCTGAACAGAGACAGTAGATCGGCAAATATCGCAGCCAGATTTGGCCGAAATCTCATGTTTTTCAGATTTTGGCTGGTTTCGGTCGCAAACCGCATCAGCAAGGCGATTTGGTACGGCATCTGCTTAGAAAGAGAGACTAAAGAGTTGGCCGGTTACGAACTCGGCAATCGCCGCTTCATATTCGGTGTCTGTGTACTCAGGCGTAATGGCATCGACGATGATCTCGAAATCGGGGAGGTACTCCATGATCGCTTCGACGTCGAAATTGGCGAACATCTGCGCGATTTGATCCTGAAGATCGCCGAGCGTGATGCGGTACGCCTCCAGTTCCAGCAAGATGTCCTGCGGCATCGACTCGTTGCTCTCGAGTGCCGTAATCCAGTGGTCGATCCGATCACGGTCAAGCCATTCACGCAGCGCGTCGTCGTCGCGTGCTTCGCGAAGCCCATCCAGAAGCCACGGGCGAATGTAGTCTTTGTGCACGTCATCTTCAGACTGGCTCAGATCATCAACGAGATCGTGCCACCAATCGACCGCGCCAGATGCGTCTTCATCGAGTGCGCTGAGTAGATCGAGCGGCTCTTCCATCGCGGCCGATTCCGTATCCACACCGCTCGGTTCGGCAGTCGCAGCGTTGGACATTGGGACGGAAGTAGGTTCGGATGCTTCGGCGTTGGCCGCCGTACCTGCAAGTTGCTCGGCGAGATCTGCCGGGTTGATCATCTTCCCGTTACGGAAGCGATCGCCTAACTCCGGGCGTCCTCCATTTCTTAACGTCGCGAGTATTTCGTTGGCGGCGTCCAGCGTAAACCCGTTGGGTAGTTTGCCAGCCGCCAGTACCTTTTGCAGACTGTCGATGCGCGCGGAGATCGGAACGCCGCTTGTCTCAGCACCGGCGTTGACGCGGTTGATGACGTAGAGTGCATCGCCGGGAGAAACCACACCATCGCCGTTTACGTCGGCGCTCATTCTCGGTGCAGAATCACTCCCCCCTTCGCCGTTCAGCTCATTGATCAGGATCAATGCGTCGATCGCTGTGGCGCGGCCGTCGGAATTGACGTCCTCCGGGTCGATGATGTTCTGCACAAAAACGTCGCCTGCCAACACGCGCCGATTTTCGAGTGTTTCCAGACGAAGTCTACGCCTACCAAATTGCCTCTGTTCCGCACGCGACATGTTTCACTCCGAGAAGAGAAGTGAGCTTTGGGGAGATCCCGCAGATTCATTTTACCAATGCATGGCAAGGGGGTCACGCAAATGGTGCGGTCGTAAGTCGTGGTGAATTAACCGATTAGAGTCTGCCGAGCGATTCAAACAGCATCCATAGACACCTCGCTGGTGCTTTGCGACCGATCGAGAATTCCACCGAACGCCGCCTAGCAAGGTGCTGACTTACCGCAGATGAAGCGAGTGAGATAGACTGAGAAGTAGGCAGGCACTGTTTCTGTGAAGAGGTTATGTGATTCCTTTGAGCGACATCTACTTCTCTCGTCGTTCCGTTCGCCTCCGACTAGTTGTTCGCTTCTGGAACACGGTTAGGACACTGCAGGCCGGTCTCCTCTTCTGTCTGCTCGCACCCCAGACGCTGGCCGCGGATGACGCGCTCGCGACGAGGCAGCAGGCCGCTCGATCCGACTTCGCCCAGAAATTGGATGGCCTTGCGAAGAAGTGCGTTGAGTTGGAATTGCTCGACCAGGCGAAGACAACTCGAGAATGGATTATCGATCGCGATCCGAATCGCCAGTACATCTTCGTGCCGAGACAAAGCGATCCGACAGAACCTGCGGAAGACGCGCCGCGAGTCGTCCGGCAATGGCATGCGAAGTTTCGGGAATCTCTAAGTGACTTCGCGGAGCAGTTGTTTCAAATTGCCAAGGCTTATGCGGAGTCGGGTGATGGAACGACAGCGTATCAGTTGCTGCATGAAGTCGCCTGGCACGATCCGCAACACAGTCAAGCCAAACGCGCACTGGCAACAAGCCCATCATTCTCGGAACGGATCTCGCGCCGCGCGGGAACTCGCACTCATCGAGATTTCGGTTGGCTGCGGCGAACCTACTGGCAAATCGAGTCGGATCACTACCGGATCACGACGAGTCACAGCGCCGAAGCGGGCGTCGAGTTGGCTCGCAAGCTGGACCTTCTGCATTCCGTATGGCGTCAGGTCTTCTTCCGCTACTGGAGTGCCAGCGAGTCGTTGGCGGAGCGGATGCGAGGCGGGAACGCTCGGCTGGGCAAACAGAAGAAACTGGATGTTGTCTTATTCCGCGATCGCGATGAATACGTCGAACAGTTGCAAAAGCACGAACCACAGATTGCGATGTCGCTCGGTTACTATCTGAAGGGCCAACAAACAGCATTCTTCTATGCGGGCGACGAATCGGTCGTCCCGACCTGGTTTCACGAGGCCACACATCAACTGTTTCAAGAGTTTGGTAATGCGATCGACGAAGTCGGTGAGACCTCAAACTTTTGGCTCGCCGAAGGGATCGCTGTCTACATGGAATCTCTGATCGATTTCGGCGGCCATTGTACGCTAGGAGGATTCGACGCTGACCGGCTACAATTCGCCCGAGCTCGTGCGCTCGGCGGCCAGTTTTACATGCCGCTCGACGAAATGGTTTCGCTCGGTAGAGAAGGCTTGCAGAAACATGAAGAGATCGGGCGTATCTACACACAGTCTGCCGGGATCGTACACTTCTTGATGGATGGCCAGCACGGCAAGTACCGTCGTTCGCTCGTCGATCTCGTATCGCTGCTCTATCTGGGGCGCGTGCGTAGCGATTCCCTGCCCCGTCTCGTGGACTTACCTCTTGCCGAGTTGGATGAGGCATATACTCAGTTCCTTGCCGTTCGCGACGACGACTTGCGGTTCTTGAACCCTCCGGCGCATCGTCGCAATTTGGGATTAGGTCGGACTTCTGTCTCCGACGCCGGCGCGGAACGGCTTCGCGGCAGCGAACAGCTCCAGTGGTTGGATCTCTCCTTTACGAAGATCACTGACAAGGCTATCTCACATTTGGCCGATGCCTCTCGGCTTCGACAACTGAACGTCGAAGGAACCGCGGTCGGCGACAAAGCGATAGCGTCGTTGGCTGGTCTCCGCAAGCTCGAGGAACTCGACCTTTCGAGCACAAATGTTACTGATGCTTCCTTGGAGCAGCTATCACGATTCGACAAACTGAAGGTCCTGTGGCTGACCAACACCTCTGTGTCGGACGCTGGCATCGCGAAACTCGCACGTCTCACAGCTTTGGAGTTGCTCGAAGTATCCAACACCAAAGTGACCGCAGAAGGATTGAAGAGTCTGCAAGAGAAACTACCGAAACTCAATCGCGAACAATGAACAGCAAGCACGAACACACAGCTCGACCATGGATTCTGTCGGAAGCCAACTATGGCTACACGAAGGAGAATCCGTACGAAGTCGCGGTCTTGCCACTGGGGGCGACGGAGCCGCACAACCTTCACTTGCCGTACGGGACAGACAACCTTGAGGGCACGGTTATCGGCGAACACATTTGCGAAGTGGCTCACGGGCGCGGCGCGAAGGTGGCTTTGCTGCCAACTATTCCGTACGGGACGGAGACGAATTTGCGCGAGCTTCCACTGGCAATGAATCTCAATCCGACGACCCTGTTCCAAGTTGTGACAGATCTTGTTGAGTCGCTAGAGCAATCCGGAGTTCGGAAGCTGCTGTTGTTGAATAGCCACGGCGGCAACGACATGAAGCCACTCTTGCGCGAGCTGTACGGCAAGACGCAAGTTCACGTGTTTCTGTGCAACTGGTATCAGATCATTGGCGACTTGTACGGGCCGCTGTTTGAAAATCGCGATGACCACGCAGGAGAAATGGAAACGTCGTTGATATTGGCTTACTTCCCGCACCTTGTCGCCAAGAACGAAGATGGCTCGCTGACTGCGGACCAGGGAGCTACGACGAAGAGTCGCTTGGAGGCTCTCAACGAAGGCTGGGTGTCGATCACTCGCCCCTGGCACTTGTTGACGACCAACGGTGGTGTCGGCAACCCTCACGAAGCAACTCCCGAGAAAGGCCGCAAGGTCATGGAGGTGCTAGTCGATCGACTCGGCTCATTCCTCGTCGAACTGTCGGAATCGGACATTGACGAACGGTTTCCGTTTGCCTGACAAAACCAATATGGTTACTGGCCCGTCTATTTCGATGATTACATTGTGCTTGTCTGGCTAAGGAGTGTTTCTCGTGAGAAAGTCATCACTGCTCGTCGTACTCTTCCTTCTCGCTTCCACCACCTGTTTCGCTGCGATTTTCCCTCAAGGGCGCGGTGCCTGGCCGGAGGATTGGCCGAAGGAACTGGAGCCATTGCGCGAGAAGTCGCGTACACTGGGCGTTGGCACCGGTATTCAAGAGAGTATCTACGAGATTCCGATCCCGGATCGTGAGACATTCGATCGCCTCTGGCCAGTGATTCTTAAGCTGCGAACTCCCGGCGGCCCGCTAAAGCTCTATCGAGCTGGCTCCGCTTCACCCAAGGGCTGGGGTGACCTCCTCAGCAACAAGGAGCCCACGATTCGGATTTATGGCCCGAGCGGAGGCCTTTCTTTGGCGGAGGAGATTGACGTTCAGAATCCGCCGGACTTCGAAAAACTCATCAAGGAAGGTAGAGCTTTGAAGGCGAAGGCACCGTGGCCGATTGAGCTGATCCAGAAGCATGGCAAGTTGCCGGAGTATGTGACGTCGAAGAAGGACAAAGAAGGGAAGCTCAGGTGGGTTGCGGCCGATCCGACGGCGAAGGACCAGGAGGTAGCGGGCTTCTTCAATCGTGCTCGTATCGATATTGAGTTGGTCGTTGATGGAAAGATCATTGACCTGAACCGTCTTCGCTTCCCTGATGGAGTGAAAGTCATCGACTATCGCTTCGACGAGGAGCCCGCTTCTCGGTGACGCCGCTGGCGAGTCATGTAGGTGCTGGCTGATTAGGATCGTCTGGAAATAGCTGTCCGGTTTTCCGTGGCGTAAGCTTCCAGCTTGCGATAATGCGGGTTCGCAAGCTGGAAGCTTACGCCACTTATTTCTCGAACGATCCTTAGAGGGCCAGTACCTACTCGGATGATTGACTTCATAGTCGCCTATAGCGATCATGAGTTGCATGACACGGCAAGCGATTTTTGAAGCGAGCGTCAGCTACTTTCTCAGTCCGATCGGTGAGTTTCTCGAGGATGAGACGGTCACCGAGGTGATGGTCAATCGCTTCGATCAAGTTTATGTCGAGCGAGCGGGTCAGCTTTACGAGACTGACGCTCAGTTTGAAAGCGAAGACGATCTGTTGTCGGCGGTCCACAACATCGCACAGTGGGTTGGCCGCGAGATCAATCTTGAATATCCGATTCTCGACGCGCGACTGCCCGATGGCTCGCGCGTCCACGCGATCATCCCTCCCGGTTGCCGTGCCGGAACTTGTTTGACGATTCGCAAGTTCACACAAGGAGGGCTTTCGCTCGAAGATCTGATCGGATTCGGATCGCTGTCGGAAGAGGCCCGCGAGTTCCTCGAGATCTGTGTGCGACTGCGAAAGAATATCGTCATCGCGGGCGGTACGGGTACCGGAAAGACTTCGTTGCTGGGAGCTGTCTCGGCGGCAGTTCCAGAAGAAGAACGCATTGTTGTTATCGAGGACACGTCCGAATTGAAGCTTCGGCAGCAGCATTGCATCTATCTCGAAGTGCAGCGGCCCGATCAGTACGGTCGTGGTGAGCTGACGATTCGTCAGTTGTTCGTGGCTTCGTTGCGAATGCGTCCCGACCGGATCATTGTCGGCGAAGTTCGCGGTGGCGAAGCGTTGGACATGGTCCAGGCGATGCTCAGTGGCCACTCTGGCAGCCTCACAACGGTACACGCCAATTCGGCTCACGACGCCGTGATTCGACTCGAAACCCTTTCGATGATGTCCGACGTCGAGATCCCCGTCTACGTCGCGCGCGCTCAAGTTGCTTCGGCCATCGATTTGATTGTGCAATTGGAGCGCTTCTCCGAGGACGGTTCGCGTAAGATCGGCCGCATTACGGAAGTCGTCGGCCTGGATGCGAATCAGCAGTTCGAGATGCGTGATCTGTTCGTTTGTCGGCTGACCGGCAAGTCGCGGCAGGGGCGATTGTTATCGAACTTGTCTTCTACCGGGACGCAACCGACGTTCGCCGAAGAACCGTCTCAGCGTGGAATGCAGGACAGAATTCAGTACAGCAGTGCAGTTTGGAGAACAGATACGTGATGAATCGCCGCATGCTTCGCCTCGCTTTGATCGTTTGTTTACCAATTGGCTTGCTCGCGCGTGGGCTCTTCGCGGCCGACAACTCAGAAGACGACTTCGTCTCCCTTTTCGACGGCAAATCGCTGGCCGGATGGGTTGGCGCTGTCGATGGCTACAAAGTAGGAGACGGGAACATCGTCTGCGTTCAGGGTGGGCATGGCAATTTGCTTTCGGAGAGAGAATACGCCGATTTCGTGCTACGATTCGAGTTTCTCCTGACGCCCGGTGCGAACAACGGGCTCGCGATCCGGTCTCCTTTGCGACCGGAGGGGAATCTGCATTTGGACGGAATGGAACTACAGATCCTCGACAACTCGGCGGAGAAGTTCGCGAACCTCAAGCCGTATCAGTATCACGGGTCTGTTTACGGCGTCGTTTCCGCGAAGCGAGGCTTCCAGAAGAAGGTTGGCGAGTGGAATAGGCAGGAGGTGACCGTCAGAGGCCGACATGTGAAAGTCGTTTTGAACGGCGAAACGATTGTTGATGCTAACTTGGACGAAGCCAGCAAGGATGGAACAATGGACGGTGCCGAGCATCCTGGACTGAAGCGTCCCAAAGGCCACATCGGCTTCCTCGGCCACGGCGACCGGATCGACGTCCGTAAGATCCGCATCCAAGAACTGTAACGTCACAATCGTGACCGAGTTCACAACAGTATAGCAAAGGCCGCACAGCGGTAGATTCTGCTTCAGCGCAGCACGGCGGCGTCCAAACAAATCACATTCTGTGTTCATCATGCCTGTCTTCAGTCCCCTGGGGACTGGAAACGCGCAAGTTCAAAAAGCGTGAGCGAGAGAATCCCCGGGGCTTTCTCAGTCACGACGTTCCAGCAGCAGGACCGACGTGTCGTCCTTGCGACCGCTGCCGCGGGTAAACTCGCTGGACGCATCGAACAGTCGCGCGAGTGTTTCTTCGAGAGGCAGTTCGGCGGACTCGGACAGCGTTCGCACGATTCCGTCCATGCCGAACTGATTCTCGTCGTTGCCTTCGGGAAATGCTTCTTCCAGACCGTCCGAGTAGAGTAGCAGCCGGCAATTGTCGGGGAGCTTGCACGTATACGATTCGTACTCCGCGTCTTCGTCCACGGCCAGCGGCAGGCCTCCGGCGTCCTGGCCGGCGAGCGGTTCGATCGTGCCGGTTGACAGATTCTGCAGCAGCGGCGGCTGATGTCCGGCGGCGGACCACTGCAACGTCTGCGTGTCAGCATTCAGGATGGCGTACAGCAGGGTGATAAAGCCGCCCTTCTCCGTAACGATCGACTGTTCGCACAGCCCTTTGTTGATTTCGTCGACAAAGTGTGCCGGGGCCTTGTGCTCCTGCCTGCGCATCATCCGGACCAGCGTGTGCATCGTCATGATCGACAAGCAGGATTTCATACCGTGCCCTGCGGCGTCGCTGACCAGCAGCACGACATTGTCATCCGCGAGTGTGAAGACGTCGTAGTAATCGCCGCCGGCCAGCGTCACCGGCTGCCCGCCCAGCACGCGGATCTGCGAAGGCTCGTAACGGCCACAGATGCGGTAACCGCTCGGTGCGACCAGATTCCGCGGGATCACGGTCGCCTGGAGTTTGCGGACCGATTCGACTTCCTCGCGGAGTTTTTTGGCCAGATCTTTTTCGCGCGCTGCGCGCACTGCGTCCAACGTGCTCTTCATGATGGCCCGCAGCATAAACATGTAGTCGCCAGCGAGATCGCGAGTGACGTAGGCGCTCATGCCATTGGCCATGAATCGCACGACGCGGAAGACGTCCGTCGGCGGGCAGGCGCCCACGACCGGCGAATTTGGATAGTGGTCGCGCACGAGTTCAAACAGTTCGAACCCGGATTCCACATCCGGCAGCCCGATTGTCATCAGCACGATGTCGGCCGGCTGGCCCGACTGGATCGCCGCGCGGAACGCTGCGGGCGTCGTCGTCATCGTCACTTCGTTTTCATCGACGCCAAGGTACATCGAAATTAGTTCGCCTTCAGTCTCGTCATCCCAGACCGCCAGAATCCTCATCAGTCACCTCTCAACTCTTCCTGCGGCCGTTTTTTGTTCCTGAGTGCACGACTGGAACGGGCCAATTCAGTCGATGCTCCGCAACATTAACGGAGCGCTCGCAGGATTGCAACGAGCGACGGACCGTAATCAACTGCTTCAGTTACAGATAGGAACTGTATGACAGGAATGGGAGGCGGCCGGTTCGGGCCGGATGATTCATGCCGCGCCCACCCTCGTGGGCTCGGTATAATCCAGCTTTCGATTCTCTCAGCGCTGTCTTCGGTTGATCAATGTCCGACCTCAAAGTAGCCGCCGCACACGTAGCCCCCGTGTTCCTCGATTTGAACGCGACGATCGAGAAAGTCTGCTCGATCATTCACGAAGCTTCAGCAAACGGCGCAAAGCTCATTGCCTTTCCCGAAACCTTCGTGCCCGGCTTTCCTGTGTGGAGTGCGCTGCGGTCACCGATTTACAATCACGATTTGTTTCGAAAGCTACTCGCGAATTCGATGCGAATCGATGGTGTCGAGATGTCATGCGTGCGGGAAGCCGTCGCCGAACATCAGGTGATCGTGTCGCTAGGCTTCAACGAAACATCCAGCCACAGTGTCGGGACTCTTTACAACAGCAACGCACTGCTCGATCGCGATGGAACGATTCTGAATCACCATCGCAAGCTTGTGCCAACGTTCTACGAAAAACTGACGTGGTCGCCGGGCGATGGAGCGGGCTTGCGAGTGTGTGAGGCGAGTTGTGGTCGCATCGGGATGCTCATCTGCGGAGAGAACACGAATCCTTTGGCTCGCTACACGATGATGGCACAGGCAGAGCAGATTCATATCTCGACCTACCCACCTGTCTGGCCAACGCACGGACCCAACGAGAGTGGCAACTATGACCTTGCGCACGCAATCCGTTTACGAGCCGGAGCTCACTCGTTTGAAGCCAAAGCGTTCAACATCGTTTCATCGGGATATATGGACGAAGCCATGTTCCAGCAGTTGTCCGCGCTAGGAACAGATGCCGGCGACATCCTACAGGCCAGCCCTCGCAGCATCTCCGTGATCACAGGGCCCAACGGAGTGGCAGTGAGCGACGAACTCCGTGAGGACGAAGGAATCGTCTATGCCGACATTGACCTCACGGACTGCATCGAGCCGAAGCAGTTTCACGACATCTCGGGAGGCTACAACCGATTCGATATCTTTCAACTCACCGTTAATCGAGATTCCCAACGCCCGGTGCGGTTCACCGAAGATACCGGCTCCCAAACACATCCGATCGAAGAACGCGAAACGGATTCTGACGCGTAAAGCAGGACGCATCTGCTGAGGTCTCGGGGGTGAGGCTAACCCTTCTTCTTTGCTTGTTTCTTCCGGTTGCGTCTTGGCGTCGGTTTGTTGGAAAAGGGTGGCTTGTCGAACGTCGTACCGTCGCCTTCGACTCGTGGGTCGCCCGTTTCTTTGAGCACCGCAATCAATCGTTGCGATAACTCAACTTTCGCTTTCGAGTAAGCTCCGTCTCCCGCCACATTCGTCATCTGGTGTGGGTCTTTCCGCAAATCATAAAGCTCCTCGGCGGGACGGCGACCGAAGGCAAAATCGAAGTACTTGTCGATGCCTGGATCATGACGATGTGTCGCGATCCATGCTTTGGTCGGGCTCGCGTCGAGATCGCCAAACGCCACGAAAGTGTTCTGTTCAAGCGGCTCGAAGCCCGGTAGCTCGCCGGCCGGTGCGCCATATCCGGCGGCGGTCCCCATCGGCCAACGTTCAGGCTTGAAGTTGCGGATGTAAAGGAAGTTCTTCGTGCGAATCGCTCGTTGGGGATAAGGCAGGAAGTCAGTGCGTGCAGCGGCGACGTGACGCTCGCGACCAACAACAACGTGGTCACGGCTGGCATCCACCAAGCCATCCTTCTCCGAAGCGAGAACGTTCATCAAACCGCGGCCCGTCATCACTTTAGGAGGCTCGACTCCCGCAGCTTGAAGAAACGTCGGCGCGAGGTCCGGTAGACAGACGAAGTCATCGAGCGTCCTGCCGGCTGGAACCTTCTTTCCCCAGCGAATTGCCAACGGGACTTGAACTCCGTAGTCGTACAGATTGCACTTGCCGCGAGGCATTCCTGGAATGCCGTGATCGCCGCTGACCACAACCAGCGTGTTCTCCAATTCGCCCAGTGCTTCAAGTTCCGCCATGAGCACTCCGACGCCGGCATCGAAGGCTTGCACTTCTCCTAAGTAATCACAAATGTCTTGCCGGATGACTTCGTTGTCGGGCAGAAACGCCGGGATCTTACCTTTGAGGTCGTCAGGCTCGAGTCCCCACAGTGTCTTGCCGGATCCTTTGATCCACTTACGATGACAGTTCGTCGGGCCAAACCAGTAGCAGAACGGCTGCTGGCCTTCGCGATCGGTTAAGAAAGCCCGGAAGTTCGCTTTGACTTCGTCGTACAGAGTTTGCTTCGCCGCTTCATGATCATCCGCGCGGCTAACAAACTGCGAGAACCCGCTGAACTTGTTCCCAGCCTTGTTGTAAGCCGTTGCCTGCGCGCCGTAGGGGGCATTGGCGGGGGAACCGGGGCTCCACACTTTGTATGAGTGACCGATGTGGTAGCCGTTGTCTTTCAAGATCAGCGGATAAGTCGGAATGTTCGTGTCCCAAATCGCTCCCTGCAGAATCGCTCCACGGCCCGTTCGCCAGAAGTACTGTCCTGACAGCAAGCTGCTGCGACACGGAGTACAAGACGGGGCATTCACGAACGCGTTGTTGAACAACACACCTTCCTTCGCGATCCGATCGAAGTTCGGTGTGTTGACCACTGAGTTTTCTGTCTGGTCGTTCTCACCTTGGCGATAGGCACTCGCGTAGCGTCCCCAGTCATCCGCGAAGCAGAAAAGGATGTTAGGCCGTTCGTCGGCGAGGATTGGGCTTGGCGGACGAAGCGCGATTACGGCCGCGATGAGCGTTAAGAGGACAGTAGCGTGATGATGCATCTTGAATGACCTTGGCAGACTTGGGTTGTTGACGTGCGAACGCTCTCAGTACTTGGTACAGGGTACTCAGAACTGTACCGTCTTCGCTAGCTGACAACTCTCACACCGCTCGGTTCACATTCTGTTCGCCAGGTCGGCAAGTACGCTTCGCAGAAGGTGCAGGCCGACAAGAACGATCAATGGGGAGAGGTCCATCATGCCCAGTGGCGGGATCGCGCGTCGCACGGGTTCTAGAACCGGTTCGGTGACTTTATGGAGCATTGCCACGAGTTCATGGTTTTCATTGGCGTTCGGAAGCCATGACAGCACAATCCGCACAAGCAGGATGATGCTGTACACCTGGATAAGCACCAGCAACAAGTTGATCACTTCAGGCACGTTCCGACTCCTGCTCGATTAGCCCTCGCAAATACCTTGCACTCTCGATCGCAGCTTCGTCCGGACCCATGATATGAGCGTAGTGTTGATGAACCGTTAAGTAACCGTCGTAACCGATGGCCTTGAGTCCTGCGACGGACGCGGCGAAATCCACACCACCAGCTTCCCAAAGTGGGATGTGGTGAAAACGAACCACTCCGCGACACCAAGTCTCTAGTGATTCTGGCCCATCGGGATCCAAGCGATGATTTTGCACGTAGGCGTTCATCAAGTACGGGTTCAGCCGTTCCATCGCAGACACATCATACGGCTCGCCACACAGCATCAAGTTGGCCGGCTCGTAGATCACTCCGAAGTTGTCTCGATCGATCTGTTGCAGCACGTCGAGTATCGGCTCAATTTGCTCGAACAGCGTCGTTGTGTGACATTGATGCGTTAGCCTGATGCCTCGTTCGGCAGCTCGATCGGCCGACTCGCGTGCGCGAGAGATGTCATCTCGTGTTTTCAAGCAGACGCGAATCAGGTCACAGTCCAAAGCCGCCGCGGCATCCAAACTGGGGCCGATTTCTCGCAGGCTATTGGGGCCGTCCTCGTTGTTGAGCGGCACATCGAAGTCTGCCGTAACCATTGACACGACCAACCCGGCAGCCTCGATCTGCATCCGCATCCGAAACAATTCATCGATGGGCGTTTGCACCCCACCCGCGCTGGCTCGCATACAAATCGCTTCGTAACCATTCTCAACGGCCAGCCGGATGATCTCATCCAGTCCAACGTTCAGCTTCGTCTTGCATGCCGCTTCAGCAATGCGAACGGAAAGTGACAGCTTCACAATAAACTCCCAAGGCATTCGCGTTAGTGATGGATCGTTTATAGAATGGGCCGCTCCACGTTTCAACAACGGCGACTCTGTGGCAGACTTCTCGATCACGGACAGATGCAGATCAGCTACGAACACTGCGGTGAAACGCAAACGTCCGATTTGACGAGGCTGAGCTCCGGCCCGCTGCGGTGCGAACATTGCGACGAGCTGATCATGGCAGTTGACGTCTCCGCAACCGCCGAGTGGATCGAATCACAAGTTGACCGCAAACGCCATCTTCTCGAAACCGGACAGCTTGGCACCCGCAAGCAATCCACGCAACAAACCGACAGCGATATCGACCGCGACGGCTTGTCGGCCGAACTTGCCGCGTGTGCAATCCTCTGCCCGAACGCCTTCGTGAGCTGGACGCGAGCTGCCGAGCGATCGAAAGGAAATCGCGGGCGTGACTTGCTCCGAACGTGGACCGGGCTAAATCGGCCCGTCGAGGTCAAGCACACACGGTATCAAGACGACCACCGCGGCTTTCTCGTCATCCGACCACCGCGAAACACGCCAGGGCGAATGCGAGCTGAATACATCGACGATGCCTATTATGTCTTGATGACTGGCGAGCCCTTTCGGCACAAACTCGTCGGCTGGATCGATCGCGCCGGGCTGTTAGCAGAAGGTCAGCTGAATCCAGTCCCTGTTGGCCACAGCCAACGTGAAAGCTGGGGTATCCATTGGTCGAAGCTGCGACCTATCGACGAACTTGCCAGGAAGATTGGTCAGGGAGGGCTGGTCGGATCATTCGGCCGGTGGTTTGAAGATCACTTCGGCGGATAACGCTTAGTGCTGGCTCACACCCGCTCACACCCCAGGCTATATGCTGCCGTCCCTCGCAGACTATGAAAAATGTGGGTAGGGACAAAGCCTTGGAAGGCCATCGTACTGGTAAATTGCTTTCCTACACTTGCCTAATTGGACAGTGCCACTTTGAGGCCTGATAGCATCTGCAAAGTTCTGCAATCAAATCGTTTAACCCGTAGTCGCGGCAGCATGGCGGCGTCACCTCGCCTACGGCTACGGGTTAAACGACTGATGGAAAGCGACTTATGCATACGCATGCTAGTCTCATTCAAAGTGACGCTGTCCAACTAACCGAGCTACTGCAGCCGTCCTCGTCCTTCGAGCGGCCAGATGACTTCTAGCTTGTCGCCGCGGAAGGCGAAGAAGTGGTTGTGCATGACGCAGGTCATGTCGCTGTAGCCGGGGATCAGTTCGAGCCGGTCGCCGATTCGCAAGTCTTGGGCGGATGGATCGAGTTCGAGGGCTCCGTGTTCAGCCGAAAGGGCCGTAACCCGGATGCCGTCGCGACCGACAACGAGCGGCATATGATGATTGCCATCCATTGTCTTGCGGCCAGCATCGATGATGGCTCGGTCAGGAGCAGGACGGCTGACGATCGTGGCGACGACGGTCAAGGCGTAGTCCCATTGCGCGACGTGACATCGATGCCGATAGAACGCGTCCATGAACATACCGCCTCCGGCTTGCATCTCCGTGATGCCGGGGGCTTCGATTGAATACTTGAACGATCCCGTCCCACCACACGAAACGATTCCACATGGTAAACCCGCAGCGCGAATCTGGTCGCTCGTATCTGTCAGGATTTTCAACGCAGCATGGATCTGCTGCCGCTTGTCCTCGCCGTCGTCCAAGCACAGGAGGTGGCCTTCGTATCCCATGATGCCGGCGAACGTGAGGCCTGGCATCTCACTCAGTTGCTTTGCGAACTCGACCGTCGGTTTGCCGGGAGCGACGCCAACTCGCCCCAACCCGATATCGACTTCAATAATCACACGCAACGAAAGATCGGCCGCCGACATCGCTTCGCTATAGGCGCGCGCTTGGTCCATGTGATCGACGCAGACGACGAGATTGCACTTGCGGCGTAGCTCGACCAGCCGCGCGACCTTCTTCGGTCCGACAATCAGATTGGCGATGAGAATATCCTTCACGCCGCCAGCGGCCATCACTTCCGCCTCGCCTAGCTTGGCGCAAGTCATGCCAATCGCGCCCGCATCGATCACCTTCTGTGCGATCAACGGCGACTTGTGGCATTTCGAATGTGGCCGCCAATCGATTTCGTTTTCGCGACACGCTTGGCTCATGGCGGCAACGTTTCGTTCCATTACGTCGAGATCGACGCAAAGCGCGGGCGTGTCGATTTCTGACTTGAGGGTTCCCAAAGCTGGTAAGGTCATGCTATGTCTGCGGCGACTAGCCGCCTCCGATCGCAGGCAGAAAGTGGACCTCGCTGGTCGATTGCACCTTCGTTGATAGTTTCCGCGTTGACGTGTTATCGACGGAGATCTGCAAACTGGGCAGAAGGCCATCGTCTTCACAAAGACGTGCTCGGACTCCGGGAAAACGTCTCTCTAACTGGTCGAGTACCTCTCGTATCGATGCGCCATCGGCTTCAATTCGCGCAACGCCACCGGTCAAATCACGAAGTTGCGTCGGCAGGAAGACAGTCGGCATGTCGGCCAATGTAGCCCTCACGCTCCGCGTGAGGAAGGCGGGATCAGCGGGAAGCATGCATCGCGATTCATGCGTCGCGACACCAAACCCTGCTTGTCGTCGCGCCGCTTTCCTCACGCGGAGCGTGAGGGCTACATTACTTCACTTCCTTCCCGACCATGCGATAGATGGCGAGGTGTTTGCCGTCAGGGTCTCGGAACTCGCGGATCTGGAATTCGCCTTCGACAGAGACGGGGCGGACTGTGAACGAAGTCGATTTGCCCGGCGCCATTTCGACCAGAATACAATCGTACAACGCGGCTCCAGGGCCGAAGCAGCACTCCATGTTGTCGCGCACGAGCACGAATTGTTTGATGCCCTTCTCGACGAAGCCCGGCAGGATGTAACCGCGAATGCGAACGTGCTTGCCCGACATCTTCTCGATCTTGTCGGTCAGCATCGATCTCTTGAACCGAGCATCCTTCTTAATATCGAACTTGATGTCGTCGAAGGTGATGGCACCCGCTTTACCTTTGTCATCGGCAGCAACAACCGAACTGACGATTAAAGCGAGTGACAAGACGCTCATCCGCAGGGCATTCATCGTAGGAAATCCGCTTGCAGTTGATAGTAGACACCGTTGACGCCGCTGACCGGCTTCAGCCGTGGATCGACCTTGAGCAAGCCGGCAAACTTTCGCTTACGCATCGAATAGGATACCCGAAGCGGCTCTTCAAGTGTTACCTCGATCATGTCTGTCAGCTTGGGCTGCCCTCCGAAACAGCAGGTCCCCAAATCCGGAATCAAGACAAAGCGCTGGATGTTGTCTTGTTGACCGTCGGGATAGAGATAGCCCTTCACGAACACCTGCTGGCCGCTTAGTTCCAACGCACCAGGTGGAATCGGCATTCTGCTTCCCTTTTCCGGTTGCAGCTCGCGAAACGAGATTCGCTCATACCCCTCGGGAACTTCCGTTGCATATTCGTGCATGTGCTTAGAGGCTCCCACAACAAAGAACATCGCACTGAGAACGACTCCCAGGATCGCCATTGGTTTACCAGTCAGCTCCGCCGGATATCGCACGATGCTGCGCCATCCAATCAGTCCCAGAACGAATCCGACGAGCGCGAGAACCAGAAGTGTGGCAGACGCTAGTCCGACGACAGAGGCCAAGCCGAGCACCAGAGAGACAACCGCAGCCTTACTGACCGCGCGATACGGAGCGAATCCTTCCTCTCTAGCCGAGTCGATTGTTTTCGTTTCAACGCTCATTGTTGCACAGATTTTGTTCTCAGATTCCAAGGTCCCGCTCGGCTCGCAGAACCTGCTTCGGGGATGACGAGATTCTCGTTTCTACGGGAATGCGAGTGCGATGGTTCAGCTCTTGGCTGGTTTGCTGCCGCCGCCAGCGCCTCCGAACGGGAAGAACGTATTCGCACGCTTCACGGCGTCCGGATCGATCTTCTTGAGTTCCGTTATGTACTTCTCAGCCTCCGGCTCCGGACAGGCTCGCAGGTAGTTGATCACGGGCACTCGCACCCAGCTCGACTTGTCGTCAGCTTCCTTGAACAACTGTACGAGCCGCGGCATCGACTCCCAATCTTTCCAGCGTGCCAAGTCCGGAATCACCAGATCGGCGAGTTGCGGCCGATCGAGCATATGCCGAAGCCCTTTCAGGATCCTCTTGCGCGGAATCACATCTGTTTCGCTTCCGTGGAACCGCAACGCCATGATCGCCGCATAGGTATCAGCATACTCAGCCTTGTCGTTCTTCAAAAACAAATCTTCAATGAGCGGCATGCCTTCGGAACCTCTGAGCGTCAAATAACAACCGATCATCGCGTCGAGACCCGCCTTGGCTTTGCGATCTTCCGACTTGAGCATGCCTTCGAGCATCGACAGGTCTTGCTCCATTCCGCATACGCCGAGCATGGTGAGATACAAACGCCGGCGGCTGGCCGGAATATCTTGATCCTGAATCCAGTCGATAATCCGCTCATGATCCATCTTCACCTTGAGCGCGACCACATCTTGATAAGGTGCCTTGGCAAACTCGTCATACGCGTCGCGAGCCAACATCTCGTCTTCGTCTTCGAGGTGGTTTTGGAAGAACTCCAACCGCTTCGGGCCTTCCTTGGGCAACGCGAGTAGTTGCGGGACGTACTTGCGGGCGCGAGCGGTGATCTGAAGCGGAGTCGACCACATCATCTTTGGCGGATCGACGCCCATGATCAGGAACGGCTTGCCAAGTTTGCCATCGCCGAAGTAAATCGTCTGAATCGTTTCCATGCCCTTGAGGTACGTGTCGCCTTTGACAATCTGGACGATCTTGAACGTAGCCTTTGGTGCTTCGCGATTCGCGACGTCTTCATCCGGTTTAGCTTTTGGTGGCAGCTTCACCAGTTCGCCGATGACAACCGCGTCCATCGAATCGATTTCTTCGGTGAACGTTTGCGAGACCGCTGCGCAAAACGGACAGGCCGACACCATTGAATTGATTAGCGTGCAAACCAATGCCACGAGCATGACGAGCGAAACGGCAGGGCGAGTCATGGTTCAGTCCTTTTCGGCGTGGGAGAACGTTCTTGAATTCTGGAGATTCGTTGGAGTCCCGGCTTTAGCCGGTTCTATTCACTGAAAAATAACTGGAATCCACCTGAAGGCGGGACTCCAGCTCTATCACGATCCTAACGATTTGGCCACGTCAGTGCGATACGCAGCCATCGCGGGGAGGAAGCCGACCGCCACGGCCAAAGCGATCAAAGCGGGGATCAGCATCAACTCGGGCGGAATATTCCCTATTATGGGCCCAATTATGGGATACTCAATAAGAGTTTCGATCGGCGGGGCAAAACTGAGAAAGCCGATCGGCACACCTGTCCGCCCCTCGACCGCGTGGCTGACGGCCGGAAGAGCCATCACGGAATGTGCTCCTATCCAGCCGAGTGCCCCTCCACCGACGGAGAGGAGCACCGATTCGAGCAGAATCACAGTCATTACGGTTCCTCTGCTAGCTCCCAAGGCCCGCATGACCGCGATTTCGTGCTTTCGATCGCTCATCGAGTTGTAAATGCTGACGAGAATGCTGATTCCGGAGACCAAGCAGACAAGTGCCGTAATCCCCAACAGAGCTCGTTGAATCGGACTAACAAAGATGACGAAGAGGCCGTTGATCTCTCGAATCGGCATGACACATTGAGCCCGCCCCTGCGCGTCGCGGGCGATCGTCCTCGGCATTCCAACCGCAACCATTGGGTTGACCGTGCGTAACAAGATCGCGGTGACTTGACGTTGCTCGACCGGCAGCCGTTCCTTTTCGCCGGTCGGAGGTTCGTCGTCGTGCTCGTCTTCCGGTTCCGGTTCGACAAAGCCACCCGCCATGCCAGCAAACCCACTCGCGTCCTCTGCGCTTGCCTCGTCTTCCTTAGGTGGATCGAGCGCGTGATCTTCCATCAAGTAAAAGCCTTCCATGTTGATGAAGACAGCGCGGTCGTTCGGAGTACCGGTCGGTTTCAGGATTCCCACCAGGGTGAACTTCTGTCCGTGCCCTTCGCCTTCTGGATCTCCGTGCGTCGAAGCGATCTCGTCTCCGACCGATAGTTTCTTTTCGCGCGCCACCGTCGAGCCGACAACGGCCTCGAAGTAACTGTGTTCTTCATCCCAGTGTTTGAAGTTGCGTCCGGCGGTAAATTCATACGGCCTGTCTGCGGACGGGCCGTAGGTCAGCTTGCCGAACAAATCGGGTGTCGTCCCGACGACGCGAAACTGTCCGTAGTAATCACCAAGACATAGTGGAATTGCGAGGGCAGTAAACTGCCCGAATTTCCCGCCACGATCGAGGTCGAGTTCGCTATAGTCCTGAGCGCGCAAAGTGTCTGTGGCCAGAGCACCAGCAAGGCTTCCCAGCCCGTCTCCAGGAAACGCTGACATCGTCGCTTCGATCGTGTCCCACTGCGCATCGTGGATATGAGACCGAATCGAGTGTTGAAGTGCCCGGCTACGTTCCTCGGCACCGACGAACTCCAGATAGTACTCGTACGAGATGTTCTCGACAGGCCGGCTGAGGTAATAGACGGAGTTAAGCGTTAGCTGCAGGCTGCCCCCCTTTGCTCCAACGATCAAGTTATAGCCCAGGTTCCACGTGCCAAACGATTCCGCGACGACGCCGTGAATCGCAAGCACCAGAACGACCAACATCACGCCCAACGCCATCGACAGCGCTGTCAGCACGGACGCTAAGCCTCGCTGTTGAATACTTCGCCAAGCAATCTTCCAAAGACTCATTTGAATTGGTCATTCGTTATTGGTCATTTGCGAAGAGCTCGTGACCAGTGGCTAATGACTAGTGACCCCTACCTGGTTTATTTCTTCCAATCGGTCAACGCGATCAAACTGGTCCGACACTTCTGTTGCGTGCGTGACCAAAATCAAAGCGATCTTCTCATCGCTGCAAGTTTGTCGGATCAGGTCAATCGTGTTCTGTTGATTTGCGGGATCGACGTTAGCCGTTGGCTCATCCGCTAACAATAACCTCGGCTGGTTCGCCAACGCTCTCGCTACGGCAACTCGCTGCTGCTGGCCGACCGACAACGCGTTCGGCTTGTGATGTGCCCGATCGCTCAAGCCGACACGGTCGAGCAATTCTTTGGCTCTTGCTACCTGATACTTTCCGCGGGCAAACGTCATCCCGAGCTGAACGTTTTCGAGGGCTGAGAAGCCAGCCAGCAGGTTGAACGTCTGAAATACATAGCCCAGCTTAGCGGCTCGATACCGATCTCGACCGGCCTCCGAGAGGCCGGAGATGTCATAGCCATCCAGCTTGATCAGACCCGTATCGGCTCGGCTGAGCCCGGCGATCACGTGCAATAACGTCGTTTTGCCGCAACCACTTCGCCCCAACAGGACCATCTGCTCGCCTTCCACCACGGCGAAATTAGGCACATCGAGTACTGGCAAGATCCCACCGTCCGGCTCGCGATACGACTTTTTGAGATTCTCAAGTTGCAACATCAGTTGGCGGCGATCAGCAGGATTTTCAAGTCGTTTGCAATGAACAAGTTACTTCCAATTCGGCGTCCCGTGAAGAGCGCATACTTTCAGAGCGGCTGCGTCTTGATGTTTACGCAGCCACAGCCGCATGGTTCAGGGCGGTCTGCCCCTGTGCGTGCGGTAGCGGGCAATCGGCGCTAGAATGTACGTTCCCGTTTAAACGAAGGAGCACCTCATGCGAAGTAACCGCCTGGTCGTGATCGTGTCTGCTACTTGTTTCGCCTTGAGTGTCGCGGCAACAACCTACGCAGGCGATCCACCTGCACCCGAAGGCTGGCGGCAAAACTCACCGCGTAACGAAATCCGTCCTACGTTCAAGTACAACCCGACCGGTGGACCGAACAAGAAGGGAAGCTTCGTCATCGAAGCCGACTCGCGCGAGGGGCTGTTCGGATTCTGGGAGAAGAGGCAGTATGTCGAAGGCAGTAAGTACTATCGGTTCTCGGCAATGCGAAAAGCTGACGGGATCGATATCGTACGCCGAACGGCTGTCGCGCGAATTCTGTGGCGCGACAAAACCGGTAAGGCGGTGTATCACGACCAACCATCAGCCGCTTCGTATCGGCCGGGTACGAAGCCACGCTCCGAGCCCGAATATCCAGCCGACACACGCACACTCGATAACGGTTGGACAGAGGTTGCAGGCACCTATCTTGCTCCTGCCGATTCCGCTTTCGCGATCATCGAACTTTACTATCGCTGGGAGCCGAGCGGACGAGTCGAATGGAGCGATGTGTCGCTTGCTCAAACCGAACCGCCGAAGCCACGCAAGGTACGCCTGGCGACAATTCACTTCCGACCTCGCGACGGCAAGACGCCGGCAGACAAGTGTCGCCTCTTTGCGCCGCTGATTGAGGAAGCTGCGCAGAAGAAAGCCGATCTCGTTGTCCTTCCGGAGACACTTACGTACTACGGCACCGGCCTTACGTACGCCGACTGTGCTGAGTCGATACCTGGACCTTCGACGAAGTACTTCGGCGGCCTTGCCAAGAAGCATAACATGCACATCGTCGCGGGCTTGCTCGAACGCGACAAGCATCTTGTATACAACGTGGCTGCACTGATTGGTCCAGATGGCGAAGTGATCGGTAAGTATCGCAAGGTGACTCTGCCGCGCGGCGAGGTCGAAGGCGGCATCACACCCGGCAACGATTACCCCGTCTTCGAGACGAGCTTTGGCAAAGTCGGCATGATGATCTGCTATGACGGCTTTTTTCCGGAAGTTGCCCGCGAGCTAAGCAATCGTGGGGCGGAAGTGATCGCTTGGCCGGTGTGGGGCTGCAACCCGATGCTAGGATCCGCGCGAGCGTGCGAGAATCACGTCTATCTGATCAGCAGCACGTACACAGATATATCATCCAACTGGATGATTTCCGCCGTCTACAATCACGACGGACAGCCCTTGGCACAAGGCAAAGAATGGGGCGAAGTCGCGGTCGCCGAAGTCGATCTCAGTAGGCCTCTGCATTGGCAGAGCCTTGGCGACTTCAAGGCCCAAATCGTAAGACATCGCCCGCCGGTAACGCCGATTGAGAAATAGGTTTCTGAGCTTCGAGAGCCTTCACACTGGGAAGGGCTTCTGCTGGTAAGCCAACTCTAGAAACTCTTCCAACTCCGCGCCGCCACCATTCCAAACGAGATCGCCCAACCGACGCAACGGCTCGCGTCGCACCTGATCGTAGTTGGCAAGCGCGATCCGCCGGAAGTCACCGGCGTCGTATTCCTTCTTTTCGAGCTCGCGATAATCAGAAATCAACGCTGCGTACTTTGAAGCCAGCGCGGCTTCGACAGTTGGGACAACGTGTTGAGTTTCCTCGTCGAGGACAACGTACTCGCTTTCCTTGAGGATTGCCTCGTTCAGGTCGCTCCAAGCCAACATCAAGTCGATCACAGGTTTCGGTCGGCCGTCGTTGAAACAATCGGCGGGGTCCTTAAAGCGCACGACCGGTTCCAACTCTTCCACGACCAACATAGGCCACGCTTCGTGAACGGCCTTCACGGCTCGCTTGCGGTCACTTTGCCGGATCAGCACGTCCACGTCTTGCGTCGCGCGCGGCTGGGGCAAGTAGCCGACATAGCCGTGCAGTCCCATCAGTACCCACTTCTTGATGCCGGCCGCGATGAGAACGTCGATGACGTCTTGAGGTTGAATGTCCATCGCGTCCTTCTTATGAGTCCGCCGATAATTGCTGGTGATGCTGACGCTGATTCGAATCCCTCGCGCATGGCCCGCCGGGCATTTCGGGTCCGAATCATCAACTCCCTTCCACAACTCGCCTTCCTGCTTGGCAACCGCTTCGCGACGGCGGCGTAGATGGTCGGGCGTGTAGAGATGTTCAAACGACATCTCCGGATTCGGCCGCTCCGGTAATTGCGGATTTGTGTGGTCAGTCATCTAGGGGAGCATCGCTGGGGAGAATCTGAACGGTCACTGCCATCGATTCATTGTAGCAGATCAGGCCTTCGATCTGACGGATTCGAGCTGGAGAACAGCGCCCTGTTGGCCGGCGGGCGAAGCTGCAGTCACCTATGGGACCGGTACGGTGCTAAGAAGCTTAGCCAACACGTCCTCCGTGCTGACTTCCTCGGCCTCGGCTTCGTAGGTCAAGACGACGCGGTGGCGAAGCACATCGTACGCGATGTCTTTTACGTCTTGCGGTGTCACATAGCCGCGGCCATTGAGAAAGGCATTCGCTCGGGCGCCAAGTCCTAGGAAGATCGTGGCACGGGGTGACCCGCCGTAGTCGATTAGCGGGGCGAGGTCTTTCAGCCCGAACTCGGTTGGCCGGCGCGTCGCTTGCACGAGATTGACAATGTAGTCCTTGACTTGATCGTCGATGTAGATCCGTTTGACGACATCTTGCATCGCGGTGATTTCTTCCGGTGACAAGACCGGGCAGACCTTCGCCGAACTGCCATCGAGTGCGATGTCGAGAACCTTGCGCTCCTCTTCGGGTTTGGGATAGTCGATCTTCACCTTCAGCATGAAACGATCGACCTGAGCCTCGGGCAAGGGATACGTACCCTCTTGCTCGATCGGGTTCTGAGTCGCCATGACCAGAAAGAGGCCTTCCAGCGGAAACGTCTCTTCGCCGATCGTGACTTGTCGTTCTTGCATCGCTTCGAGCAAGGCGGATTGCACTTTAGAGGGAGCCCGGTTGATCTCATCCGCCAAAACGAAATTCGAGAAAATCGGTCCTTTTCGAGTTTGAAACTTGCCGTCGCCCGGCATGTAGATCATCGTGCCGATCAAATCGGCCGGCAACAGATCCGGCGTGAACTGAATCCGCTGGAAGGCAGTCGAAAGAGCTTCGGCGAGCGACTTGATGGCGGTTGTCTTGGCGAGTCCGGGCACACCCTCGAGCAGCACATGCCCGTGTGTCAGCAAACCGACCAACAGCCGCGAAATCATCTGCTCCTGGCCGATGATCACCTTCCGTAACTCGGCGTTCAGTTGATGGAGTAGCTCCGCCTTTTCGGCCACTTGATCCTTGATTTGTTGTACGTCAACTTGCACGATCTCGTTGCTCCTGGACTAACTGCCTCGCCGACGAAACCAAGTTGTCGATTGTTTGAGCCGCTCTTTTGTGTGTCAAGGGTGAACCAATACTTTGCCAGCCGCCACTAGAATCTAGCGAGGCGCGTAGCGCGTAGGCCGGAACAAGTCTTCGCCGTTCCGGCACGAGCCAATCGTCACGCCGATGCCGGAACTGCGCAAAGCCTTGTTCCGGCCTACCATTTACCAAGAACGGCACATTCGGTCGTTTAACGCGAGCAGTATAGAATCTAGCGAGATCGCTACAATGCCTCACCGGAGTTGTTGAATGCCTTCAGCCTTAGAGCAGAAACATCCAAAGCACGCGATCGTCGTGGTTGTCGATCGCCTCGGCGCTGGGTTTCTTGGGCCTTATGGGAATACTTGGGTCGAAACACCGACGCTGAATCAACTTGCTGCCGAAAGCTTACTCGTCGAGACGGCTCTATCGGATTCGTCGGAACTGGAGCGCATCTATCGCTCCTGGTGGTGCGGCGGTCATGCGATGCAACGCAAACCGACTCAGGCAGAGAGCCTGGCGACTTTGGTGAGTCGATGTGGTCTGTCAACAACTCTGTTAAGCGATGCCGCGGCGATCCTCGAACATCCGCTCGCCGCCGACTTTGACGAACGGATTGCTCTATCTCAACCCGCCCCCGGCCTTCCGGCGTCTGAGATCGAAGAGACAAGGCTCGCGGAGGTTCTCCTCACAGCAGCCGAGCGATTGGCGACGTCGGAGTCGCCCGGGCTGCTCTGGATTCACGCTCGTGGCATGGGTGGCTGTTGGGACTCGCCATTGATCTTGCGTGAGCAGTTTCGGGACGAAGAGGATCCGGAGCCATATGCCGCGACCGCGTCTCCAGCACGAGAAGTCGGCACGGATCGAGACCCGGACGACATCTTGCAGGTCGAGCATGCTTATGCTGCGGAGGTCTCCGTCTTTGACACGGCTCTTGCCATGTTGCTGGAAGTCTTGGACGAGCATCCGTGTTCCGAGGAGACATTGCTGGTCGTCACTTCGCCACGCGGATATCCGCTCGGGGAGCATCGCATTATCGGATCGATCGCTTCTCCGCTACATGCCGAGCTGCTGCAGATTCCGTTGCTGATTCGTCCGCCGCAGGCATCATTTGCAGCGACACGGCTGCAGATGCTTGCACAACATCACGATCTTCACGCGACGCTAGCTAATTGGCTTGGTGTTTCTGGCGAGCCGCTGTGCGACTGGGAGACAGATCTGCTAGCGGTAGCAAACGGTGAGTCGGCCCCACGGGCGAACTGTGCGTTTGCCGTCGGAACAGGCGAGCGCGCCGTGCGAACTCCCGCCTGGTTCATGCGAGAGTTCGACCAAGATCAGCGTGTCTTGTATGCCAAACCGGATGATCGCTGGGAAGTGAACGAAGTTGCAAATCGCTGCGGAGACATCTCGGAACAGCTAGCGGAAGTGATCACACGGTTTGACGAAGCGGTCAATTCTAGCGGAGCCAAACCGCTGCCAGAGCTATCACCTGAGCTGATCGAGGGGATCGAATAGAACGCTATGGCCGCATCCGCGCTGGCACGTATATAATCCGCCCCTCGTACGTCTTGGGGATTTCTCCTCTCACGTCACCAATTCATCCTTGGGCTCGCCATGGTCGGACACGGAGGTCCGCGACAGGCCCCCTTGGCAATTGCGCCAACGGGCAGCAAGTTCGCTGCTTCGATTCGCGGTTTGCGAATCGCGATGTGCGTATGCGCGCTTGTCGCGTTCGGTATTCCAGCCGGGGCTCAGGACAACGACATCCGTTTACGGATCACATGGGGAGAAGGTTCGGAGCGGCATTGGAGCGGAAGGTTCCAACTCTCTAATGGAAAGTTCTCTGAGATCCAGCGTCTTGGATTCGATGCCAACGCGGCCACATCGATTGTGAACGAAGGGGGAGACTTACAGCTCCGGCAACCCTCGCCGGCGGAATTCGATGGGATCGATGTTCAAGTTCAAGCGCCCGCGGAGGCGATTCTGACAATCAAACTCGAACCCGATGGCCGTCGCGACTTGGAGACTTCGTTTGAGTTGCGCGTGGCTGACTTCACGGAACAGCTTGGCCACCAGACCGAGACGAAGCTGGATGATCAGAATAATCGCTTGATCGTGCGCCGTGCGCCGGGAGACCACCTAAGGATTACTTCACGTCGAGATACATTCGTCTTCGCCCCGCAAGACGTTTGGCAATTGAGTCTTCAGCCGCATCGTTTGGGGATCGCCGCGGGTACAAAGCTTGTCTGTTCGTTGCAGTTGGTCAGTACGAAGGGACGCAATGAACACTGGTCCGAAGAGCATAACCTCGTTACGAACGCCGACGGATCGACGCAGGAAATCGAACCGTTACAACTGCGTCTTCCCGCTGCGGAAGGTGCCTATGAATTGGTCGCCTCTTTGCGAGAGCGAGGCTTCACGGCAGCCATCCCGGGAACACTCTTGGTGCGCCGCAAGGTGCAGTGCATCGTGATCGATCCACAGCGCAAGTGGCCCGCGACTGGCGATTGGCAGGAATTGAACGCAGACGAAGCGAAGTGGTGGGAAGGCTGGAAGCGACTCAAACGGCTGTGGCCAAGTAACAAGCAAGCGACATCAAGCCATGGGCAGGTCGCAAGTCGGCCGCATCTCGGACAGACGCTGACCGAGCTTGGCGTCGATAGCTGGCAAGCCGCTCCATTGCAGGTCGCTCGCCCCGGGATACCGCACTTATTGGAAATCGATTATCCAAGCGACATTCCACAGACGCTGGGCATCAGCATTCTGGAGCCAGACGCGTCGGGCCGCGTTGTTCCGTTGCAGGTCGATTCTGGTGTCGATGTGATCCCGTTGCCACAGGCCGGCACCGCGGCAATGGAACGACATCGCATCATCTTCTGGCCACGCACGGCGACGCCTTGGTTGGTGCTTTCCAATCGCCGTGAGAACCGGCCCGCCGTGTTCGGAAAGATTCGAGTATCCGCCGGACCAACCCACCTCAAGCTTGCACCGGTCTCATCGGGACGTGGCAACGGACGCATGCTGGCTGCCTACTATGACAGGCCACTCTTCCCCGATAACTTCTCGGCGACGGAGGCGCTTGACGAAGTTCCAAAACGCAGCCTGGACGATTGGAATACGTTCTACGAAGGTGGCCTGCGGCTGGCCGATTACCTCAAGCATGTCGGCTACAACGCAGCGATCATCTCGGTAGCTCGGGACGGAGGGACGATCTATCCGTCTAAGCTGCTCGATTCGACTCCGCGTTACGATTCGGGGGTCTTCTTTCTCAGCGGACAAGATCCGCAGCAGAAAGACATCTTGGAGATGCTGTTTCGCTTATTCGATCGCGAACAACTGCAACTTGTTCCTGCGATCCACCTGGCCAACAAGTTACCCGAACTGGAAACGATCCTGAGGAAACGTGGAGCCGATGCCACCGGAATTGAGCTAGTTGGTGGCGATGGCAAACCGTGGGTTGCTCTTTATGGGTCGCGCGGACAGGCACCTTACTACAACCCGCTCGATCCGCGCGTGCAGGCTGCGATTCAGAACGTCGTGAGCGAGATCGTGGATCGCTATTCGCATCACCCTTCCTTTGCTGGAGTGTCGTTGCAACTTGGACCGCACACGTTCGCTCAGCTTCCGGGAACGGTTTGGGGTAACGACGACCGAACGGTTGCCCGCTTCAAGGCCGATACAAAGGCTGAGGTTCCGATCGATGGCGGGGATGCCCGCTTTAGCAAACGCGCCCGCTTTTTCAAAGGTGCTGGACGCAAGGTATGGCTCGACTGGCGAGCGAAGAAGCTGGCCGAATTCTATCAAGACATCCAGCAGAATGTGTCGCGGACCCGGCGCGATGTGAAACTCTATCTGGCGGCCGCGGAACTGGCGACAAGTGTTCCTGTGCAGCGGGAACTCCACCCGCGCCTGCCCGGCAAGCTTGATCTTGCGGATGCGATGCTGCAACACGGACTTGATCCAGACGAGATCGACGAGGCAGGTGGTATCGTGCTGATGCGACCGCGCCGATTGAAGCCCGTCATGGCCCTCGCCGATCATGGGGCGAACATGCGTCTGGCCAACTCGGACTCCGTTGATCAACTCTTCCAGCAGCACGAAACGACGGCTGTGCTCAACTATCATGAGCCTGTCACCTACACGCTGCCGGGGTTTGATCAGGCAAGTCCGTTTGGCCCTGGCAAGACGCAAATGTGGTTCGCCGCTCACATCTCTCCGAACGGCCTGCATAATCGCGCTCGCTTCATCCGCAGCTTGGCGGCTCTCGACACACAACTCATCGTCGAAGGCGGTTGGATGATTCCGTTAGGCCAGGAAGACTCCGTGCGCCGGCAATTCGAAGCGTTCCGCATGTTGCCCGCGGCTGCCTTTAAGACGGCGACTCCAGCATCACCAGAGACCACTGCTTCTTCTTTGGTCGTGCGGACTCTAACTCGAGGTGTTCGAACGTACTACTACGTCATTAACAATTCGCCCTGGCCGGTTTCGGCAGACATTGAGTTCGAACTGCCTCCGCGAGCGATGGTGCAACGCTTTGGAACCGATCCGCAAGTGCAGCTAAAACTCGCCGACGGGGCTCGAACGTGGTCTCTGACTCTGGAGCCCTACGACTTGGTAGCTGGCTTTGTCAACGCGCCGAACGCTCAAGTAGTTGACTGGCGGACCGAGCACGCACGAGAAATCAAACCGGAACTGACTGCCCTCGTACAAGACGTCACGTCACGAGTCGATAAGCTCGGGAAACGTACTCCGCTGGGCGTCGTCGCCAACGCGGGATTCGAACAGCGCGACTCCAACGGGGCGATCGTTGCCTGGCAGGCTTTGCGTGCTCCGGATGTCACGATCGATCTGGATTCTCGTAACCCATTCAAGGGCCAGAGCTCGCTGCACATGCGAGTTGCTCGGGAGAATCAAATCGCGTGGGTGAGGAGCAAGCCGTTCGCGCCGCCTAAGACTGGGCGTATCTCGGTCCTGGCGTGGATTCGCACGTCCAACGCTGCGAAGCAACCTCCGCTGCGATTAGCCGTCGATGATGGACGAACGTACTATCATTTCGCACCGTTGGGGAAGGATGTGGATAAGAAGCTGCGGCCGACCGGCAATCCCGCCGAGAAACTCCCGCAGGATTGGCCGCGGCAGCCGTACATGTTCCATCTCGATGACCTTCCCGCCAGTGGGATCGACCAGTTGATGATCGGTTTTGACTTGATGGGCAGAGGCGAAGTCTGGATCGACGACGTGGAAGTGTACGACTTGTACTTCTTCCCCAACGAAGTCAACGAGCTGTTAAAGAATGTTGCCAATGCCGATTTTCATCTCGACAACGGACGCATCGCCGACTGTGACCGCTTTCTCAACGGTTACTGGCCGCGGTTCTTGATGGAGCACGTCTCGCAAGCACGCCTCGCACAAGTGCCCATCCGCCAAGACACGCCGCCAAACACGAATCCGCCGGTGCCGGAAGAAAAGCCGAGTGGCTTTCAACGCTTCATTCCCAGCTTCAAGGTGAAGAATCCGTTCTCGTCGGATGACGAGTGATACGACTGTTGTCTTCTCTCTTACCCGGGTGGCCAACTCAAGGCTCGGCCGCCGAGCAAGTGGAAGTGCAGGTGGTTCACGGATTGGCCGCCGTCTTGGCCGGTGTTCACGACGACTCGATATCCGCCCTCGGCCAGGCCGAGCTCTTTGGCGATGTTGCGGATGGCGAGATAAAGGTGACCAATCAGCGGCTGGTCTTCGTCGGCGAGTTCTGCCACTGAAGCAATCTCCTTTTTCGGGATCACCAGCACGTGGGTCGGAGCTTGTGGAGCGACGTCTCGAAACGCCATGCACAGTTCGTCTTCGTAGACGACATCCGCATTGATCTCGCCATCGATGATTCGCTTGAAAATCGTTTTCTCAGCCATTGAGCATGCCTCTTAGTCGATTCTTTGATACCTGACGTGCATCCTCTCAATCGCTTGGAGTATACCCAATTCGGCGGCTTCGCAGAGGTTGTGGTCGGGCCACGGCCTGTTGAAGCTCGACATGGACGATACAATCACGCAGCAGCAATCCGGAGCAAGGCTAGTATTCCATCGCAGCTCAGTTTTCGGGTAGCGAAGCTCGCCAAGAGCTTCGGCTCTTCCCGGTATTGGCCGAAAGTCTTGGC
>PBSM01000141.1 GCA_002726245.1 Planctomycetaceae bacterium | reverse complement strand
TGTTCGATTCCCAGTCGCTGGAGAATCGTGACAAACAGATCCGACAGCGGTCGACCATCGCGACCGTGGCGGTCGAAGCGATGATGGTTGCCATGCCGAAATCCGCCGCCGGCGACCATGATCGGAAGGTTGCGACTGGAGTGAGAACTTGCGTTGCCCATTCCGCTGCCAAACATCACAACCGTCGATTCCAGCAGCGACTGGCCCCTGGAGTCCGGCGTCTCTTTCAGCTTGGTAAGGAACCGGGCGAACTGCCTCGCGTAGAAGGTCTCGATGATTGTCAGTTCCCTGAGCAGTTCCGGGCGTTTCCCGTGATGTGTCAGTGAGTGATACCCAAGCGTTATCCCGTCGAATGGAAAGAGCCGATTGCCGCCGGGATGGCCGTAGCAGATGACGTTGGTCGAATTCGTCTGCAGTGCCATGACCATCAGGTCATACATCACGGACGCGTTGTACGGGTAAGCGAGGTCCACGATCGTGTCGTCATCGTCTCCGCCACGAATGACCGTGTCTCGCACCTTCGGCTTGGCGACGTCGATCCAGTCGGCCTTCCGCTTGAGTTTCATTTCGACGCCTCGAATCGACGTCAGAAACTGATCCAGCTTGTCCCGGTCAGCCTTCGCGAGACGCGAGTTCAGCCGTTTTGCATCCTGCTGCACGACATCCAGAATGCTCCGGTCCTCCGCAAGAAACTGCCGCGTCCGTTGTTTCGTCTTCGGGTTCTCAGCAACGAACAGCTTCGCGAACACCTGCTCCGGACTGCTTGTCGTCGGCAACGTGATGCCAGCTCGTGACCAGGAGATGCCACCAGAGCCGAGCAGAAGTGACGGAAACCGGGTCGTCTGACCAATGTTCTCAGCGAGCAGCTGATCCAGTGAATGCAATCGCTGAGGTCGATCCTTCGTGTCCTTCAACTCAACACCGTTAAGCAGCGTGTTGGAACAGCCGTGCCCGCCACCAACTCCCGGATGATCGAGATTCGTGAAGACGGTCAGCTCCCGCCGATGACGCTCCAGCGACTTCAGGAGAGCCGGCATCTCGTAGTCTGCTCCGGTCTGCTCCGGAAAGAACCCACCCGGGTTCATGCCATAGTTAGGAGATACGCAGACAAAGCGTCTCGCATGTCCTTGCGATCTACTTCCGTCTGCGGCGCGCAACGAATCAAACTCGGGTAAGGCAATCGAAACACCGAGCCCGCAAAGGAAACTACGACGGTCAACTCTGGTCATGGATGTAATCTCGCATGTGGCCTGCGTTCAGCTCTGAGCGGTAAGGGCACTAGCCTGAGGATACTTGGGAATGTAAGCCCAGCTGCGAGCCCTTGCAAAAAGCGCCTACGGCTTGAAGCTGTCATGTGCATATCCTAACGATGGGCTGTGACAAGAGGATTCTGAAACCAAACTAGGTTCTTGCTCGCATGCCCAGCAATGAGTACGTCGAGATCACCATCCTTGTCCATGTCGACAGTGGTCAAGTCGTAGCTGCCCTGGTTGTTTCCGATGACGTGCTTGGCGAATCCGCCCTTGCCATCGTTCTCATACCACGCAGCCACACCGTTGGCTTCCTTTCCGCAAGTAACGGCGTCGACGTGTCCGTCGCCGTTGATGTCCGCCACAGCGAGACTATGAGGAAAGTCGATGTCGGGATCGATCTCGATCTGTTTGAAGTCGGGGCCGCGAAACCAAAGGACACCCTTGCCATGGCCGCGTGTCGCGAAGTAATCGGTGTGTCTGTCACTGTCGACATCGGCAGGCACGATGTTTGTGGCTCCTTCTTCGTTCTCCGCGAGCAGATGCTTCTTCCAGATGCCATTCGGATCCTTTGGCTGTTCCCACCACGCGAACCACTGCCCATTGGTGAAGCCATCCGTTCCCTTGGCCGCACAGGAGATATCGGGACGTCCATCACCATTAACGTCGCCGAAACCCATGTAATGTGATCCGCCGGGCGCGTCCTTGTCGGCAAAGACATGTCGCAGCCAGTTCTTGGCCGCAAGAGGATCTTCGGGCGTCTCGAGCCAGACGATCGAGTTGGGGAACGCCGTCGACTTTTCGTCGCGCCCCGAATTCGCAATGAGGTCGAGCTTACCGTCTCGATTCACGTCACCTGTGATCAAGCAGTGTGTTCCAGCGATCTCGTCATCTACCGTGCGGTAGGTCCACGGTTTGCCGGAGAATGGTTCGGCCGGACATTCGAGCCAGAACACAGTGTTGTTTGAGCCAATAAAGTCCAGGTCTCCATCGCCGTCAGCATCCATCAGGCAACTGTGTATGCAGGCAGTACGAGGTTTGCGGCGTGACTGTCCAGGACCGAACGTGTGGACTACGAGCGGCTTCCAGTCAGGTGCCGGGAACACTACAACTTTACCATCAAACGACGTGATGACATCCATATACCCATCACCGTCGAAGTCGTTGGCAGTCGCGCCATTGATCATCCCTCTGGCAGGACCCTGGATAACGTGTTTCGTCCAGGCGACGTGAGAATCGCCAGCGAGAATACCGTCAGCTGGCAACAAGCCGGCGAAGACAAACAGCAGACTGAATAGGAGTTTCATGGATGCATTAGCGCCTGTGAAATGTTTTGCTCGTGACGACGGATCGAATCAGATTCCGCAGTCCGTAACCGTTCTTCGCCGACTCGGCCGCGATCTGTTTGATATCCGGTTGGTCCCGATATGTCATGGACCGACCGGTCGCGTAAGTCATGAGTTTCTCCGTCAGGGCTTCCGTGAACCGGTCTTTGCGGGCAATCAAGAGTTTCTTCAGGCCGCGTTCATCCTCAAACGTTTCTCCCGTTGGTAACTGGCCGAATCCGTCAATGGCAGGGCGGTTCTTGCCACGTCCTGGGTAACGGGTTCGGAAGCCGCCGATCGGATCGAAGAACTCCAGGGCAAAGCCAGCCGGATCGATTTTCTGATGGCAGTCGGCACAGGCTGCGACGGTACGGTGTTTGTTGAGCTGTTCGCGTATTGTCGTTGTGCCGCGCGTGTCCGGCTCGATCGCGGGCACATCGGGTGGTGGTGGCGGAGGCGGCGTACCCAGAATGTTCTCCAGGACCCAGATTCCGCGAACAACGGGTGACGTTTCGATACCGTTTGCAGAGAGCGTGAGAACGCTGCCCTGACCGAGCAATCCGCCGCGGCGGTGTTCCGGCTTGAGAGCAACCTTGCGGAAGTGTTCTCCGCGGATGTTGCTAATGCCGTAGTGCGTGGCCAAAGCGTCATTCACGAACGTGTAATCACTGTCAAGCAGGTTCACGATGGAGCCGTTTGTTTCGAGCAGGTCGCTGAAGAACAGTCGCGTCTCTCTCTTTAAGAGCTCTTCAAGACGATTCCGATAATAGCTCTCGAAAGCTTTGGGATCAGGCGGCATCGAGCCGAGCGTGTTGATGCGGAGCCACGTGTCAGTGAAGTGTTCGACGAAAGCGTCGGCTTTGTCATCGCGGAGCATGCGATCGGTCTGGGTTGTCAGTCCATCCGGCGTGTCGAGTTTTCCCGACTCTGCGGCCTCTATGAGTTCGCCGTCCGGCATACTGCTCCACAGGAAGTATGACAGCCGAGCGGCCAACTCGTGTGGCGTGAGTTCTTTGTCGCCTTCGTCGTTGCCCTCGTCGAGGTAAAGAAAGCGGGGCGATGTCAGAATTGCCGCCAACCCCAGCTTGATGGCTTTCGCATGTGAATCACCATCACTGACTCGGTCGCGGATGAAGATCGCGTAGTGCTCGACCTCCGCGGGCGAGACGGGCTGCCGGAAGGCGCGAGTCGCGAATTTCATCACTGTCTGGTCGATGTCGATCTTTGATGCATCCGTCTCGTCACCGAACAGCAGTCTATGGCTGGCCGGCGGCCACTGCTGATAGTCGGGCCCTTCGATTGCCATATGCCATACGCGAATGCGAGGCCCCTGATACACCTCTGATAGAAGCTTGTTGTTCGCATTCTTGGCCAGCTTGGCGACCAGCGCCTTCGCTTCAGGATTGCCCAGCTTTGCGGCGTCCAACTGTGTTTTTGTGGCTCGGATGACTTCCGCGTGGTGCTTCTCAGCGACTCGGCGGATGTTGCCCTTGGAGCTAACTCCATTTGTCCAACTGACAAAGGGAATGGCTCCTTTGTTGAGCCAGGCACGTTGAGTGAACACGTCGGGTTGTGCGTCAGGCAGGTCCCAGACTTTGAGCAGTTGTCGTTGATCCGCCGCGTTCTTGTCCAGCAACCTGGCGCTGGGGGCAATCCACAGCGCCAACTTGAGCCGTTGGGTCTTGAAGCGATCGAACTCGCCGTGGTCATAACCGTGATCCAACCGATTCGCCGCCGCCGCCTTCACGCTGATCGTGTACCAGCCGTCAGCAGGTACTCCCCCCTGTCTGACGAAGGGCGGAGTAAAGTTGGGGTGCCGCTCACTCGGCTGTCCGTGGCCGATCTCCATGTACTCATCATCAACAATGAGTCGCCAGGTGACGGGTGCTCGTTCGTATGACTGAACGCCATTGAAGTCTTTGCCCGTGTAATTCCATCTCTGAGAGTTCGGCCGCTTGACGTCAAAAAACGATGCCGCATCCAGGGAAGCCTCAGCGACCTCCAGATACCGCTGCAACTGATGGTCCGACAGGGTGAGAGCCTCTCCGTTGTTATCAAAGCCGTGCTCAGTCGCGTCGACAGGGAAATCGGCCGTGACGTCAAAGGACTCCCGCCGCAGGCCCAGCAGGTCTCGCATTGTGTTGACGTATTCAAAACGGTTAAGCCGCCTCATCATCGTTGCCTGAATGGAATTGGCGCTCGACAACCTGGAGAGATACGTCGTAATCGTCGCGACGATTCGTTTCGTTTCGCCTGCCGGAGGCTGAAGAACTCCTTTCTTCGCAGGTGGCATGTCGCCACGATTGATTGCGTCGAGAGCTTCTTCGAGCAACGTGGCCGCGTCACTTCTTGCTTTCATGTTCGTGGGCAACAGGTCCAGTCGCCGGTCGCCCTTCTGTGTTGTTTCGCCGTGACAGCGGTAGCAGTACTGCTTGAAGTAGGTCGCGACGGCTGGCGAGAGTTGGTGCGGTACGTTCTCCGCTGCATTCATCGGTCGCGCGGGAGAAATCATCAACAGAGTCACGAGCAGCAGCGTGGACAACTCCAAATTCATCCCGGCACCTCCAGCCCGGTCAGCGAGCTAATGGCTGTGCCGAATCTGTCCGTCTCTACGCCAAACCGCTGCAACATGGATACAAACAGGTTCCCGGCAGGAGACGCAACTTTCTTCGCCCCATCCTTGAAGTACGACTTGTGTTCACCGTGCCGGAATCCACCACCGGCGAGAAGCAGCGGCAAGTTTTTATTGGAATGCGAACTGGCGTTGCCCATGCCCGATCCGAACAGCACCATGCAGTTGTCGAGCAAGGTCTTCCCGTTCGGTTCTTCAACCGCTTTCAACTGCGAAAGGAACCGAGCGAGCTGATTCATGTGAAACTGCTCAATGATGGACAACTCGGTGATGTACTCGGGAACTTTGCCGTGATGAGTGAGCTGGTGATAACCGCGGCTGACTTGGAAGCCACCATAATTGGCACCAATGTCCGCTAGACCGAGTGTGATTACTCGCGTCGAGTCGGTCTGCAGTGCAAGGCTGATCAAGTCGTAGTACAGCGGTACTCGATCGACGAAATCGAACGTGTTCGCAGCAGCGGGTAAGTGATAGTCCACGACCGGCTTCGGCTTGTCCAGCCACTGGCTCGATTGCACGAGTCGTTTCTCCACGGCGCGAACGGACCCGAAGTATCTGTCAAGCTTCCGTCGATCGCGTGCTCCCACTTTCCGTCTAAGGTATTCGGCGTCCGTCTTGACCAGATCAAGAATGCTCGTACGAGCGGCCAGTTCCGCTTGGGTGCGGTCCCGGAGCTTCGGATCCATCTTCTGAAACAGCAGATTGTAAATCGTCTCGACATGGGAGACGGGCGGAATCGCGACCCCGGACGCGCTCCACGAAATCATGTTGTTGGGATCGTTTCCGCTGGCCAGTTGCAGCGACGGGTAGCGGGTATGAGCACCAACAAGCTGCGCTGCCTTCTGGTCGATGCTAATATTGGCTTCAGGCATCCCGGCCGAGTTTTTCGACAGAACGCCAGACAGGTATGCATGGACACCGCCGTGGCCCCCCTGTGCATTCACTCCATGATCCAGCCCTGAGAATACCGTGAAATCGTTCCGTAGCTTCTGCAGCGGTTCGAGTCGATCCGTTAGCTCGTAATCGCGTCCCGTCTTAGTCGGGAAAAACAACTGCGGCACGAGACCAAAGTTCAGCCCAATACAAGCCATTCGAAGTGGCACTTCTTCCGCAGTCGTTGAGGCTGCCATGGCTTCGAGATACGGCAAAGCAAGTAATGCTCCACCAGCTCCTCGCAGCATCGTGCGACGGCTCACTCCTCGTCTCGTCATATTTCCCTCATCTGCTTTCAGCAACTGCGTTTCCCCTACCCAACGGTTGCCATCACCCTGCAATCAGGTGCCAGCTCCAAGACATTATAATGTGTATCCTCGTATTGTCGGAAAGGGCTGGAACGATGAATAGAGTGCTTCGACTGCATCTTGGCGGCGGATCACGGGCGGAGAAGAAAAATAGAGAAAGCACCATGACGATCTTCAGGCTGATCGCCGCGGCTCTCCTTGTGGCAGTCATCGGAGCCGGATCGACGGCACAGGATGATTCTGGCGAGAAGGGTTCATTCAACCCGAAAGACTTGGACAACCTCGAGATGTTTCTTGAGTCCGTCAAAGGTCTGGCTGTCGCAACCAATACGTCACAACAGGCGTATGACAGGACTGGTGAGAACACGGCCCTCGAAGAAGTCTGGTCAGACAAAGATCGCTTTCCGCACGGCACCGTCCGATGGTGGCTGGATCAGTCGCCGTACACCAACGACAAGAAGATCAGATCCAGCCGCGTATTCAAGACTGGCCGGGACATCGGTCAGGACGACCATGACCGCCCCGGATACATCCCCGATGGCTGCAACGGGAAGCCCTGCGTGCGAGGCGGACTGATCGGCACAGGCAAGGGCGAAAAGCACAACAAGCAACCCTGCTATTTCGAACTGCAGCTTGAGAGTCGCGATTTCAAAATCGAAGGCCCATTCGGACTCTTTCTTCTCGTTCGTCCGATTCAGCAGGAGAACGATGCCGCCATCATGGGCAAGTTTCACTGGTCCGTTCTCATTCAGAGTGCCCAGAAGAATCGTCTGGAGTGGAAAAACCTGAGACAGCGAATTCCCGTCTCGCGTGACGAAGCGCTGAAGACCGATCAGTGGCAGCTTCTGGAACTTCACCGCGACGCCGAAAGCAACCTGCGCTGCGTGATCAACGGAGAGGACGTGACCGTCGGAACACCAAAGGACGAGCTTCCCTTCGTGTTCATGTTCCTCTTCAACAACAACAAGGGGCAGGGATTCGCGAGACAGGATCCCTTCGCAGGAGACATTGCAGCTCTGGTCGTTTACCGGGACGAAGTTACGGAGAAAGAGCGAGTGAAGGTGCGAGACTACTTCAACTCCGTCTACCGTTTGAAAAGTCAGTGACAAGTTCTTAGTCCAGACCCCGACGCAGGAATTGATGTCGCGCTGATTCGCGATCAGACAACAGAGGAAGACACTTGTGATGAAGAAGCATCAAGCGATTCGAGTACACCACCTCCTGAGTGCGATGTGCCTGTTAACAACCGCTGTATCCACCACCCGCGGTCAAGAACCCGCCGCGGCAGGCAAGCCAATTAAGGTCTTCATTCTTTCCGGCCAGTCCAACATGGTGGGAGCTGGAAAAGTGGATGGTGGCAGCCGCCGCTGGGGATCACAGTTTCTCGACCCGGTGGTGTCAGTCTACGAGGGCACCTATGACTCGAAGGCGGACTACGATGCGATGAAGCCAGTAGAGACGTTGAAGCTGAAGAAATTCGGCGGCACGCAGCCGAC
>PBSM01000140.1 GCA_002726245.1 Planctomycetaceae bacterium | reverse complement strand
CAAGAGCTTCGGCTCTTCCCGGTATTGGCCGAAAGTCTTGGCGACTTTCGCTACGGCCTACCCGAAATCTAAGTCGAGACGAAGTCCTAGGCTTTGTCAGAAAGCTTGTAGGATGGACGCCCTCGTCCGTCCACAATTCGCTTCGCTAAGGACTGCGACGGACGAGGGGGTCCGTCCTATGGCTAGTCTGTCACGAGAGAAAAATGGAACGCACGAACGTTGCGATCGTCGGTATGGGAACCGTTGGCACGGGGGTAGCACAGCTCCTTTTGGACCACGGAGACCGAACGGGCCGACATGCGGGGCGGACATTGTGGCTGAAACGCGTCGTCGTGAATGACGTCAACAAGCCGCGAGATGCGGATTTGCCCGAGGGCCTGTTGACCGACGATTTGACGACGGTCACGGACGATCCCGAAATCACGGTTGTCGCGCAGCTCATCGGCGGACTCGAACCGGCACGAAGCATCATGCTGCAACTGCTGGAAAGCGGCAAAGACATCGTGACCGCTAACAAAGCTCTGCTCGCCGAACACGGCCCCGAACTGTTTGACCGAGCTCGCGAGTTGGGGCGTTCCATCGCTTTCGAAGCGTCGGTCGCTGGCGGGATTCCGATTATCACCAACATCGGGCAGTGTCTGTCCGCTAACCAAATCACTTCGCTGCGCGGCATCTTGAACGGCACCAGTAACTTCATTGTCTCGCAAATGGAGGAGTATGGTGCGGACTACAGCGAAGCCGTGAGGGAGGCGCAGCGGCTCGGTTTCGCGGAAGCTGATCCAGCGATGGACGTGGATGGTTCCGACGCGGCCCAAAAGCTCGCGATTCTCGCTCATCTTGCCTTCGGAGCCCGTGTTCATTGGTCCGATATTCCGCGAGTCGGAATCGATCAGCTCGATCCAGCGGACCTCGGCTACGCGAAAGAACTCGGCTACCGGATCAAGCTGCTAGCGATCGCCCAACTCAACGATTGTCTCGAGCTTCATGTTTCGCCCACGTTGGTCCGCATGGGTCGACCTTTGGCGGAGGTGCGCGAAGCTTACAACGCGGTCAGCGTCGTGGGCGATGCCGTCGGCCGCGTCTTCTTTCACGGGCTCGGAGCCGGCCAGATGCCGACCGCTTCGGCGGTCGTCGCGGATCTGATCGATACTGCCGTTGGCCGAACCAAGCTGACCTTCCGGACGCTCGAACTTTGGTCGCAGCGCGAGGCACGGGTCTCCTTGACCGACCACGCCGACGTGCCGGGCCGGTTTTACTTGCGGTTCAGTGTCGATCATCATCCTGGAGTCCTCGCCCACATCACTGGTGCGCTTGGCCATCACGACATCTCCATCGCTTCCGTCATCCAGCACGAGCCGTCACAGGACGGCGACAACCAAGTCGTACCGCTCGTTATCATGACCCACACCGCGCCCGAGGGTGCGGGGCAAGCAGCAATCGACGAGATCGATGCGCTCGACTGCGTTCGCCAAAAGGGCGTGCGAATGCGCGTGTTGGATTAACGCAACCCATAGCGACTCCACAAGCCGTCTGGTATCGTGGGAGATTCGATATTTGACGAGAATCTCATGAAGTATGCGATCATCATTCCGGACGGTTGTGCCGATGAACCGCAAGAGTCGCTCGGAGGCAAAACGCCACTTCAGGCAGCGAATATCCCGGCGATGGACGCGATCGCGGCAGCCGGTGTCGTCGGACGAGCCAACAACGTTCCCGAGCACCTTCCGGCCGGGTCTGCCGTCGCTAACATGAGCCTGCTCGGCTACGACCCCAGCGCGAACTTCACCGGTCGTGCGCCGCTTGAAGCCGCCGCGCAAGGGATCGAATTGGGGCCCAACGACTGGGCGATCCGCTGCAACTTGGTCACGGTCGAAGAGCAGATCATGAAGGACTTCACCGCTGCTCACATCTCGTCCGAAGAGGCCGCCGAGCTGTTACAGACCACGCAAGAAAACCTCGTTGACACCAGTCTCGAATTCGTGCCTGGCGTGAGCTATCGAAACCTGTTGCTGCTGCGTGATGATGGCACAGCGGCTCCGCTTACGCAAGAAACTCGCACCACTCCGCCGCACGACCTGACCGACAAATCAGTTGCAAACGATTTTCCACGTGGTCCTGGCAGCGACTGGCTCAATGAATTGATGAGCAAGAGTGTCGAGCTGTTCGCGGAGCATCCAGTCAATCTTGCTCGCCGCAAAGCTGGTAAGCTTCCAGCCACAAACATCTGGTTGTGGGGACTTGGTAAGGCTCCGCGTTTGCAGGCGTTTCGAGAGGCCTATGGCAAGACGGGCAAGATGATCACGGCGGTCGATCTGCTGCGTGGGTTGGCTGGATTGATCGGCTGGGACCGCATCGAGGTGCCGGGTGCCACGGGGTATACCGACACCGATTATGCAGCCAAAGGTCGTTACGCGATCGAAGCGTTGGACAGCACCGATGTCATCTGCGTGCACGTCGAAGCGACGGACGAAGCCTCACACGAAGGCGATACGGAAGCCAAGATCAAAGGTCTCGAAGAGATCGACAGACACATCGTTCAACCTCTGCACGACGCGTTAATGGCGCGGGGTGATTACCGGATCCTCGTTTCGCCGGATCATGCGACTCCACTGCGCACAAAAACACACAGCCACGGATTTGTGCCACTGACAATCGCTGGCTCAGCCATCGACCCCGATGGCCATGACACCTATGACGAAGTGGCTGCTGGCGCGTCGTCACTTGCATTCGAGGAAGGCTGGAAGATGATGGAGTACTTCCTCGGCTAACAATCACATTTCATCAATCACAAGTCATCAATCTGTACCTCCCATGCCTCTTATCGTTCAGAAGTTCGGCGGCACAAGCGTCGCCGATAGTCAAAAGATCCTCGCCGCTGCGAGAAAGGCTATCCGAGCCCAACAGCAAGGCAACCAAGTCGTCATGGTTGTTAGCGCGATGGGCAAGAACACCGACTTGCTAGTTGACCTCGCCGGACAGATCACAGATCGGCCGTCAGCTCGCGAGATGGACATGCTGCTATCGACCGGCGAGCAAGTCAGCGTAGCGCTGATGGCGATGGCGATCCACTCACTCGGGCACGAGGCTGTCAGCTTGACCGGAGCCCAGATCGGGATTCGTACCGACAGCAGTCATACCAAAGCACGCATCAAGTCGATCTCAACCGAGCGCATGCAGCGGTTGCTCGATGAAGGCAACATCGTGATCGCTGCCGGTTTCCAGGGTATCGATGAAGACTTCAACATCACAACGCTGGGGCGTGGCGGCAGCGACACGACGGCGGTCGCGCTCGCTGCCGTTTTGCAAGCGAATGCGTGCGAGATCTATACGGACGTCGATGGGGTCTATACGACGGACCCGCGCATCCTGCCCGAAGCTCGCCGAGTTACACGGATCAGTTACGACGAGATGCTCGAACTGGCAAGCCTTGGTGCCGGCGTCATGTACAACCGTTCGATCGAGTTCGCGAAGAAGTTTGGCGTCCCGATTCATGTCCGCAGCAGCTTAAGCGATGCTCCCGGCACGACGATCGTCGCGCAAGCGGAATCCGACAACCAAGCGGTGTGTGGGGCAGCGCTGATGAAGGACGAGGCTCGTATCAGTGTCCTCGGTGTGCCGGACAAGCCAGGTAGTAGCCTGGAGATATTCTCTCGCATCGCAGCCCGCAACATCTCCGTCGATATGATTGTGCAGAACGTCGGAGCCGACGGAAAGGCGGACCTTTCGTTCACCGTCCCCAAGAACGAACTGCGAGCAGCGTTGGAGGCGGTGCAAGATGCCACGAACTCGCTCGGTGCGGATGAAGTGATTCATGACGATTGCGTTGCCAAGGTGTCCGCGGTAGGCCTTGGTATGGCAAAACAGACGGGCGTCGCCGACAAAATGTTCCGGGCACTTGCCGCGGCCGGCGTCAACATCCAGATGATCACCACCAGTGAAATCAAGATCTCCGTGCTCGTCGATCGCGAGCAGGCCCAACAAGCTCTGCGCGCGGTGCATCAATCTTTCGAGCTGGACAAAGAACCGGAGTTGGCTGGCGCTGCAGAGGACGAAGCTGTATCGCGTGCTCTGGACGCCGCGGCCGTCGTTGCTCACTTGCGCGGTGTGGATATGGAAGAACTGGCGATCGACGACATCTCGCTCGACGAAAGCCAGGCTCGTATCTCGATCAACGGAGTGCCTGACACGCCGGGCGTGGCGGCGAAAGTGTTTGACGAGGTTGCCGCGGCGGGAATCTTCGTCGATATGATCATTCAGAGCTACACAGGCAACGCGGGCCAGGCGAGTCTCACGTTTACCGTGCCTAAGGAGAAGTTGGACGATAGCGTTGCGGTCGCCAACCGGCTGGCAGCCACGTTCAAATGCCAAAGCGTCACAAGCAGCCCGGACATCGCCAAGCTTTCGGTCTCCGGCGTCGGGCTTCGCAGCCACACAGGTGTCGCCATCCGCAGCTTCACGGCTTTTTCAAAAGCCGGCATCAACGTCGAGATGATCAACACGAGCGAAGTGCGCGTGAATGTCGTCGTCGATGGCCGTGAAGGAGCACGGGCACTGGCACAGCTAAACGACGCTTTTTCGGACGTATTGCGTTAGCTCAACGCTAATCCGAGCTGTTAAGCACTTCATCTAGCACGTCTTCTGCCACGTAGATGGACAGCGGCGGATCGCAAGTGACAGCGACGGCGATTGCGTCCGATGGTCGCGAGTCGACCTCGACGATTTCGCCATCGACACGAATTCGCAAGCGGGCGAAGTAAGTGTGATCGCGCAGTTCGCTGATGACCACGCTGTCAAGCTCACCGCCGAGCGCTTCAACAACACCCACCACAAGATCGTGAGTGAGCGGGCGCTGAGGCTTGTCGTCCTTCACTCGCCGATCAATGCTGGACGCTTCGAAGATCCCGATCAAAATCGGAAACTGCCGGTCGCCATCCACTTCACGCAAGTAGATCACTTGCTCCTGATTAATCTCGCTGATGATGATGCGAGACAGTTTCATTTCGACCGGCATGATGGACCTCTAACAACAGTACTGCCATGGCTTCAATCCACAACTCGATTATAGGGGCGGAAGGTCATCGTCGGCTAGATCGGGGCCGGACAAACGACCGCGTCAATCGCCATCGGAATCCAGTTCGTCCGCATGAACGACGATCCTCGGTCGCCTGATGAAGTTCCCATGCACGTGCTTGACGGCCTGCTGGAGTCTTGTCAATCTGAGGCCAAGATCACAAACAGGAGTGCGAGAATGAATGTGAAGTCGATGCGAGTGATGCGAGTTCGTTTCTTCAAGACCAAAACTGTGCTTGTGATGGCAATCCTGTTCGCCGCAACCACGAACCTGCGCGCGGAGCCCTTCTTGCTCCAACAGGATCTGTTTATCAGCGGGCACGACGATGTGAATATCTATCGCATTCCGTCGCTGATCGTATCGCCCAAGGGGACGATTCTGGCGTTCTGCGAGGCACGCCAGGGAGACGACGGCGATCCCACCGACCTGGTGCTCAAACGCAGTCTGTATGACGGCCAGCCCAGCCAGCCCCGCAATCTCAACGGCTATCCGCGCACCTTTGGCTACGGCGTGAATTGGCAGGGCATGCAAGTGGTGCTGCCCGGAAAGGGGGAAGCGATCATGCAACCCTGCCCGGTCGTGGATCGCAGCACGGGCGAAATCGTGATCTGTTGCCAGGAGATCCGAGGTGGCCTTGCCAATCTGCTGAAGAACGAATGGCACGGGCGATGCCTGATCTTGCGCAGCACCGACGATGGAATGACCTGGTCGCCACCGCGGGAGATCACCGAGAGCGTCGGGCATTTCGCCGCGGGCCCCGGCGTTGGCATTCAATTGCGCAGCGGCAGATTGGTCATGCCCGGTTATTCAAAAGAAGGCTCTCGCGTGATCTTCAGCGACGACCATGGCCACACCTGGCGGGCCGGAGTGCCCGTGAACAACAAGGGCTGCAACGAATCGCAAGTGGTCGAACTGATCGATGGCTCGCTGCTCATGAACATGCGGCAGGGGGGCCGTTACCGTTACGTGGCTCTTAGCAAGGATCAAGGCGAAACGTGGTTCAAAGAGAACGATGAGCAGTCGCTGCCCGACCCCGGATGCCAAGGTAGTATCCTTCGCCTACCGAATGGTGAACCGGGTGGCCGCGATCGGTTGCTGTTCTCGAATCCCCCGCACGCCGGGCCGTTCGAGGCGAGGACCAATCTGACCGTTCGGCTCAGCGACGACGATGGGAAGTCCTGGAAAACATCTCGCGAGGTCCACTCCGGCCCCGGCGCGTATTCGTCGCTGGCAGTGCTGGCCGGCGGTTCCACGATTGGATTGCTTTACGAAACCGGCGCGGCACACCCGTACGAGAAAATCGCGTTTGCGAGGTTTAATCTCGAGTGGCTTACAACCGACCAACGGTCAGACTCACGGTAAAAGGGATCGGCATGAGAACTTTGAGAGACCTGACGTGGCTGATCATCCTGGGTGCAGGATCGGCTCCAGCGGTGGGGCTGGCGGAGTGGCAGTTGCATGAAATCCGACAGCTTAACGGCATGGGCGCGCAATTCCGGCTGCCCGCACGATTTCAGATCGTCACCGAGAGTTGGAACCGGGTGGTCGCCGTTCCCTACATCGTCAATATGCCGGAGAAGGACCGCTTGCTGATGCTAGTCGGTTGCGACTATCCGCATCGCGCTTTCGTCCTGACCAGCGACGACCGCGGAGCGACATGGACGGATCCTCGTCCCGCGCGTGTCGGAGATGATGGAAAACCATCGATCGGTCTGGGAACGAGCTTGGCTTATCTCGGCAAGGGAAAGTTGATCTTCTACGCGTCGGGCAGCGTAGGGGCCGGACAACCCTCTCGCTGGTTCAGCAGGGACTACGGCCTAACCTGGGGCGATTCCGTGCTGCTCGCACCCTCGTCGGACAAAAAGCCCTGGCACATCTGGGATCCACCGCTGATTGATCGGAATCCCAGGACTGGCAAGACCACCCAGCTTGCGGAGACGGGCTACGCGCAAACAGGTACAAACTCGCAAGCTTACATCCGCTTTAGTTCCGATGAAGGGCAGACCTGGAGCAAGTCAACCAAGGTACCGCAATGGCACGGCGCTAATGAGGTGAGCTTGTTTCACGCCGGCAACGGCGATTTGCTGGCAGCCTGTAGGACCGATGTTCCGCGACGGATGAAGGGCAAAACGCTGGACCATTACGAAGGGCTGGGAATCTCAATTTCAAAGGACGACGGCCGCACCTGGTCAGACGTCAACAAGCTCTACGACTACGGTCGCCATCACCCGTCGTTGGTCCTGATGCCGAACCAGGACATTGTGATGACCTACGTTGTGCGACTGGGGTATGTCGATGACCGAAACGGCTTTCCGCAGTTTGGCATCGAGGCTGTGGTCAGCCACAACCACGGCGTCACTTGGGATCTCGATCACCGGTATCTCCTGCATGTTTGGTCAGGAAAGAGAAAGGGTAAGACCTACTGGTGGCCCAGCAGCCAAGCCACTTCCTCCACGCTGTTGTCCGACGGTGCGATCCTGACAGCTTTTGGAACCGGATACCGTATTCAGGCTGGCCCGGACAGTCCGCAGGCCCCGCGAGACGTCGGATTAATCAAGTGGCGTCCGAATACGAAACCCGTCAACAGCGAACGAGCCGTTCGTGATGCAGCCTTCGACTCCGATCTCCGCAATGTTTTCGATCCGCAGGAGTAGAAGTGTTCGGCGTCTGTTGTCGCGGCGCGGTTCAGGCGCGAAGTGTTTCACGCGGCGGGTAGATCTCTGATCTGCCAACTGCTACGCGAACAACGCCTGCTCAACTAACCAACGGACTCTGTCTCGACATGCGTCGCAGCGTCGGCCGCACTGTCACTCGACTGTTCGAAGACGAACTGGTCGTCTTGTACATCGATCGTCAGCTTGCTGCCAGCCGAGATGGTCCCTTTCAGCAACTCTGTTGCGAGGGGATTCTGGATTCTTTGCTGGACGACCCGCTTCAAAGGACGGGCACCATACGCCGGATCGTAGCCTTCTGTCGCAATCAAATCTTCGGCGGCTTCGGTGATAACAAGGGTGATGTCTTGTTCCTGCAGTTGCTTCGCCAACGTCGCGGTTTGGATCGACGCAATTCGGCGGATTTGCTCGCGATCGAGTGCATGGAAGGTGATCGTCTCGTCGATTCGATTCAAGAACTCGGGCAGAAATCTGGCCTGGAGCGATTCCTTAACCGCGGCCCGCATCTCTTCTTCATCACCGCTATCTTCGGAGATCTGCTGGATGAGCTGGTTGCCAATGTTGCTTGTCATCACGATGATCGTGTTGGTGAAGTCGATCGTGTTGCCATGATTGTCGGTCAGTCGTCCATCATCCAGAACCTGTAGCAAGATATTAAAAACGTCCCGATGCGCCTTCTCGATCTCGTCCAGCAGGACAACACAGTACGGACGCCGTCGGACTGCCTCGGTCAACTGGCCACCTTCCTCATAGCCAACATAGCCGGGAGGCGCTCCGATCAGACGGCTGACGGTATGCTTCTCCATAAACTCGCTCATGTCCAACCGAACCATCGCGTTTTGGTCATCGAACATGATCTCGGCCAGCGCCTTACACAACTCCGTCTTGCCGACGCCAGTCGGCCCGAGGAAGATGAAGGAGCCGATCGGACGGTTCGGATCTTGCAAGCCGCTTCGGCTTCGCCGCACGGCGTTCGAGACAGCTTCGATGGCTTCATCCTGGCCGACAACTCGCAAGTGCAGCCGCTCTTCCATGACGAGTAGCTTCGCGCGTTCTGTTTCCAGCATGCGAGACACCGGGATGCCGGTCCAAGCACTGACAACTTGAGCGATCTCGTCTTCCGTGACTTCCTGACGCAGCAGCCGGCGTTCAGATGCCTGCTCCGTTGTGGGTGCGTGCTCTTCGGATGCGATATGCTCGGCCAACCGCCGGCGTTTGACATCCAACTCGTATAGACGTTGGAAGTCATCTTCGCCCACCGGAACGCCCGACGATTGCTTTTCCTTGATAGCTGTGTCGAGTTGGTTGTATTCCAACTCGATGCGTTCAGCCTCTTGGCGTACCTTCTGAACGTCGCCCATGCCGAGCTTTTCGGCTTCCCACTGCTCGCGAAGACTCGCCAGCTTGTGCTTCAGGGCGAGGATCTCTTCCTCGATCTCGGCTAGCCGCTCTTGAGTCGTCTCTTCTGTCTCTTCGGCCAGTTGCCGCGCTGCCAACTCTAACTGACGTAGTCGCCGCTGGACCTCGTCGATCTCCATGGGCACGCTTTCAAGCTCCATCGCCAGACGGCTAGCAGCTTCGTCCATGAGATCGATCGCCTTGTCCGGCAGAAACCGATCCGTGATATAACGCTGTGAGAGGCGAGCTGCGGAGACAAGTGCGGAGTCGAGGATCTTCACGCCGTGGTGCGATTCATAGCGAGGCTTGAGCCCGCGGAGAATCGTGATCGTGTCTTCGACCGAGGGTTCGCCAACGAAGACCGGCTGGAAACGCCGTTCTAATGCTTTGTCTTTTTCGACGTGCTGTCGATATTCGTCCAGTGTGGTCGCGCCGATACAACGCAGCTCACCGCGGGCCAGCGCAGGCTTGAGCAAGTTCGCCGCATCCGCAGCTCCCTCCGCTGCTCCCGCACCGACCACGGCATGCAACTCGTCAATGAATAACACGACATTGCTGCCGGCATCTTGAATCTCTCGAAGAACGGCTTTGAGTCGGTCCTCGAATTCGCCGCGAAACTTAGTGCCGGCGATCAAGGCTCCCATGTCGAGTGCGATGACGCGTTTGTTCTTCAGGCTTTGCGGCACGTCGCCCTGAACGATTCGCAAGGCCAACCCTTCCGCAATCGCCGTCTTGCCAACACCAGGTTCGCCAATTAAGACGGGATTGTTCTTGGTGCGTCGCGACAAGACTTGCACGACCCGCCGGATCTCGGTGTCGCGGCCGATCACGGGATCGAGCTTGCCGGCGTTTGCCGCTTCGACGAGATCGATGCCGTAGCGTTCGAGAGCTTGATACTTGTCTTCTGGGCTTTGATCCGTAACGCGACTCGTGCCGCGTACAGCTTGCAAGGCGGACAAGATATCCGCTTCTCGCACACCGTTTAGCTCCAGGAGTTGCTTCGCTTTCGATTCTGTCTTGGTGAGCGAGACCAGCAGGTGCTCCGTCGAGACGAAGTCATCTTGCATGGTTGCCGCCTCTTGCACACTGCCCTCAAGCACGTTACGCAACGACGAGCTGACCTGAGGCGCGGACCCACCCGATGTTTTTGGGAGGCGAGACAATTCAGAGTCGATGATGCCGGTCAGTTGTCCTCGATCGACGCCGATCTTGTTGAGCAGCGGCCCGACAACGCCATCACTCTCGCGCACGAGTGTGCTCAGGAGGTGTAAGGAATCGACCTCCGGATGCCCCTGCTCGGCCGCCACGTTCTGCGCCGCAGCGACTGCCTCTTGTGCTTTGATCGTTAGTTTGTCGAATCGAAAGGTCATGGTTTACCTCCTCCTATTCGCTGACGCGTGCGCACCGGGAGCGTAGTGTTTGACTCTGCTTCTCGCGCCATCCGGTTGAGCCGTCCGATGCAGTAAGCACCCGACGGGCTTGGTCAGCTCATTGCCTAGTGCCCTGTCAGCGATCGATTGAGGGATGCCTGTCGCGCGTAGGCTGGAACAAGTCTTCGCAGTTCCGGCGGCAGTCCGATTTCCGGAACTGCGAAGACTTGTTCCGTCCTACCATTTACCATCTGTATCCATCAATTCACGACTGACAGGGCCCTTGCACCAAATGGAATTCGGGTTCAACATGTGCTTCTCTTCCCCTCTACGCCAATGATAATGTCCACCCAGAGCCAGAATCATAGGTCGTTCCTGGTTCTTTCCATAAGCTTTTTTATGCCGGGCCAATGCCTCCTTAGCAAGGATATTAATCTCGGCACCACCCACACGAGAGGGAGTTCCT
>PBSM01000139.1 GCA_002726245.1 Planctomycetaceae bacterium | reverse complement strand
ATGTCGCCCCTCCGGGGCTCTGCTTGTTCATGCTGTACCATTTCCGGGGGTTTACACCCCCGGCTACATCATTTCGTCCCTTCGGGACTAGGAAGAAAGGTGCGTAAACCGAAGGGTGTGAGCCCCAGGCTACTGTATATCGTCGCTACGGAACTGGAAAAACGCAACTCAAGACGGACCAGAAGGAGTCCGCCTATTCTTCCTATACCTTCCATTCAATAATAATGGAAAACTTCATTCAATCCGACCGCTCGCTTTGACCGATACAAAACTCCGCGCCGAAAGTGTAATCCCCATTCCGCAGGATGGAACCATGACTCGCCGAGTTCTCACCGCTTCAACTGTTCTCTTGGGCTTGGTCGCTCTTGTTGCCTTTGTTCGGGCACAAGAGGACGGAACGCAATCCGTCTTGAAGTCGATCAATGATTCGTCGCAAGCTCCAACGCTGGCCAGTCCGCCTCCCTCGACGGTTCGCGGAAGTTCGCAGTTTAGCGTTAGCAACTCGGAAGATGCAGGATCGCCACGGGCACGTCAAGCCAGTCGGCCATCGCTCGCCGACCGGCTGCGGCAAGTCAGGGAATCGGTATCCCGAGAGTCCGACGAGAATCGTCCTGAGCTGGGCACTTCCTCGCCCGCTCGTCCTGCGACGACCGGTCCGGCAAACGCCACGCCACGAATCGCCTCCGATTCGCTTCAGACACCTTCCTTTGTTGGTGAGGGTGACGCGACAGCGTTCAACCCAGCAGCATCAGGCACCGGGCAGCCTTCGAGTCGAAACTCGGCTCGCCGTACAAATCGCTCGCCGATTCCGTCGGAGCCCACTTCGGAAACGCCTTCGGAAACGCCTTCGCAAACGCCGAGCGGCAGCATCCTTCCTCGGGAGCAGATACTTGAACCGCCCACACAATTCGAGTTGCCCGCTGAACCGAATAGAGATCAGACACCGAACATTTCGGCCCCGAGCGTTTCGGCACGGACTACGATCGGGGCACCAGAAGTGATGCCGAATCCGAAAGCCTCGTCTCGCGTCGGAAGTCTGATGACGACAACCGGCCCGTTGCTGCAAGTCGATACGGTTGGCCCGCAAGCGATCGTCGTTGGCAAGTCGGCTGAGTACACGATCACGGTCACGAATCACGGCAGGATCGCAGCGGACAATGTGTACGTACGGATCGGCCTGCCGGAATGGGTAGACGTGAGCAACACAACCGCAACGTCCGGTGCGGCACAGAATCAAACCGATCAGTCAAGCCAGCGCAAACTCCTGTGGACGGTCGATCGAGTCGCGTCTCAAGGTGAGCAAACGCTAACGCTGTTGGTCACACCGCGCCAGAATCGGCCTTTCGACTTGATGGTGGATTGGACAGTCCGACCGATCACGACTGTCGCACAAATCGAAGTCCAACAGCCGCGTTTGGAGATGGCTGTGTTTGGTCCGAAGAATGTGCTGTACGGCGAGACCGCCACGTACACGCTTCAGTTGACGAATCCTGGCACGGGGTACGCCGAGAACGTGGCTGTTGAGTTCACCTATGGGGCTCGACGGCTTGAAAAGAAAGTCATCGGAGACTTGGCTCCGGGCGAACAAAACGAAATCAACGTGGAACTGACGGCTCAACAGGCCGGCGAATTACTCGTAGCGGCTGTCGCAACCGGCACAGGTGGTCTGCGTGCGGAGGCACAAGAAGATGTACTCGTCCGCCGCGCCGATCTGAACGTCCGCGTGATTGGGTCGAGCTTGAAGTTCGCAGGCAGCGTCGCGAGCTATAAACTGCATGTGAAGAACACAGGCAACGCGACAGCCAATGGTGTCGTAGCATCGATCTTGTTACCCGCTGGCGCAAAGCTCCTGACCGGAACAACCGACGACGGTGGCCGTGTGCTGCAGGACATTGGGGCTCTGATTCCTGGTGCAGAACGTGTCGTCACGCTGCAAAGCCAATTGACCGTTCCGGGTGAGAATCGGTTGCAGGTACTCGTCAGCAGTAAAGGTGGCCTGGAAGAGAGTACAGCCTTCGTAACTCGTGTCGAGGCCTTGGCCGACTTGAAGTTGACACTTTCCGATCCTCGCGGTCCGACGGCTGTCGGTGACAACGCGATTTACGAGGTGAAGATCGCCAATCGTGGCACGAAAGCCGCCGAGAAGATCAGCATCGTGGGCCAATTCTCTGAAGGCGTTGAACCTGTCGAAGCGAACGGTGGTGCCGCCGAACTCGTTCCAGGACAGGTGCTCTTCCATCCGATTCCGAGACTCGAACCGGGCGACGAAATCACCCTGAAGATCGTCGCGCGTGCTGACCAGGCTGGCAATCATCGCTTCCGAGCGCAGTTGAATTGTACCAATCCTGAAACGCAGCTGATCGCCGAAGAGTCGACGTTCTTCTTCGGAGGAGATGACACTCCGACAACGGCAGATCGTTCCACAGTGGACGACGCTACCGAATAGATGGCATCACGGATCAACTTGAACTCGCTCGAAGCAACTTCGCTTCGGGCGAGTTTCGTTTCTTGTGCGAACACCGTCGCCAAGCAACACAGTGCCGCAAGCTACTGTGGGTTGTACTCAAATCCAGGCACGCCCAGGTCCAATCGAAACACCGCTTCCTTGGCGGCGACGGTTGTGTACAGCGAAGTGCCGAAGAAATGACAGTTCGTGACCTTCGAACCGCCCGCGTCATATTGCCGTAGCAACTTGCCAGTGGCAACATCGACCACGTTGATCACTCCAGCGGTCCACATCGCCACGTACAACCTGGCCGCTGTGTCAAAGATCATTCCGTCGGGGCTGTGGTCACCGCCACGGACTCCGTCCGCATCCGCCTTCGGAAAGCGAATCAGCTCACGCCCGTTCGTCGCCTCTCCGTCGGCAAGGTCGTAGATCAGGATGCGAAAGCGTGCACTCTCGCCGACGCACAAACTCTTCTGATCCGGCGTAACGGCAAGCCCATTCGGAAAGGCAAGATCGGCCACCAACCGAGAGGTCGAAGCCGTTGAAATGTCGAAGCCATAGACAGCTCCTGTGGGATGATCCGCGTCGGAGTCTCCCGGGTCGGTGAAATAGACGTTGCCTTTCGTATCGAGAGCCAAGTCGTTGACGGCTTTGAATCGCTCGCCGCCGAAACGGTCTGCGAGTACCTCGGCTCGTTTTCCATCCGCTGAAAGACGCAATAGCCGGCCACCGCCGGAGTCGGCAACTAGAAGCCGACCCTCCGTGTCAACCTTCAGCCCGTTCGCTTGAGCAGTTCCACTGTCCAACGGCGCGACTTCGGAAAGAACGCTCCAGACACTGGCAGTACCGTCTTTGGTAATTCGTCCAATGTTCCCGTTGCCTCGATAGTTCACAACATAGAGATTGCCCTGTTTGTCGAAGGCCGGCCCATCAGCGAACTCGAATCCGGTGGCAACGAGCAGCGGTTGAACGCTGCCGGTCGGTGGCAGATCGGTGTTGTCGGCTGCTAAGCAGGCCGTCGAGGCGATCAGGATGTAGAAACAACCCGTGAGCGAGAAACGCATGTCGAGCAGAGCTTTCTGTACGCCTTGGAGAATAACCTGTCCCTCTACAATAGCATGTAACAGGTCTGTGAGGCGAATGCTGAACGTGCTGGCAAAGCCTAGACACGTCAGGCGGGTTCGAACTTGAGCTCGTCGGGTGGACCTTGGTGTGCCGCAACGCTCAAATGAGTTGCCATGAAAGCCCTTGTAAAAAACAAAGCGGAACCTGGCCTCTGGCTCGATGACATTCCTGAACCAGAATTCGGCATCAACGATGTGTTGATCAAGGTCGATCGAACCGGTATCTGTGGTACGGACGTTCACATCTACAAGTGGGATGCCTGGGCGCAGAAGACAATTCCTGTGCCAATGGCAATCGGGCACGAGTTCGTGGGTGAGATCGTCGATGTGGGGTCGAACGTCAACGACTTTCAAAAGGGTGAGATTGTCAGCGGGGAAGGGCACGTTGTTTGTGGACGCTGCAGAAACTGCCTGGCAGGGCGACGGCATCTGTGCGCGGATACGAAAGGAATCGGAGTCAATCGCCCCGGAGCCTTCGCCGAACTGATTTCGCTTCCCATGACCAACGTGTGGCATCACGACAGCGGAATCGACCGAGACATTGCTTCTATTTTCGACCCCTTCGGCAATGCCGTACACACCGCGCTCTCGTTCCCGGTACTCGGTGAAGACGTGCTGATCACCGGAGCCGGACCGATTGGCTGTCTGGCCACTGCCGTCACGCAACATGCTGGAGCACGCTACGTCGTCGTTACCGATGTCAATCCGTGGCGTCTGGAGCTTGCCGAGAGAATGGGCGCGACGCGGGTTGTCGATGTCCGTTCCGAACGATTGGGCGATGTTCAGCAAGAGCTTGGCATGAAGGAAGGCTTTGACGTCGGACTTGAGATGTCGGGAAACTCGGAGGCGTTTCGAGAGATGCTCCAAAACATGGGGCATGGCGGTAGGATCGCCATGCTCGGCATTCCGTCCGAGGAAATGTCGACCGACTGGAACACTGTGGTCTTCAACATGCTCACGATCAAAGGAATCTACGGCCGCGAGATGTACGAGACGTGGTACAAGATGACAGTCCTGATCCAGGGTGGCTTGGACATTTCACCCGTCATCACTCATCGGTTTCATTACACCGAATTCGAGCAGGCGTTTGACGTGATGCAGTCTGGTCAGTCAGGCAAGGTCATACTGAATTGGAGCTGAACAGGAGAAAAACATGTACGGCGACATCCAACAAGACCTGTCGAGCCGCTTGAATGAGATTCGTGATAGCGGTTTGTACAAAGCCGATCGCGTCATCACAAGTCCGCAGGATGCTCATGTGTCCGTGGCTGACGGCCGGTCCGTCTTAAACATGTGCGCGAACAATTACCTCGGACTGGCCGAGCACCCGGAAGTGATTAAGGCTGCCCACGAGGGGCTCGAGCGCTGGGGATACGGCCTGTCGTCGGTCCGTTTCATTTGCGGCACGCAGCAGATTCACAAGGATCTCGAGGACCGCATCAGCACGTTTCTCGAAACCGAAGATACGATCCTGTACACATCGTGTTTCGATGCCAATGGCGGCCTGTTCGAGACGTTGTTGACCGACCAAGACGCGGTCATCTCGGACGAACTGAACCACGCCAGCATCATTGATGGTGTCCGACTCTGCAAAGCTCAGCGGCATCGCTACAAGAACAGCGACATGGCGGATCTTGAAGCGAAGCTGCGGGAGGCACAGTCAGCTCGATTCCGTCTGATCGCCACCGATGGTGTGTTTTCGATGGATGGCTACATCGCCAATCTACCCGCTATCTGCGACCTCGCTGAAAAGTATGACAGTCTGGTTATGGTCGATGATTCGCACGCAGTCGGCTTCATGGGTAAGACGGGGCGCGGGACACACGAGCACCATGCCGTGATGGATCGGGTGGACATCATCACCGGTACGCTGGGCAAGGCACTCGGCGGGGCGAGTGGCGGCTATACGAGCGGTCGCAAGGAAGTAATCGAGTTGCTTCGTCAACGCTCGCGGCCCTACCTCTTCTCCAACTCCGTCGCGCCGCCCATCGTCGCCGCGTCGATTCGAGCGATCGACTTGCTCGGTGAATCGACTGAACTACGCGATAGGCTGGAAGCCAACACGCGATCCTTTCGTGCGGGGATGGCCAACTTGGAATTTGACATCTTGCCCGGTGAGCATCCCATCGTACCAATCATGCTTGGTGATGCCGCTCTGGCCAGCAAAATGGCTGACGCGATGCTCGACAAAGGCGTTTACGTGATCGGCTTCTCGTTCCCTGTCGTGCCAAAGGGCAAGGCCCGCATCCGCACTCAGATCTCCGCCGCACACACACAGGAAGACTTGCAGTTCGCCATCGACCAGTTCGCAAAGACAAAACGCGAACTCTCGCTGTGATGCGCCGGCGCGCCTGCCAGGCACATGACCTGCGTCTGAAGCTCGATTTGTTGGAGCGTCCAGCCTGGGGTGCAAGCCCCAGGAATTGAGGGTTGCGCGATCACAAGCCCCAGAGGGGCGACATAGATCAGCAGCGCTCGTCCTATGTCGCCCCTCCGGAGCTTTCGGCATCTTGTCCGTTTTCCTGGAACTTACGCCGCTTACGCCCCAGGCTCTTCCATGTCGCCTGCGGGGAGCAGAATAGAAGTGTGATCTATACTCATCCCGCTAACACCGCCTTCGCAACCAACAGCACAACGACTCCCAGTACCATCGCCAATGCGTAGAACTGAACAAGTCCCATCTGCAGTGAACGCATCAAATTGCCGAACAACAGAGGCAACTTCCCGAGCAGATTAACTAGTCCATCGACGATCCAGCGATCAACCAGGTAACAAGTCGCCGCGAAGACACGTAACGGCAACACAATTACAAAGTTGTAAAGCTCATCGATGAAGAACTTACGGAGTGATAACTTGTATGGCGAAACAAAGTGGCCCAGTAGGAAGGGTGTGGAGAGCACGATCGCGATCATTAAGACAATGTTACCAAGCAGCGCCGTGAGCCAGCCAAGTCCGATCGCAGTTGCTCCGCGGTGGATCGCTGCGATCCAACGTGCCTTCTGCCAACGTGAAACCGAATCGACATCCAACCAACGCGAGAAGCCTTCGAAGTCCATCAGCGACCGAATCAATTCAATCTCGCGCCGATGTCCTAGATAAAGGTAGGTCGCCAGCAGGATTGCACCTAAAGCGATTGCACCGCTGATCCCAGCAATCTTGCCGTGGAATTTGAACGCGTCATGTGCCGCTGCGGCTGGGCCGTTGGCGAGCGAAGGTGTCTGCAGTAGCAACTCGCCGAATTGGTGAGTCCGGGCAGGACCGATCCAAGTCTGATCGAGCGCGCCTCCGACAACGGCCGCGCAAACCGCCAAGACAACCAAGGGCACCGTCATCATGCGCGGCGACTCATGCGCGTGGTGGCCGGCTTCGTGTGGGATGACTTCCTCACCATAGAACGTCAAATAGAACGCGCGGAATGTGTAGAAAGTTGTCAGCAACGCGGTGAACATCGCGGAATAGAACAACCACTTGTAAACCCGAGCAAACGTATCGAGTTGGTCGGGCGTCCACAACGCAAACACGCCTGCATGTTCCACCTCAGCCGAACGGTCTTGGGCGTCGTTCGCAACCGCCCCGTTAACGGGATGTGCGGCACGACGTTCATGCTCATGCTCTAACGCGTGAACTCGTTCTTCTACGGCGGCAACGATCGAATCCTTGCTGAAGAAACCTGACAACAGCGGAAAGCCGGCGAGCGCTAGACAACCGATCATGAACGTTGCGTGCGTAGTCGGCATCAGCTTGCGAAGCCCACCGAAGCGTCGCATATCGATGACGTCGCCCATCGCATGCATCACGCTGCCTGCGCCGAGGAAGAGCAAGGCTTTGAAGAACGCATGCGTGAACAAGTGGAACATGCCGGCCGTGATCCCAACGACAGTCCCCGTTCCCAAGGCGAGGAACATGTAGCCGAGCTGACTGACTGTCGAATAAGCCAACACTCGCTTGAGATCGTATTGCGTGAGTGCGATCAAGCCGGCGAGCAACGCCGTGAATCCACCGACGCACGCGACGGTCAATTGGGCTTCGGGTGAGGCCATGAACAGCGGTGTACAACGCGTAACCATGTAGACACCGGCAGTGACCATGGTTGCTGCGTGAATCAACGCGCTGACAGGTGTCGGGCCTTCCATCGCGTCTGGTAACCAGACATGCAACGGGAACTGAGCACTCTTGCCACACGCTCCGAGCAACAGTAACAGGCAAATCGCTAACGCAATGTTGCCGTGTTTATAGTCGTTCGTCGCGATTCGTAACCTTCCAAGGACGCCGCGAATCACGGCGGGTTTTGCGTGCTCCGCTGCTTCCTCAGATGGCGGAGTAGCCGCGACCTGAGCGATCAGGTTCGGATCCGTGCTGCCGTTAGGAAGCGTATCGTGGAAGTTCAGTGTGCCGTAGTTGGTCCAGATCAGGAACAGCGCCAATGCGAAACCGAAGTCGCCGACCCGGTTGACCAGGAAGGCTTTCTTGCCGGCCGCGGCTGCTTCGGGCTTCTCGTACCAAAAGCCGATCAGCAAGTAACTACAGACGCCAACTGCTTCCCAGAACACGAACAGCAAGATGAAGTTGCTGACAGAGACCAGCATCGTCATCGAGAAAACAAACAGTCCGATGTATGCGAAGAATCGCCAATACCCGCGGTCACCGTGCATGTAGCCCGCTGCGAAGATCGCTACGAGCGACGAAATGAACGTCACCATGGAAAGCATGATGGCAGTCAAAGCATCCGCCCGCAGAGTGACATCGATGTGGAAGTCATGACTGCCGACGTCGGCCGCCGCTGTATCGGTCAACTCGTAGGCGTTGCTAACGTCAGCCCAATTCCAGAGCGTGACAACGTGTTCGAAGCCATCATCGACACTCTCGCCTTCCTTTCGCACTTCGCCCAGCAGCAATAAGCTGCAAATGAACGAACCGAACAGGGCGATGATGACTGGATAGTGACTGCGTTCTTTCAAGACTCGCGCGCCGAGCAGGCCGACGGTGATCGCGGCGGCCAGCGGCAACCCGGGAATCAGAACGAGAAGTGTGTCGATCGAGTCCATTCTCAGACTTTACTCCGATGCAACTGTTCGTCTTCGTTAACTTCAGGCTCGATGCCGGCCGGCGTTAGCGTTGGCCAGACACGATCCTCGGCTTGTTCTTCCGGAACGCGATGGTCAATGAAAGCTGGATGGCCGCCTTCTCGTAAGTCTTGCCAGAACGCCATGTCCAGCGTTCCGCTCTTATGGAACACCATCAGGATCAACGCGAGGGCGATACCAGCCTCGGCGGCGGCAACTGCGATGATAAAGATCACCAGCATCTGGCCGCCCCAATCGTTGTGATATCGTCCGAATGCGATTGCGCTGAGCGAGATACCCTGCAGCATCATCTCGGCACACAGGAACATCACGATCATATTGCGTCGTACCAAGAAACCGATCAGCCCAATACCGAATAGAAGGCTGCCGACAACGAGGTAGTTATGAAGGAGCGAGGCTTCGTTCACGACGCTGCTCCTTCTTCGGCCGATCTTCGCCGCGGCTTGCCTTGGATCACGATGGCGATTGCTCCGACAAGAGCGACCAGCAGAATCGTGCCAACGACTTCGACGGAGATGAGATGGCGAGCGAAGAGTTCGCTGCCGAGCTTGGCAACATGCGCCTCATGCAGCACACGATCTTCCAGTTGTTCCAGCGACGATGACGATGACGGTGTGCCAAAGCTCGGCAAGGAATTCGCAATCACGCCAACCAGCAAGGCACTCGCGATCAACGCCATCGGTGTCGCAAAGCCAGCCCAACTGATTCGGTCATACGATGCGTTACCTTCCGGCTGCGCCAACATCAAGACAAACAGGAACGTGACCACGATCGCTCCGGCATAGACGACAATCGTCGCGACGCCAAGGAAGTGTGCTCCTTGAAGCAAGAACAAGCCCGCTGTGCCGAGCAACGAAATGGCGAACCAGATGGCGGCGTAAACGGGGCTTCGCGAGGTGATGGTCGCCGCGGATGCGATTACAGCGATCGCGGCCATCAGCCCGAAGATCGCTTGTGGCAACGCGGCCTCCAACTCGGGTAACCTGAGTCCGATCGAAACCAGTCCAATCAGCCCCACGACCGTGCCTAGCTTTCGGCAATACACTGCCTGAGCAAGGCGCAAGACAATTCCGATCGCTCCGATCGCCAATCCGCAGCAGAACACGAGTAACGCGTGTTCTTCCAACCAAACTTCTATCGCATTCACACGGTGCCTCCCATCTCTGGCGACCGCATCGGCTCTTTGTCTTTTGTCGCATCGTAGACGCTCAGCAACTTTTCTTTGTCGAAGACCATTTCCTCGCGACTGCGGCCGGTCAGATTGTAAAGACTAGTCAGCTCGATCGCATCGACGGGGCAGGCTTCTTCGCACATGCCGCAATAGATGCAACGCAACTCGTCGATCGTGAAGCTCTCGGGATACTTTTCGCGATCCTCCCACGGGCTTTCAATGCCGATGATGTCAATGCAATGAGCCGGACATGCCGTGGCACAGAGGAAGCAGGCGACGCACTTCACGCGGCCTTGCGAATCTTTGTTCAGGCGGTGTACGCCGCGATAGATGATGGGGTTGCCGATCTCCGGCTCTTGGTCCGGATAGCTGACAGTGACGGCTTTGCCTTGAAGCGATCCCTTCAAGTGCTTAAACGTCGTCGTCAAGCCTTGCACGAACATGGGCATATACATCTTGCCGCTCAAGCCCAGCCTCGGCTCTTCCACCCATGTGATGTTTGGATCGTTAGGTGTCATTGTCTTTCCTTCGTTTAACCGCAAGCCGGAGGCATGCGTTTCGGGCGGACGGATGCGGAAAGCGCACGCCTCCGTCTTGCGGTCAAACAGTCTGTCACATCTGTGAATCGATTTCGAATGAGTTGAGCTCGCGACGCGGGCGGTTGTCGGCGACTAAGGGCCCAGCGATCGAGATCGCTACCCAGGCACCGATGCAAATTCCCCATGCGGCCAATGCGCACACGAGGTTCATGCCAGATGAGTCGTTTCCAGACACAATCTTGAGTTGATCGAGGATCGCCACCACAACGAAGTTGATCAATCCGAGTGGCATCATAACTTTCCACGCAAATGCCATCAGTTGGTCGAAGCGAAACCGAGGCCAGCTCCAACGGACCAACATGAAGAACAAGATCACCAGAAAGATCTTGGCGTTCAGCACAACCAACCGCATGATCGCTTGGAACCAAGTCGCTTCGCTGCCGCTTCCCGTCAAGAACCAGAAGTGCCATCCGCCAAGGAACAGCATGACAATCAAGAACGACGCCGCGATCATGTGCAGGAATTCGGCGACCAGGAACAAGAGTAGCTTAATGCCAGAGTACTCGGTGTGATAACCGCCAATCAGTTCTTGCTCACATTCAGGCAGGTCAAATGGTAGACGAGCGGCTTCGGCGAAGGAGGCCACACAGAACACGAAGAAGCCCAACGGTTGGGTGAGTGCAAACCACCAACCGGTGCGAGCCTGCTCTCCGATAATCTCGCCGATGTCGAGCGAGCCGGTGGCGAGTATCACTCCGAGAATCCCCAAGCCCAGAGGCAACTCGTAAGCGATCAACTGAGCGCTTGACCGCAGCCCACCAAGGAAGCTGTATTTGTTGTTGCTTGCCCAACCGCCAAGAATCACTCCATAGACGGCGATGCTCGACAGAGCAAACACAACCAACATCCCGACGCCTGCTCCGGGTGATACCACCATTTCGATTGGCTCATCACCGAACACGCCGCCCGGCAATACATCACCGAACGGAATGACGGCGAATGTCACGAGCGCGGCGACGAGAATCGAAATCGGAGCCAGCACGAACAGCCGCTTATCGACATGTGCCGGCGTATACTCTTCCTTCAGGATGAATTTCACTCCGTCAGCGGCGGGCTGCCCGAGACCAAACAGCCGCAAATCCTTGAGACCACTAACAAACTGGCTCAGCGGAAACCCCACGCGGTTCGGACCGACTCGATCTTGCACCCAAGCCGCCATGCGACGTTCGAGCAGCACGAAATAGGCAGCGCCGGTCATCAGGCCGCCAATGAGAATCGCGATTTTGATGAGGGGTTCGATCATGTCGATAGTCGGTCGAGAACGTCCAACACTCGCTTTAGTAGTTCCTGTTGTGACATCTCTCCAGCCGCTCAAGGTACAACTGTTGAAATTCGTCGGTGGTTAGATTCGGAAAACGTCGGCGAAGTCCGCTGCGAAAAAGATACCGAGCATTCTCCGTCAGTTCGAAAGCCTTTCGTAGCCGCTGTTCCGGTGTCATTCTTCGCAGTACAGCCAAGTAACGCTGGTGATTGGGTCTTCGTTTACGTTACATGATCAGACTGCGGCCAGTTTGTCCACTTTCAAGTCAATTCCATGTTCGCCGCAATCGACTCCGGCCGCCGCAGCGAAGTATGGGATCTCGCGGGTGACATCTTCGAGTATGCTTCGCGATTTGTAGAGCCCCGACTTCTGTGACAGTCTCCAGAACAGTTGCCCTTCAGTCATCACTCCAGCAGGTGGGCGGATCGCCCAACTGAAACATTGCAACCGATCGGCGTGATTGACGTAGCTACCGTCCCGTTCCGGAAAGGCTGCGGATGGTAGTTGGAATGTTGCTCGATCCCACAGTGGTGAAGCGAACGTGTCTTGTACGATCAGCAACGGGATACCGGAGAACTTGTCGGCTGTCGTCTCATCGTTCCAGTTCGTCTTGTAGCCGCCGGTGATCCACACCGCATCGAAGGACTCTTCGCCGAGTTGGTTCGCGAAATCGTCCCAAGTAGGCAGTTCTTTCGTCAGACCGATGATGACCTCTTCGACGCCCCGACGATTTGGACACTTCTCGGCTCGAATGGTGAAGCCGTTGGAGAACGATTCGTCTTCGCCCTGCGTCGGCACATGACCGAGCACGAATTGAGCGTTCGGGTCGATTTCGCGAACGTAGGTGGCGAGCATGAACGCTTCTTCAACGGTCAAGTGCGGAGACAAGACGGCTGCGATCCGCTGGGAAGATCGTAACTTCAAATCGAGCTCCTGCGACAGGTCGGACCACTCGACATTCTCATAACCCTCGTCGCCGCGACGCTTGGGTTGTGTGTTGCGGCCAGGATCGTGTACGTGTTTCCAGCCGTAACGGCCTTCGTCGCACATCCACCACCCGGTGACGTGCGGATTCTCGCGCGGCTTGAGGCGATAGACGCGATCTTGATTCTCTTCCACATTGATCGAACAGCCGGTTGAGCAGCCGGCACAAACGTTCTCATGGCTCTTTATAAACCAAACGCGTTGCTTGTAGAGGAAATCGCGGTCGCCGAGCGCGCCAACCGGGCAAAGATCGACGACATTGCCGGACATCCTGTTGTCGAGGGGGAATCCCGGGAAGACGTCGATCTCCTCGTGAGCGCCGCGATTCACAACCATCAGTTCCGCGTCGCCGCTGATTTCACGAGTGAACCGAACGCAGCGCGTACACATCACACAGCGATCGACGAACAGGGTTACTGTATCGCCCAGCGGTCGGCGACGGCTGGTGAAGGGCCTCAGGTCAGCTCGACGTTCCTCGCGTCCATGCTCGAAATGATAGTCTTGCAACGAGCACTCGCCGGCTTTGTCACAGATCGGGCAGTCGATCGGATGGCGAATCAGCAGGTCTTCCTCAACCATCGCGCGAGCGTCTTTCACCTTCTCGCTGTTGGTGACGAAGACCGTTCCATCGGTGGCGGGTGTTTGGCAGCCGGGAACCAACTTTGGCATCATCGAAATCTCGCCGCTTTCCGCGTCGCGGCGGCCTGTTTCGACGAGACACATCCGGCAACTCGCGACGATGGTTAGTCCCGGATGCCAGCAGTAGTGTGGCACTTCTTCGCCAGCACGCGCAGCCACTTGAATGCCGTTGAGGCGTTCGTCCTCACCGATTTCGATTTCTTCGCCGTTGACCAAGACTGTTGGCATAGTGTTTGTCTCCTCGTTTAACCGCAAGCCGGAGGCGTGCGTTTCTCACGCGAGCCGGAAGCGCACGCCTCCGGCTTGCGGTTAAACGAAGATCAATGGGCTCCAATAATCTCAAGGACGGGCACTGGATTCGTCTCCATGTATCCATCTGGATTCGTTTCCTTGACGTAGGCTTCAAACTCGTCGCGGAACTTGCGGATCGCATTCTTTAGCGGCCACGCGGCTCCGTCAGCCAAGCCGCAAATCGTTGTACCGGGAATGATGCCGAGGTTGTCACCGATCTCCAGCAACAGATCGAGATCCTTCAGCCGTCCCTTGCCGGCTTTGATTCGATTCATCATCTTCAACGCCCACGAAGTACCTTCGCGACAAGGCGTACACTGGCCGCAGCTTTCGTGAGCGAAGAACTGAGAGCTGTTGTGGAGGAAATCGACCATCAGGACGGTCTCGTCCACGACGACCACGGCGGCAGTTCCCAGACCAAGACATCCGTATTTGCCGGGGCCAGCGAAATCGAGCGAGCAGTCGAACTCGTCGGCAGTCAACAGGCCCATGCTGATGCCGCCAGGAATTGCACACTTCGCCTTTCGCCCTTTCCAAATCCCGCCGCCGTATTGGTCAATTAACTCATTGACCGTGATACCCAACGGGGCTTCATAGCAACCGGGCTTCTCGATGTGTCCGCTCAAGCAGTAGAGCTTCGGTCCGTAGCTACCAGCGTCGCGAGGGTTGTCAGGATCGGGACGTACTCCGATCGACTTGAACCACTCCGCGCCGCGATCAGCAATGTGCTTCACACATGCTGCCGTTTCGACGTTGTTCACGACGGTCGGCTCGCGGAAGACACCTTCGACGGCAGGGAAGGGCGGTTTGATCCGAGGCCACGCTCGTTTGCCCTCCAGGCTCTCGATCAAGCCAGTCTCTTCGCCGCAGATGTAGGCGGCCGCTCCCCGATGGAGAAAGATGTCGAGCGAATAGCCGCTGCCTAAGATATCCTCGCCTAGGTAGCCAGCTTCGTAGCACTCATCGACCGCTTGCTGCACGCGCTTCCACGCGAGCGGATATTCGTACCGCATGTAGAAGTACGCGGTCGTTGCCGCGGTTGCGAAGCAACTGATGATCAAGCCTTCAATGACTTGATGCGGATCTTCTTCCATTAAGATCCGATTGTTGAACGTGCCTGGTTCGCTCTCGTCGGCGTTCAAGCAAAAGTAGATCGGTCCGGGATGATCCTTGGGCAGGAACGTCCACTTCAAACCGGTCGGAAATCCTGCTCCGCCACGTCCGCGGAGGCCGCTCGATTTGACCAACTTCTTCACATCATCCGGCGTCATCCCGCCGAGGACTTTCTTCAAACCTTGATAGCCGCCCGTTGCTTCGTACGCCGCGCGCGTATGACTGTCGTCGCGGTCGATGTTCGCAAGTAGGACGGGTTCAAAGTCGGTCATTCTTGTAGCCCTCACGCTCCGCGTGAGGAAAGCGGAGCGGCGAGGGATGGTTGTTGTTCAGATCGGTTGTGGAATGGAGTGCTCTTTCTACTACCGCTTTTCATCACGCGGAGCGCGATGGCTACTCAAGGGATTCAATAAACTGGTTGGCTTGTTCGTGGGTCACGCTCTTGTGCAGGTCGTCGTTGGCAAGCATGCAAGGAGCGTGCTCGCATGCTCCCAGGCACTCGCCGAATTCGAGTGTCAACTTGCCATCTTCCGTCGTGTCGCCTGGTTCGACACCTGCCTTGTGGCACATGTGCTCGAGCAGTTCATCGGCGCCGCGCAGGTGGCAACTAATCGATCGGCAAACCCAAGCCCGCACGCGGCCATGCGGAGCGTCTTGTTTGAAGAAGCCGTAGAATGTGAGCGTGTCCTGCACTTCGGCCGGAGCAAGCTCAAGCAACTCAGCGATTTCAACGACGGCCTGCATTGGCACGTGACGCAAATGATCGTGCACAACGTGTAACGCCGGCAGAGTCACCGCCTGCAGCGACGGATAACGCGGAAAGAACGCCTTGATCTCGGCGATCATTCCGTCGGTGAGGATTCTTTCTTTGGTCATCGGTCATTTGAGCTTGGTCATTCGGCCAAGACTTACCTATCCAACTCCGCAGCGATGATGTTCAAACTTCCCAACACGGCTACAACGTCGCTCAACGTATGGCCGCGGATCAGGTGCGGGAACGCTGCGAAGTGGATGAACGATGGTGGGCGGCAACGTGCTCGGTAAGCGACATCGCTGCCATCGCCCGCGACGTAGAAGCCGAGTTCACCGTTCGCCGTCTCCGTCGCGGCATACGATTCTTCGCACGGCACTTCAAAGCCGCGGTTGGCCATCACAAGCTCAAAGTGTGTGATCGTGCCTTCGATCGTTTGATAAACCTGCTCTTTTGTTGGCAGGGCAGTTCGTTCATCGACGCCGACGTTGGCTGGTCCTTCGGGAATGTTCTCGACGGCTTGTTCAAGGATCTTCAAGCTCTCTCGCATCTCGGCCATACGGACGTAGTAGCGAGCGAAGCAATCGCCGGCCTTGGCGCAACAGACTTGAAAGTCGAAATCCTCGTAGCCCATGTACGGCTCGTCTTTGCGAAGATCGCGAGTCACGCCACTGGCTCGTGCGATCGGACCGGAGCAGCTACGGTTGATCGCTTCTTCTTTCGTGAGGACTCCGACGTCTTTTGTGCGATCGACAAAGATGCGGTTTCGATTGAGCAGTCGCTCCATGTCTTCGAGCGTATTCGGGAAGTCCTTGATGAAGGCACGAATCTTTTCGACGACCAAGGGAGTGATGTCGTGCATCACGCCGCCAACGCGCGTGTAACTGTTGGTGAAGCGGGCTCCGCAGAGGGTCTCGAAAATGTCGTAGATCCGTTCGCGTTGATAGAACGCGTACAGGAAGAACGTAAACGCGCCGGTATCGAGACCCATTGCTCCATTACTCAGCAAGTGGTCGCTGATGCGAGCTAGTTCGGAGATCAGCACGCGGATGTACTTGCAACGTGGCGTCAGCTCAATGCCGATCAGCGTTTCGACCGAGTGATGCCAAGCCACGTTGTTGGCCATCGGCGAGATGTAGTTCATCCGGTCGGTGACGGTGACGTACTGGTTGTAGTCGAGATGCTCGCCAATCTTCTCGAAGCCCGAATGCAGATAACCGATGTCGGGGATCGCATCGACGACTCGCTCGCCGTCCAGCTTGAGAACGATCCGCAACGTTGTGTGCGTTGCTGGATGCTGAGGGCCGAAGTTGAGCGTCCACAGATAATCCTCGTCCCGCACTTGGTCGGAGTTGGCTATCGGATTGCAAGGGATCGTCGCCGACATCAGGATCGAGCGTCCTTCTCAAATGACCAATTGCGAATGATCAATGACCAATCCCTTATGCTTCACCACGAGTCAGAACCGGGAAGTTGTGCCGCTCGCCACGGCCTTGCAGCGGATAGTCCTTCCGAAGCGGGTGGGCGCTGAACTCTTCTGGCATCAGAATCCGTCGAAGATCTGGATGGCCGTCAAAGACGATGCCGAACATATCCCAAGCCTCTCGCTCCATCCAATTCGCACCTTCATAGAGCGGCACGATGGAGACGACGGTGAGGTCCGGCTCGTTGAGCATTACACGAACAGTGAGCCGCTCGTCGGTTGATGTGTTCGCGAGCAGGTAAGCCAGGCCAAAACGATCTTCCGCATCGCGGTAGTTCAAGTAGTCGATGCACGTGAGATCAACCAGCAGGTCAAAGCCCCGCTCTTCTTTGAGGAATGCAATTGCCTCGAACGCGCTGCCCCGCGGCACCACGACGCGCGTTTGGCCGCGGAACTCGCTTTCGACGATGTTGTCGAAACGATCTCTTAGGGAATCGACCGTTGGTTGAGTGACAGGCATGTGATATCCGAACCGCACGAATTAACGAAAGAGCACGAATGAGGATGCGCTATTCGTGCTCTTTCGTTAATTCGTGCGGCTAACTGTCTGGGATGGTTGGTGGATGATTGGCAACTCCATCAACGCTCGCTTACGTTGCTGACGAGTTACGCTCGAGAACTCCGATCCGTCAATGGTTCCTTCTCGTTGAATCTTGTCTTGCAGGTCAATGATCGCTTGGATCAGTTGCTCTGGCCTGGGCGGGCAGCCCGGCACGTACATATCGACAGGGACAAAGCGGTCGATCCCTTGCACGACCGAATAGGTGTCGAAGACGCCTCCGGTCGAAGCACATGCGCCCATCGAGATACACCACTTTGGCTCGTGCATCTGCTGCCAGATTCGCTGCAGCACAGGGAGCATTTTCATCACGACTCGACCAGCGACGATCATCAGGTCGCATTGGCGAGGGCTGAAGCGGAAGACCTCTGCACCGAAACGAGCGAGATCATGACGGCTGGCGCCTGTCGCCATCAACTCGATCCCGCAGCACGCAGTCGCGAATGGCATTGGCCACAGACTGTTCTTGCGGCACCAACTGCCAAGCGCGTCGAGCTTGCTGACGACTACGTTTTCCGGCAGTTCTATCGCCACTGAAACACTCCCTTGCGCCATGCGTAGACGAAGCCTGCGGTCAGCAAAGCAATGAAGACCATGACTTCGCAGAAGATCATGAGTTGTGAGACGCCCATGTTCGTGAGACTTTTGAGTCCCGCTGCGTTCTTGTTTGCCACGGCCCACGGATAGAGAAAGAGCAACTCCACATCGAACACGAGAAACGCGATCGCGACCAAATGAAATCGAACATCAAACCGTCGCCGGGCGTCGTGGATCGGGTCCATCCCGCTTTCATACGGCATCTCCTTCACGCGGCCTGTTTTCTTGGGGCCGAGAAGGCTTCCAACCGTGAGGAGTCCAGCGGCGAGAACCGTAGCGCAAGCCACGAACAGAAGGATCGGGACGAGGAGGCTATCCATAACCTGTTTGGTTTCAGGAGCTGAATCTTATCACAAAGTCCTGCAAATAAAAACGGCTGGTTCCCTCAGCCGTGTACTGCCGCATCGTATCGAGCACGAAAAGCGTGGTCAAGGTGCCGGACTTCGCGAAACGTGCCGCAGTCCTTCGAAATAAAAGCGCCCTCCGTAGGTGGGGCAGGAACCTACGAAGGGCCTATGCGAGGCGTTCGTAAACCCTCGCCTCGCAAGCTATACATTTTCACACTACTGTCGGCAAATGCAATGCGCGCATCGGAACTTTTTTCCTGTTTTCTTGACTAGTCCAAATCGAGCCACAACTCGGCTAGAATATGCCTCTCACCGTAGCCCTTTGCCACGCAGCAGCTTGGGAACGGTCCCGAAATAGATTCCCGATTTCGTCGTAGCGAAAGTCGTCAAGACTTTCGGAATCGCGGATCGTCGAAACTCTTGACGAGTT
>PBSM01000138.1 GCA_002726245.1 Planctomycetaceae bacterium | reverse complement strand
GGGGGGGGGGCCGCGATGTTAAGATGGCGAGGGATTTAGGCTTGGAGCGGTTCCATGCTCAACCCAAATGGGAAATCCCGGTTGACACTTGAAAGTCGGCCGAGTTCTTGACTCTACGCGGTGAGTTCTTGCTCGCCGATTCACGGGCAGACCACGTCCATGTTAAACTGTGTGGAAGATCAAGGACTCTCACGGTATCGACTTAATGAAAACGATGTTGACACTCCTGACATGTTGTTTGACGTTGGCGGCGCAGCCGGCTCTTGCGGACGAAACTGGCCAGCAACCACCCATCCGCTTCAACGACCAGATCCGACCAATCCTGTCCGAGTATTGTTTCGCTTGCCACGGTCCCGATTCCGCCAGCCGCAAAGCCGACCTCCGGCTGGACACACCAGCCAGCGCCTTGGCCAGTAAACTCGTCGTTCCAGGTAAGGCCGCCGAGTCGGAGTTGATCGCGCGGATCAACAGTGATGATCCGGAGTTTGTGATGCCGCCCCCAGCGTTTCGCAAGACGCTCGAGCCGAAACACCAACAGGTTTTGGCAAACTGGATCAATGCCGGCGCGAAGTGGCAGGAGCATTGGTCGTTTATCAAACCTGAGCGTCACGAGTTGCCCAAGCCGGATGACGTCGCTGCGTGGGCTCGCAACCCAACCGATCACTTTGTTTTCGCGAAGCTGCGCGAGTTAGGATTGAAACCCAACGAGCCAGCGGATCGTTATTCACTTGCCCGCCGAGCCGCCCTCGATCTTACTGGATTGCCACCGACGAAAGAGATGCTGAGCGCCTTCGTGTCCGACAACACCGAGGGTGCCTATGAGCGGTACGTTGATAAGCTTCTGAACTCTAGCCACGCCGGCGAACATCGTGCCCGGTATTGGCTCGACGCCGCACGTTACGGCGACACGCACGGCATGCATGTCGATAATTATCGCGAGATCTGGCCATACCGGGATTGGGTCATTAACGCGTTCAATACGAACATGCCCTTCGATCAGTTCGTTGTCGAACAAATAGCGGGCGACCTGCTGCCTGAACCGACGCTCAATCAACGCATCGCCACCGGTTTCAATCGTTGTAACATCACGACCTCTGAGGGCGGTGCAATCCCAGCGGAGTTGGACGTGCGTTACATGGTTGATCGAGTCGAGACGACTGCGACAGTCTTCTTGGGGCTGACCGCCGGTTGCGGCGTGTGCCATGATCACAAGTTCGATCCGATCACGCAGCGCGAGTTCTATCAACTCGGCGCCTTTTTCAACAACACCACGCAGCCGGCGATGGACGGCAACAAGAAAGATACGCCGCCGGTTGTCGCCTTGCCGGGCGAGGAGTTTCAACAAGAGTGGAACACGCTGCTGGCCAGGCGGAAGGAGTTGCGGGCTCAGTTGGACAAGCAGAGCGCAGACGTGCCAGAGTGGTGGGAGTCGCATCCGCCGGTTGCGGAACATCCGGTCGCAACCGACGAACTCATCTTGTGGCTGCCGCTTGCCGAGGGCGAAGGCGAAGCACTCGACTTGCCTGCCTCCGCGGCATGGGCAACCGATCACCCAACCAAGCGGCGCGGTGTACGGTTTGGCGAAGGCGGCGAGCTGAGTGTCAAGCTACCGAAGATCCGCAGCGACCAGCCGCTGACAATCAGCTTCTGGTTTCGCACGCCCGATCGAGTGCTCCCAGCGACGGACTTGTTTGACCAGACGACCACAACGGAAGACGGCAAGGTCATCGGCTGGAAGATCAACAGCAACAGCCGAGGCGACGTGCGCTTTGAAATCGCCGACGGGACGGGCAAGAAGATTCAGGGCCTGTTACCCGACAACGAGGCACTTCGCCCCAAGTCATGGCAACACGTTTGTGTTCGTTACTCGGGTGGGCAATGCACTTCGTCCATCAGTATCCTCGCCAATGGCACAGCGGCGTTTCTCCGTAACTCGAATGAAGAGTACATCAGTGCGGTCGAATTAGCAGACGTGCCGCTCAACATTGGCAAGAACCTACCGACCGCCGGTCTGAGTGACCTGCGAGTCTTTCGGCGCTTTGTCAGCGACAACGAAGTTCAGCTCCTCGTCCGAGAATATGAGTTGCGGACACTGTTGCAAGGCGCGGCGAAGTGGGATGCCCTCAAACCGGAACAGCGCGAATTGCTGACTTCTTTCTATCGGCACAAGCTCGATGAAGGAGCCCGGAGCCTGGCCCGCGAGTTGGCTGCAACAGAGCAGCGACGCGACTTTATCTATGGCCGGTCAACGACGACGCTGGTCATGCAGGAGCGACCCACGAAGCCCCGCGCGTGGGTGCTCGCGCGGGGCGAGTACGATCAGCGTCGGGATGAGGTCGAGGCGGGCGTGCCGGCCGTGCTGCCCGAATTGCCGGATGGCGCTGCCAGGAATCGGCTCGGACTTGCACGTTGGTTGGTACACCCCGATCATCCGCTCACGGCGCGCGTGATTGTCAACCGGCTTTGGCAATCGATCTTCGGCAGCGGGATCGTCAAGACTTCAGAAGACTTTGGTGTGATGGGTGATCGCCCGACACATCCGAAGCTGCTCGATTGGCTCGCGGTCGAGTTTGTGGAATCGGATTGGGACGTGAATCACATCTTGAAGCTGATCGTGACTTCGGCCGCGTATCGTCAAAGCAGTGTCGTGACGGCCGAGAAACTAGAAGCCGATGTCGCCAACCGATACTTAACGCGCGGCTCGCGCTTGCGGCTCGACGCCGAAGTCTTGCGCGATCAAGCTCTCTCGGTCAGCGCGTTGCTGCGCCGTGATATTGGCGGACCAAGCGTCAAGCCCTACCAGCCGGCTGGCTTGTGGAACGTCGTTGCGATCACGGGTAGCAACACGCGCGTGTTCGAACGCGACTCAGGCGACGCGCTTTATCGTCGCAGTGTCTACACGTTCTGGAAGCGAACCTCGCCGCCACCATCGTTGGCGGCCTTCAACGCGCCAACACGCGAGCAGTGCACGGTCCGTCGCGAGCGAACGAACACGCCGATTCAGGCGCTCGTATTGATGAACGATCCGCAGTTCGTTGAGGCCGGGCGTCGGCTCGCGGAACACACGCTGCGCGAGCAGCAAGAGGACCAATCTCGCGCCAAATGGATGCTTCAGACGGTGCTTAGCCGACCGCCCAGCGCCGACGACGTCGCTGACATCACGTTAGCGGCAGCGGAATTGCGAGCAATCTTTGCCAAAGATGACGAGGCGGCCAAAGCACTGATCAATACTGGCGACAGCAAACCGAACGAGAAACTCGACGCGGCCGAGTTGGCGGCTTGGACGATGGTCGCCAACACACTCATGAACCGCGACGATTTCATCAACAAATAGAACCGCCGAACATCATGAACACTCATCCAATCGATCAGTGGATTTCGCTGGAAACGCGACGACAATTTTTTGGCCACGCCGGCAAAGGGCTGGGGATGGCCGCGTTGGCTTCCCTCGTAGGCCAGCCAGCGGCCGCCGAAACGAAGGGAGCGCTCGGCCAGCCTCACTTTCCAGCAAGGGCGAAACGCGTGATCTGGCTGTTCATGGCCGGTGCGCCTTCGCAGCTTGACACGTTCGATTACAAGCCCGAGATGGCGGATTGGTTCGACAAGGATTTGCCGCAGTCGGTGCGCAGAGGCCAGCGGTTGACAACGATGACCGCCTCGCAGCCCCGTTTTCCAATCGCACCGACGATGTTCCAATTCCCCCGCCACGGTCAGTGCAGAAAGCGAGTCAGTGAGTTGCTGCCACGCACCGGCTCGATGGCGGATGACCTTGCGTTCGTCCACACGGTCTGGACCGAAGCGATCAACCACGACCCGGCAATCACCTATATCCAGACCGGCAATCAGATACCGGGAAGACCGACGCTTGGCGCCTGGATTAGCTACGGCTTGGGAACGATGAACAGCAACCTGCCGGAGTTCATCGTCTTGAACTGCGAGCCGCGCGGCCAGGCACTGTACTCGCGGCTGTGGGGCAGTGGTTTCCTGCCATCGGTCCACGCGGGTGTGGCATTCCGCGAGCAAGGTGATCCGGTGCTGTATCTCTCGAATCCGAGCGGCGTCAGCCAGGCAGCTCGCCGCTTGATGCTGGATCGACTGCAAGTGATGAATCGTCGGATCTACGATGCCCTTGGCGACCCCGACACGCAGACGCGTATCGCGCAGTACGAGATGGCCTTTCGAATGCAGTCCGCCGTGCCGGAACTGGTCGATATCTCCGCCGAACGGCAGCACGTACTCGATCTCTACGGCGAAGATGTGACCAAGCCCGGAACTTTTGGCCACAACTGTCTCCTGGCTCGGCGCATGGCCGAGCGCGGCGTGCGTTTTGTTCAGATCTTTCACCGCGGCTGGGATCACCATAGTGGCCTGCCCACGAATATTCGCCGGCAGACCAAGGAAGTCGATCAGCCGGCTTGGGCCCTCGTCCAAGATTTGAAACGCCGTGGCTTGCTGGATGACACGCTCGTCATCTGGGGAGGCGAGTTTGGACGCACAATCTACAGCCAAGGCACACTGACAAAAACCAACTACGGCCGTGACCATCATCCGCGTTGTTACAGCATGTGGATGGCTGGCGGCGGTATCAACGGCGGTGTCACGCACGGCGAGACGGACGAATTCAGCTACAACATCGCTCGCGATCCGGTCCACATCCGCGACCTTAACGCGACGATTCTGCATCTCTTAGGAATCGATCACGCGCGTTTCACGGTCAAGCATCGCGGGCTCGACGAGCGCTTGACCGGTGTGCAAGAAGAGGCTCGCGTGGTGCGCGAGATTCTGCTGTAACCACCACCGACTGATCTGATCAGCATGTCTGGCCTTCGTGTCAGCAAAAACCGGCGTCGCCAAGCGGATCCATTCTATTACGTCGGACGAATGGATTGGTAGTCAACGCCCTTCAAACAAGTCGCGGCCTGCGACCAGCGAACGCATCTTCCCATCCGAAACACTACGCGGCAGCATCCAGAAGCCACAGTCCGGATGAACGTACTTGATGCGGTCGGCTCCGAGTTCGTTCGCGGCCGATTCGATTCGAGCAGCGACGATCTCCGCCGATTCGACTTCATTATCTTTGATGTCGATCACACCGATCCCCAGACCAATCTCCGGCTTCACATCTTTCAACAGAGTCAGTTCTTCCTTAGGCCGGCGAGCGATCTCCAAGACAACATGATCCGTGTGCAGCGCGTTGAGAAAGGCGATTAGCTTGTCGTAAGTTCCCCTTTGGATTGTCTGCCCACCGTAGTTGCCATAGCAAAGATGAACAGCCTTCTCGGTCGTGACACCTTCCAGCACGCGGTTGATCCCGGCGGCTGCGATCGGACCGTCGTCGGCATGTCCGGTCACGTTGGCCTCATCGACTTGTATCACATCCGCATCGATGCCAGCGACTTGTTGCTTCAGTACGTCGGCCAGAGCCATCACGAGTGTTTCGAGATCGTTGTAGTAGTCGTCAGCCAGCATCTTGGCCAACATGTACGGACTGGTCAGTGTGAACTTCTTTGGCTTCGTTGTCAGATCTCGATAGAGTTCATAGTCGGTTCGCAGATGGAGCTTGCCGGGGCCAAGAGGCCCAACGACCACACCGGGCGGTTGCGCGCGGAACTCATTCCCCGGTTTGGTTCGCCAGCGATCAAGTTGTTCCGTCGAGAGTTCCATCTCGACGCCATCCATCGGTCGGACGAAGAAGTCGATCATCCCATTTGTTTCGGCATGGTTGATGTCCCATCGGTAGAGTTCGCCGTCGGCGACGACGTCGATTCCCGCTAGCTCCTGTGTTTTTACGACAGCGAGTACCGCGTCTCGCAGGCTTTCACGTGTGCTGAACACACGCAGCCACATCGGTACGGGATAACTACCAACAACGGTCGTCTTGATCATCTGAGCCTACTGGTTCGTGCCACTCGTTTAACCGCAAGCCGGAGGCGTGCGCTGTTTATCGGTCCTCGGAAGCGCACGCCTCCGGCTTGCGGTTAAACGAGCCAGTTCAAAGTCCTAGCGATGCGAAGTCCCACTCTTCAGGCGACTGCATCGCATCCATATCGGGTTCGACCGCGAAGCCGAAGCCTTCGCATTGTAGTGACTCGATTTCGAACTGACCATCGACAAGCCGTGGCGCGATGATGTCGTTTCGATTCGCGTACAGGTCTGAATGCTTAGCCAGTGCCGCCGCGCGCTGTTGTTCGGGCAAGTAGGAAAGGCCAGGATGATAGTGGTGACCATTGCGTTCGATGTGAGATAGACCGAGTGTCGCCACGAGGCACATGTCAGCTTGTACGGGCACGATACCCACGCTGCATAGATCCTCGCCGGTCATCACGTAGTCGGCACGCGTGCCACGATAGTTCTTGAGCCACGTGAGGCCCGCATTCAGCAGGCTCTTCATCGCGCCTTTGCAGTTCTTACTGCTCACGCCGCGATATCCGAGCTCGATGGCTCGCTGATAAGAATCCAAAGCGCCATCCGATTCGTCGATGATAACGGGCTTGGTCGCCGCAAGCTCCCGTATGCCACCCGTAATCGCTTCATCTACCGCAACGCTTCGCTCGAGTGGTTGTTCAATGAGGAGCGTATTCCGCCACAGCGTGTGAAGCTTGTCATCGCTGGTGATCGCAGCAATCAATGCGTCGAAGTCGGACGCGGACGAGTACTGCTCGTTCCCGTCCAGCGTCAATCTGTAATCATCGCCTTGATGTCGTTCGACGATCTCCGTGATGTGCCGCAAGCGATCGATGTCGTTTGTCAACTGATTCGATACCTTGACCTTTAGGTATCGCAGGCCGCACTGCTCGATGTATTCTTCAAGAGCCTGTGGGAAGCCGTCTGACAGCCGTTCGCTCTCTGGAATGTCGCCAGCAGTCAACGGATCACTTAGACCGACGGTATGCCTCACGTAGATCGACTTCACTGGCTGATCTGGCAACCAGTCACGTGGCGCTAACCCCGATAACTCTGCGAAGATTTCTCCGGCCTGTATACCGAGCAGGTCGCTTCTGACGGCCGTGGCGAAGCTTACGCCAGCCATTCGGCAGAGCGCATCGATGGTCGCTCGCTCCAAAAGGCTCGCCCCGAAGCTTGCCAACAGCGGAGTCATTCCGCGAATTGCCGCTTGCTCTTGAACTCCCTGATACGCTCTTCGCCAGCCAGCGAAGAAGACCTGAGCCGAGGCGAACTCTTCACGGTAGATCGCCTCTGCCACCTGAATCACAGCCAGCATGTCATCGATCTGTCGCGCGTAGTCCTTATCCGGCGACTTGTCGAACCAACTCGGAGGCAGGCAGTCGCCGCTGTAGCCGGCTTGAACTTTGTCATCCGCTTCGATTACGACTTGAACGATCGCCTGTGGACAGCGCGTTAAGCAGGCTTTCCCATACCGGAAGGGAATGCGAGTCGTTGAGTTGAGTAAACCAACTCGTGTTTCTTTGACGGAGAGTTGCATCGCGTCATTCTACACGACTTGCCGTGGCGAGTTGTCGTAGGTGGTCGAGCAATTGCCCGGAGACGTCTGGCTCACTGGCCAACAGTGCAGAAGACAACGCTGGTGCTTGGGCTTGATCGCGCTGCACCGCGAGATAGTTTTGCAACAGTAGCCGTCTCTCACGCGTTGTACTTAGTAGGCCGTGGACCCAGAGCCAAGCCTCGGCATAGTCCTGCTGCGTCATCTCGTGCAGTTGCGTCTTTCCTTCTAAGCTTGCCAAGTTGGGTTGCCAGCCAGCGTTGGCTAGTGAATCGAGCAACTGAACGTGTGCGGTGTGCAAGCCGTTCCATCCACGCGGTGTTTCGAAGTACTCGGCCAGCCCCTCATCGAGCCACAACGGCATGTTGGGAATCACGGAGTGCAGATATCCATGCGTGACTTCGTGTCGGAGATCCTCGGCGACCTGATCGCCCCAATGGGCATGGACGGTGAGTCGCGTGTCAGTTTCAACGAAAAACGCTCGCCGGTCTTGCAGGTCCGGGTAGTGTTTGCCGATATACTCGTGATACTTCCGCGCATCCTCGAACAAATAAACGTGAATTGGTTCGTCGGACACCGGAACGTCCAGCAGCCGGGAAACGTCGCCTCGCAATGCCAACAACTCTTCCACGAGGCGGTGTTTCTTCGGCAGCTTGAAATCGCTGTAGACGATTAGTTGCTCGCGCGCGAGCTGCGCTTCTTCAGGCAGTGATGGCGCAGTGCGCATGTTCGCACAGCCGAACAACAGTGGCAGGCAAGCGACCGCGAAGGTTAACCGCAATAGAAGACTCCAGGCAGGCGGGAAAAGCTGGGATTGTAACAATCGCCTTGCCATTGGCGAATGGCAACTCGAACGGATGGACAAGGGATGCTAGTATTCGATCGCAGCTCAGTTTTCGGGTAGCGAAGCTCGCCAAGAGCTTCGGCTCTTCCGGGTATTGGCCGAAAGTCTTGGCGACTTTCGCTACGGCC
>PBSM01000137.1 GCA_002726245.1 Planctomycetaceae bacterium | reverse complement strand
TCCAGGTGGTGATCCCGCCAGCGCTGGAGCGAACGCCGGCGCTTATCCAGGTGGTGATCCCGCCAGCGCTGGAGCGAACGCCGGCGCTTACCCAGGCGCCAACGCTGGCTCTGCTGCGGGAGCGAATCCCGGAGAAGCTACAGCAACAGGATACCCGGGAGCCGAAGGGGCGAGCGGCGGCGGTGCTTATCCGGGTGCCGGTGCGGGACCAGGACAAGGTGGCGGCGCAGTTGCATCTGCGAAACCACCTGAAGGTCTGGAAGGAAAAGCCTATTGGTCCTTCAAGCGTGGCAAGGACGCCGATGCCATGAAGTACCTCTACGCGTATGGTTTATCCGATGATCAGGGAGCTCAAAGTGTACTCTCGACGATCCGCTGGGTTCCCGGTTTGAAACGCCCTTCGCTCGCGGTTCGCTTCGGCGCTGGTGTGCAAGTCACAGCGCCTCCGACTTTCAAAGGAGATCCTAAAGCACTCGGTTCGACGCAGAAGCTTCCGACTCGTGGCGGCGGCGGTGGGCGAGGCGGTGAAGGCGGCTTCGGAGACGCTGGCGCAGGGGCCGAGGGCGCAGGTGGCTTCGGCGGTGAGGGTGGCTATGGACCAGGCGGCTTCGCTGGTGGTGGTGGTGGTGGTGGTGGTGGAAAAGCCGCTGGCATCAACCCCGTCTTAGCACGAAATACAGGTGACCTTGGCGAGAAACTTGTGGCAGCCTACAAAGAACGGCTGATGCGGGGAGATTATGGCGCCGTACTGAAAAAGGCTGCAGGCGAGGCGCCTGCTCCCAGCGGCGGCGGAGCAGGTGCCTACGGCGCGGAAGCGGCTGGAGCCCAAGCTGGCTTTGGTGGAGGCAAATTCGCCGGCGGTTATCCAGGTGGTGGTGCAGGAGCTGGTGGAGGCGCGCAGGCAGGAGGTGGAGATGTTGCTCAAATCGCTCCCGGCCTGACCATGCTCGGCGTCGGCTCACAGAAAGAACTGCTCGCCAAAGCCAAGGAAGCCGGTGTCGATGTATTCCTGTTGTTCAAGGTATCGATTAAGCCTAATCCAAAGACAAGGCTGGTTATTAACGAAGCTTCCTTCGCTCTGCTCGACGCGAAAACCGGTCAGAGTTTGGCCGATGCGAAAACCCGCAAGAAGCTGCCACCATCTCGAAAGCTGACGAACATGGACGTGCAAAAATCTCGCGCGGCGGGCAAAGACGATGGCATTGATCGCGAGGTGGACAAGCTATTCGCGTTTGTCGATGCGAATCTGAAGATGGTTGACCTGCCTGCGGCGTTAAACGCGGAGAACGTGCTCAAGCGAGTTGGTTCGCTAATCGCAAAGCCGGTGGACGACAAGTTGCCTGTTCTGTCCGAGATTCGAATGTACAACGTGAAGGGCTTGTTGCAGGACGCGCATCTCTCGAAAGCGTATGAGAAGGTTCTCGGAGTCGATTTCGGGCGCATGCTGGCGACTGGTACGGACGAGGATAAGCATAAGGTTGTGCAAAGGTGGCTGCCCGACGCATAGACCATTGTCAGTAGGTCACGCTCGCCGAGCGTGACCTCGAAGTGACCTTGGCGACCGCTGGTTTACGTTTCGCCGAAGTCACTTTCGGCGAAAGTGACCTACGTTGCTTCGGCTCACCGTCGAAATCGGCACATTGCTCGATTGCGCAAAGCGGCGACACAGAACTCTCCGCGATTGAATGCCAACTGCCTCGCGCGCACCCAGCCAAAGCCCCACGAACGGATCCTTTCCAGGTACGCCGGCATCTCTGCCGCCGGCGTCGCGTCAAACAACTTCAGAGTCAGGATCATACCTCGCACGCGAACGCTTTCGTGCATGACGACCGCCTCGACCGAATCAAGCGTATGTTTGGGAGCCACGTTCGAGTCAGCAACCAGCCAGCGCACGTTACGGAAGTCGCGTCGAGGGACATCGACCGCCCGGCGGCGTATGTGCGCGAATTCTCGGTGCGCTAGAATGCGATCGTCCATTTCGGCCGGATCGATTCCCAGAACGTACTGACCTTGTTCGAGCAGCCACTGCGCCCCGCCTCCTGGAGCGCTACCGATTTCCGCACACAAATCGCCCTTGGAGAGCGGTAACCGCGACCAGCGCATGGCTTCTGCCATCTTGTAGTAGGCTCGGCTAACGGGTTCTCCGGCCACATCGATCGTGGGCACTCCGCCTGGCCATCTTGTCGATAACCCGGAGGCGATGTGGTAGCCGACCCACCATTCGTTCGGCTCGACAAGCGCAACATCGAGAACGGATTGCCCTGAGCGGGCCGTGCGATTCGTTGGCAAACCCCCAGCGCCCGCGTTCTTCGCACAGGCGGCGATCGTGGCAGCGACTTCACTTGCGAGCGGCGTGATGCCTGGCTCGAAGCCGTTTTCGCCCGGCAACTTGGCGTCGCGTTGCCAACAGTGGATGTGATTGATCTTTCGGTCAGTGGCGAACTCCCAAGACTGTTCCGCGAGTGCGTTCGCATTCTCGCCTGACAACCGACCTAGGGAGAGACCAAACGTGCGGGCGAAGACCGAACGAAGATCGAAGTCGTTCCCAATCTGAAAGCCTTCCGGCAGCTTGAAGGTAACGAAACCGGGCCTCGAAAACGAGAATCGGAACTCCGGCCATTCGCGTGCCATCTCGGCTTTCAAAAGGGCTTCAATACCGACCTGACATACCGTGAACAGGAACTGAGAAGAGGGCTGCATGCAATCGTTATGCTCACGACCGAGGGAGGGAAACGCTCAATCCTACTCGCAAATCGGCACTGACGCAGCGTGGCATAGCTCGCCGGTAGTGTCCTAACAGTTGTGTATACCGCTCGCGGGTAACAGTGGCGCAAATAAGCGGGTAAGGGAGTGGATGGAGGTCCACTCCCTTACCCGCTTATGAATGTGCCATATTCAACCGCATGAGTTATAACGACGGCTTACCGTGGCTGGGGCTTCCAGCCGCAGCACTGAGGCAGGATGCCCCAGCCACTTGAACACTGCCAACACGTTGTTGGGACACGACCAGCTCGCCACTTAAAGCGGGGCAACTATGGCTCGTCGCGCACAGCGTCTATTGCCTCTGGGAGTCCGGGGACGATCGGCCAAATAGTCTCGAACTTGGCCGCTTGCAGAATCTCAAGACCGACCGGCGAGACATTGCAGATCGCGAGGCTCCCACGCTTGCTGCTAAGTCGCTTCCAAAGCACGACGATGAGTTCTAAGACGATCGATCCGAAGTATTCGAGCGAGTTCAGATCGATGACGGCACGGCGCACGTCCGCCATTTCCAGCCGGGCGAGTACGTCAGCCCATTCGTCGCGAATCGCTTCTGAATCAAGTGCGCCGATCGATCCGAGCGGAGAGATGATGAACACGTCTTCCTTGTGCTCAATCGTAAAGTGCTTAGGTTGGGGCATACAATGGCCTCACTGTCGGATGCATACCGGTGGTTCGTTCTCGCCCAATCAGCTTCACGACATTACCGGCGTTATTGAATCTGACTTCCTCCATGAACGTGCCCCTCAACGTAACCTTCAACCACTTAGCCCTCAACGTCGTCCGGAACTCCTTCGCGCCAGATCACCGACGGTCAAGCAAGCGCCAATGAACCAGCAATTGCCACGTGGCAACTCGCTACCGTCGAAAGCAAACGGCCGATGACCTGCTAGCATCAGCCACACACAAGAGCGGGTGAGGGGACTTGAACCTCCGACATACAGCTTGGGAAGCAATCGGCCGAATCAGTGTTTTTCGGTTGTTTCCCTCGAGTATTCGAACATTCTAGCCTCGAAGACCCGTGTTGCAAGCGTTATCAAGCAGTCGCACGTGTTCTCGGTGTTTTGAGACACCCTCTGGCGCAAACGGACACGGTGTCCGTTTGGAAGTAGCTCGCTCTCCCCGATTGCACACTCGCTTTTGAGAGTTACGCAACGCACTCACACGCGGCGGCTCACCGGGCTTGCCCAAGTTCGGGCGGCGCTTACTACAATCGTGCTCAGCCGGGCAGGTTTCTGCCCCGCCTGCACAGTTATGGGTGGAAAGACGGGATCTCGATAACGCTTTTCCCATAGATCATGTCTTGGACGTGAGCTGCTACGCGTTCGATCGTTCGATCGATGAACGCCTGTCCCTTCTCGGCCGTCGCCATCGCCGGCTTCTGATCCTCCTGATCAGTCCACATGTCCGTCCGCACATTCTCAGGGAACGCCGCGAGTGCGAACGAAGTTTCAAACTCCTGCGCGTGCCCCGGCAGATCTTGCGGCAACCGCTTTCCGCTGTCGAGTAACTCTTCCGCATCTTTGACGTTGTACACGTTCCAGTAAGGCATGAATTGCAGATTGACTTGGAAGCGGCGAACAAACTGATCCCAGACCGCGTTGCACGGAACGACGTTACCGCCATGGCCATTCAGTACCAGGATGTTCTTGAACCCAGCTCGATACATACTATCGACCAAGTCATGAACGACGGCGATGAAGGTTGCCGGAGTCAACGACAACGTGCCTGGGTGCTTCATGTGGTGCTCGCTAATGCCTGCCATCAGGCCTTCGGCAACCACCACGTGCGGTCGGAGCCGCTCCGCGACTTGCGTGGCCACAAGCGTGGCGCTTCGCCAGTCGTGTTCCATCGCTAGATGTTCGAGATGCTGCTCGATCGCGGCGACGGGAATGATGACAACTTTCAGTTCGCCGGACTTCATTCGATTGCGGAATTCGCGGCGCGTGTGCTTGCGCAGCAGGACTTCGGGATGATCGCTCATGACAACGCCTCGTTTGCGTTTTTTTCTACCGTCTGAACCCGTATGCCGAAGAACTCCCGGCTCGGTTAGACGCTGGCTGCGGATTCGTCGCGCGACGGCGGGGTCAACTGTCCCCAGCGCCGGATGCGATACAAGCGAATCGCGTGGTACGAGGCATAGTATGTCGGAACGGCAGTACCGATGGCAACGGCAGACAACCCAAAAGAAACGGCGGGCTGCCTTCCTGCAAAAGAAGGGTCAGGGCTGGCCACCAACCATCCCCTGGATTCTGCAGACGTGTCATGAACTCCTGCCAGATTGGCTCGCGCCCGAGCAACGCACATCCAACGATGTAACAGAGATAGTAAATGAAGCCCATCGTCGCTGGTTTGGAGATCCAAACGATCGGTAGACCGACGGCCTTATTGGCCTTGAGCAGCCATGCGATGAAGACCACCAGCACCATTTGAAGGCCGAACGTCGGCGTAAAAGCGACGAACATGCCGATTGCGGCACCGAGAGCGAGGCGAGCCGGGGGATCGTTCGTGTGTAGTACGGAGTACATCAGAAACGTATGAACGAGCCTGGAGAGAACGTCGCTTGCTCCGAGCACCGCCTGCTACTGATAGGCGAGCATCCTCGACATTGAACCGATCGCCTGATCTGGATTTGTCGGTTGAGTCGGATTAGGCAATCCTTGAGCTTTGACCGCTCGGCAAGAAAGATCAGCGCATAAAAAAAGGCCGGTTGTCGTCGCTCCGTCGTCAACAACCGACCTCTATCCTGAAACGAGATAGCCGGGGCTATCTCGCCCTCCCGGTATCCTTATAAGTGTTGTATCGGCCCAGCCGGTAACGCCACTGGAGCTGATTCAGCGCAAGTTTTCAGTTTTGTGCCGCGTGCCACTCACGCCGCTGGGATCTCCCGGCTATTCGCCTTCGAGTGCCTGCTTGATGATCTCATCCAGATTGAAACTGCCGCCGGCAATCGAATCGAAAATCGACTCTCGCATCGACTCCGCATCATGTTCGGCCAAACGTTTCATGATCTTATCGATCTCTTCTTGCGAATGCCCTCGCTGCTGAAGAAACTCGATCAACACGGTGTCACTCTTATCGCTCACGCAACGGCCTCCAGTAGAAAAATGTGTATGGTTAGAATCGCAGCATAGCTTGCAACTGTACTACTTGCTGCGCCATCTCGGACCGCGTTTCACTGAATCGCTTCTGATCCACCACGGTCAGTTGTCCGAAACATTCGTCCGTGATTGCATCCCACGCGGTGGCAAGCTCCTGACATCGCCTCTCGACCGTGGCTTCGTCGCGATTCACGAGGCATTCATGCAGCCGCCGCGACGCCCCTCGCACGTTGGCGGCATGCCTCGCCGACTCGATTCGAAAGCGTTGTTGATAGGCGGCGTTTACGAACACGTGTCGCTGCACCTCGCCAATCAAGCGATCCGATAAGACGGTCAACGAGGCTCCCATTTCCGCGGCACGCCGCCAATCGATTGAAGGACGCAGGCCGATCGTGCCACGAAGCGCGACGAACGATGTTTCGACCGCCCGTAAGGAACTAGCTACGTTGGGATTCCTTGCAGCACTAAAGCAGCCCGCCAATCCCGGCCACGCCTCGACGAGGTATCGATAGTCGTCTCGCAACTGGTCGAGCGAAGCTTGCGTCGCGACGGAGTCGAGAAAGTTCTCGCACAAACCAAAAAACTCGCCCGCAATTGGTAACACACGTTCGGCGCGTGGCAAGTCGAGCAACACATTGAGCGAGACGGCGTCGAACAAGCGATCGACGTCAGCACTTAATCCTTTGGTCAAGTGGACAAGTTGCGCATAGTCAATGGGCTGTGGAATCTAAAGTAACTCATGCAGCAAAAGAGTTGACTCGTCGATCCGGCGCACATTCCGTTCGAGGTGTCGGTTGCCGAGCCCCTGGATCCTGGTGGCGACTTGCCGCCAGGAGGCATAGAAGGTAGAGAATCGCTCCACGAGTTCGTCGTGACCTCGCTGGTCGGTGATGGCATCGGCGAACCTACGCCCCCGCTGCTGGACTTGGCCAGCTTCCGCCACCAGCACCCGGCCACTTCTTGTCCGCGGCAATTCGATCTCGATATCCTCGATCAGATGAGCAAGCGAAGTGTTCAACGCAATGCTCGCACTGAGCAATTCGCGATAGTCCACCTGAGGCGTCACGCCAAGTAGGCCACACAGTGTCGTGTCGAGCCGATTCAGCCGTGCGACGCATTGCAGGCACTCGTTGTCGAGCCCTTCCGCTCTTCGTAGACGATGCGCCAGCAAACGCCATTCACGGTCCACCGCACGAAAGTCGGGCTGAAGATCTTCAATCCTGCGCGCCGTCGCCGCCCGTGTGTTCAGATGCGAAACAGAGGCGTTGAGCTTGATCGTATCGCCCAACCATTGCTTCGCGGCGGGAACCGACGCCGCATGTGTGTTGAGATGGTGAACGAGTTGCGTACTGTGCGAAGAGAATTGCTTGAAATGCTCGCGAGCCTGACCGAATTCGGGCGAAGCGGGCGTTTGCCTTGGGCGCGCCGATTCCGGTCGCGGGCGATCAAGCTGTAACTCGATCAGGGTCTTCAACAGCCCTTCGACGAACTGCCGTCTCCCTGGACGCGGATCCGGCTGTGCCGACAACGTGGTGCACCAAAGAAAACCGACCAACAGGGACAGGACAACCGCACTCTGACTCTTGGACATGGTCTCTACTCCTTTGCTGGTAACTGCACTTTAGGGGATCATGCGGCGAGGGCAATCAGGTCCTGGAAGAGCATCGACAATTTGCGGTGTTTGGGGCCGTGAGGCAGAGCGGCCAGGAATTGTTTTCCCATCATT
>PBSM01000136.1 GCA_002726245.1 Planctomycetaceae bacterium | reverse complement strand
TGACTGCGTTTGAAATGGCTCATGGCATACTCCTAATTCGCGATCATACGACAATTATGGACCGAGATCACGAGTTATGCACCAAGGCAGGCTTCCGACGGGTGAAAATCGAAACCATGAGGAGGGAGCGTTGTCCAACCTCCTAGGCAGTGGGCTGTATGATCCGCTCCAGGTGCAAAGACACGTTTCGCAGCAACTACAAGTCTAAACGACAGGAGTGCATGAAGCTCCTCCTCGCCTCGACTCAATCGACGACGAAGACAGGGCGAGGACGAACGACCACGGTGAAAATCGATCGGTTGAATTTCGCCCCGCGCCGCACACCCAAGGACACCATTGTGCCCCCAGAGATCATCGCTTCGCTGACCGCGACGCCTGTTGTCTGCCTGCTCGTGTTTATGTTGTGGTTCGTGATCTGGGCGCCGCTTATCGCGCTGCTGGAGTACGGCACGCACCGCTGGATCATGCACGTGGCCAACCGCTTACTGGATCCGCAGCTGCTTCAGCTCAAATCCCACGTAGCGCACCACAAGGGGGCAAATGCCCCTGAATTTGTCGACGTCCCTTTGAAAAACTGTCTTTTGCTGACGAGCCCGGCCATTCTCATGCTGGCCTTGTGGGGGTTTGCCATCGGCCCCTGGTCGGCGGTCGGTATTCCCGCCGCGGCGCTGTTGGCGTGGAGCTTGTTCTACAAGTATCTGTGGGCACGTATGCACCGGGCGATTCACGGCATCGAGTCGAATTGGTTTCAGCGCTGCGGCCCTGTGTTCCGGTTTTTTCGCAACCACCATTTGAAGCACCATGCCAATGGCCGAGTCAATTACGGAACCGTCTTTCCATGGACTGACTATCTGTTCTGCACCTGGCGCGATCGCAGAGCGGCTCGTGCGTCCGGTGCGAAAACGGGGCTTGTCCGCATCCCGACCAATTCGGTGGAAGCGGACAGCGAGTGAAAGAGGGACAATTCTCTCGCAGAACAAAGTATCGTCTGTAGCCACAGTGTGACTGTCCAATCAAACCACCGATTTTTCGGAATGACGATCGGTGATCGGGCGATCCTCGGTTGCGCCTACCGGCGCTTGCTGGCGACATGCGGATTCACCGTGAAAGTCACTGGGAACGGCTAATCATAAACTGAGGCGGGCAGTCCACCGTTTACGTCGTCGATTTGATGACGGTGAGGGCATGCTCGCCTCATTCATTTCTCCAGTGATCTGCCAGAGTAGAAGTCGAATCGCTCAGTTTGTTGACGCGTTCGGAGCCAGAATATTGACCAAATGACTGTCTCATCTGCGGCATTCCGCACGGGCAAATAGTGTTTTGATTGATAAGATGGCAAGTTGGGGTAACTTGGCGCAAACCGTTGCTGGACTTAGGTCAACGGCGAGACCGTGGAGACAAACGAAGGAATTTCGGACCAGCTGAAAAGATGGGCGTTAAACAGAACCAACCCGAGTCCACCGGACCTCGGGCGGTACGGAACGGCGCCAGCGGAGTTAAGATACCTGTCCGTTGTTGGGGCTCTAGGGCTTGCGACTAACGTACAGTCCACATTTAAATCGCCACCAGCGGACGGCACGCGGAGCGTGCCTGCTACTATTCAAAGCACTTTCATGCGGTTGTGTTTCCTATGCCAGTCCTGGTCATTAACTGTGGTAGTACATCGATCAAGGCGGCGGTTGTCGATCCGGAGACCGGCCGTCGTCTCGCTGAACTCAAGGTAGAAAGAATCGGCTCGCCGGAAGCGACGGCCGCGTTTAATGACAAAGCGCCGACACCGTGCTCGTCCTCTTGCGAGGAAGCGCTCTCGGCTTGCTTGCCGGAGCTCCTGCGGGAACTTCCCGACGATGCGCGAATCACCAGCGTCGGTCATCGCGTGGTGCACGGCGGATCGCATTTCAGGTCGCCAACTCTGGTGGACGACAAGTTCGTTGCCGTGTTGGAGGAAAAGACGGACCTGGCGCCGCTGCACAACCCAGCCAATGTTTCTGGGATTCGTGCTACCACGGAACTGCTTCAGGATGTACCACACGTTGCAGTTTTCGACACGGCGTTTCACGCCACGATTCCCCGACGAGCCCGCACCTACTCGTTACCGCAGGAGATCGCGAACAGACACGCAATACGGCGTTACGGTTTCCACGGTACGAGTCACCAGTTCGTGGCCAAGCGAGTCGCGGAGTTCCTGCAGCAAGACTTGAGGACCTTGCGAGTGATTACCTGTCACCTCGGCGGCGGTTGTTCGGTTTGCGCTGTTGAATACGGTCGCAGTGTCGAAACCAGCATGGGCATGACTCCGTTGGAAGGGCTTGTGATGGGCACTCGATCTGGGGACATCGACCCAGGGGCTTTGCTGCACTTGATGCGAGCGGAAGGAATGGATGTCAACGAACTTGACATCTTGTTGAATCGCAAGTCGGGACTCGCGGGGTTGTCCCGACTAGGCAACGACATGCGTGACATCGAAAAACAAGCGGAAGAAGGAAATGAAGATTGCCAACTTGCAATCCAGGTGTTTTGTCATCGAGTTCGCAAGTACATCGGTGCGTATGCGGCCGTGATGGGCGGCGTAGACGCGATCGTGTTCACCGCCGGCATTGGCCAGAACAGCGCTGTCGTCCGCCATCGAGTTGCGCAACGGCTTGAGTTTCTCGGAGCACGACTGGACGAAGACCGCAATCGCGCGGCAAGCGTCAATCGTGACAATCCGGTGGCTGAGATCTCAATGCCCCACAGCCGCGTCAGGCTCTTGGTGGTTCGAACAGATGAATCATGGTCGATCGCGCTTCAGGCCAACGACCTTAGCCAACGATCGGGTGCCGAAGCGACGACGCGGATTATTCCTGTCGCGATCTCGGCACGTCATATCCACTTGACTCAGGACACAGTCGAAGCGCTGTTCGGCGAAGGGCATGAACTCACACCGCTGAAGCCCCTTTCGCAACCGGGCCAGTTCGCAGCCACAGAACTCGTCACTCTGGTTGGTCCCAAACGGCGAATCGAGCGAGTTCGCGTCCTGGGTCCGGTCCGAGCCAAAAACCAAGTCGAGATCTCGCGTACCGATGAGTTCTATCTTGGCGTCGACGCGCCGATTCGCGCCTCGGGAGACGTGGCGAACAGCCCGGGCATCACCTTGATCGGAACCGAAAGTCGGCAAGTTACTTTGGAACAAGGCGTGATTTGCGCCTGGCGACATATCCACATGACACCCGACGATGCGGCACAATTTGATGTGGAAGACGGAGATGTCGTCGACATCGAAGTTGGCACGAACCGTGTCCGATCGCTGTCCTTCGGTGACGTGCTTGTGCGCGTGAAAGCGAGTTACAAACTGGAAATGCACATTGATACCGATGAGGGCAACGCCGCGGAACTGAATATGAGTGACGTCGGGGAACTGGAGAGAACGGATGCCGAGGGAACATTACGAAAAGCAAATCGTTTCCGTTGACTCCTTTCCGAAATACCTTTTACATGGACTCGAAAAGTGATGGATTTTCAGCAGAGGCTTCTCAGATTTGTGGACGGTGAGGGACATGGGACTCGGGGTATTCCCGTGCCTTTGTTGGATGAGTCTTTAGCGGAGACTCTTCTCTTTCGTATTGCGAATATAAGTTGGTATCTAAACCGGTACAGTTTAGAGCTGAATTTTGACCGTGGACTCCTATCCCGCACCGACTTCATCGATCTTGCTCGGAATTGGGGCTTCGATGGTGTTCAATTGCACAACGCTAAGGGCGGGCCGGGCGTTTGTCTTTCTGGCGAGTCAGATGAAGTTCTCAAGAAGATGGCCGAGCAGGAAGGCAAACGCAAGTTAGACATTCAGCTCGACATTAGCACTACCTCAAAAAGTGAAATTGAGGATGTATCCCGCGTTGCACGCGCCACAGGAACTCGCGTCATCCGATGCTACATTCGGACGGGAGGAACCATCAAAGAGATTCTCCAGACAGCCGTGGACGAGATGAGTTATGTTGCAGAAATAGCCGAAAAATGGGATCAGGAGTTTTTGCTTGAACAACACGAGTTACTTACCGGCTATGAGATGATTGAGGTTATCGAACGGGTCGGTCATCATCGGATTGGAATTCTGTTCGATTTTGGCAATCCTGTCGCTGCTAGCCGGGAGCCGCTCGACGATTTGATGGTGATGCGTGAACATATAAGGGGTGTCCACTGTAAAGATGTCCGTATCCTCGGAGTCGAGGGAATTCGCGCTAAGCTCGGAGTTGAAATGGGATCCGGCCATCTCAACCTGGAGAAGATGTTTTTTGATCTTCTCTGCCTCGGATCCGACGAAGCCCAAGTAAGATTCTTTGCCATCCAGATGGTTGTGGATTACCTATGCTTGTGCAACAGGTCTCCTTCTGAATCTAAGAAAAAAGTATTCGCGAAGCGCAATCCTAGTGATACAGCATTACCAAAAAACATTACCAAGCGGGCTCTGGAGAAAAGGCTAGAGAAGGAGAGGGCTGACGCGCAAGCTGGTTTTGTTTTCGCAAAACAGATAGTCGAAGACTTGCGACAACTATTGTCAGAGTATCTTGACGACAGACGTTCGACAGAGCGTGCAAGGTGAGCCACCGCGAGGCAGCAGTCCGATCAACTCGTCAACGCAGCCGAAGTTCTTAGGATACGCCGACATGCCCGTCAGCTGGGCTCGTCGGGAAAAATCGCTCTTCGAGTCGGTGACGACGTTTTTCGCATCGTTTACGTTTCTCGCGTTGAGAACGGTACAAAGGATCTTTCGGTTCAATTAGCACGGCCGAGTTTGACGATTATGACGACAGCGCCCGTTCAAGGAGAGGAATCACCATGCCAGACAACGGCGATGACGTCCAACTTCTCGTCGGCCGCGTCAACAAAGTAGCTCGACGTTTGGAGTCGATTGCCGAGAAGGCAACCAAAGCTGGTGTGAAACTAGTCGACGGGCTGAACAACGACGCTACGTATAAGAGCGTTTCGACACTTGAGGCTCTATGCGACGATGTGGAAAGTCGTCTTCAGCGCCTGCGCCAAATGAGAGGGGTGGCTTAGCGACACCGACGCGCATAGAGGCAGCTAGCAACGCGTACGGATCAACTCGGTTAACCACCTCGCCGCAGTTCGGGCAACTGCGAACCGGTGGGTTGTCGCGTCCGTGTTTGGAGTTGAGACAACTGCTCTCACGCCCTATCACCTGATCCTCTTCCTATCACTCGCCCGTTTGTCTCGGATTGCTCATGACGACGAACCGTCTTGTATTTCTTCCACTTGAAACCGACTCTCGTCGGCGGTGCGAATAACGTCGCCAAGCGACGGCCAAGCGTCGCACAACTTCTTCCGAGCAAGCTGAATTGCCTCTTCCTTCGATATGCAGTCGACTGACACTTCGGTGAGACCGAGCTTAACGCGAAACTTCGTCGTTGGGGGTTGTTCGTTGGTCACTGCACCATCACTAGGATATCGTCGCTGTCTTGAGAGAGATCTTCCAGTCAACAAAGAGGAACATTGTTGTGACGACCAACGTTATAACGGAAACAACGGCGAGGGTCGCCAGAAAGCTTTGCCAACCATGTTGCTCGGCAACTTGGCCTCCCATGACATCAAACACCATCGCGGCACCGTACCCACAGGCATCGATCAGTCCGATCAAAACGCCGCAGTGTTTTCCGCCAAAATGGATCGAGAACACGCTCATGGGGAGGTAATAGGCTGGTGAGATTGCCATGCCCAGCATACCAATTGCTACAACCGCCATGACAATGCTAACCCGAGCGCCAACACCCAAGCCGGGCAACAACCAAAGGACGCCGATGCAGACCACGGCGACTCCCAGCAACGCGCCCAAGGCACGCATGATGCCTCGTTTCGTGAGCTTGTCGTACACAAACCCACCCACCAACATCGACACGAAAGCCCCAGCGGGAAACGCAGCCGAGTAGCCGGCGGCAGCAGAACCGCTGAGCTGAAAGGTCTCTTGAAGGTAGAGTGGGATGAAGCTCAAGAACTCCATCAATACGGTCAGGCACATCACGCTGAGACAGATCAACCAGACGCGGACACTTCTTGAAAAGACCACCAGCGCGCCAACGAGCGTCTGCTCATCAAGCGGATGAGCTTCTTTCGTAGTTTTCGTCCCACTATCGTCCACGTCTTGCTGCCGTTCACTCGGCGATTTCAGCCCGACATCGCCCGGATGTCCCTTCAAACACAGGAACAGCAGGACCACGATCAACGCCACACCACCGCCGACGACGAAAACCCCCAACCGCCAAGGAAGAACAAGCAACAGAGCTGCAAGGAGAAGAGCCGAAGTCATCGCGCTGAACCGGGAGCTGGTGGAGATGATTCCCCACACGCGCCCGTACTTCCGCTCATGAAACCAAGATTTGATCAAGTGCGCCATCGATGGCCAAGCAGCTGATTTAGCGAATTGCAGGGCGAAATTGAGCGACATGAAGACGCTTCGACGTGAGGCTGCTCCGAAGGCCACGGTTGCGGCCGTCGTCAAGCCAAGTGCCAATAGAAACACCCTTCTGCCGCCAAACCGATCTGCAAGCATGCCGGTCAGAAGTTTGCCGCCGAGTGCCCCACCGTTTCCCCAGGCGTAGATCGTCCCGAAGTCACTCGTTGTTAGACCGATTTCCTCTTTCATGGCGGGAGCTAAAAGCGACACGGTGGACTTGCAGAGCATGAATCCCACGTACCCCGTGTACATGCATGCGACGATGATCACTTCCCAACGAATTCTGCTACTCGCTGATTGACCACTCATCTCCCGATGACTCCCTGCAGCTTGTCCACAACTCCTGTCGCCGTCAGCACGCTACACGAAAGCGACTAAACGATCCAGAAGGTCACTCGCCGCTGCCAGAGAAATAGAAGAGAAAGACCGCAAGCCTCTCACACTTGTCGCCACGGTCAGCGCAAATGTGCATCTCGCGTCTTAATCAGCAGGCTGCCAATGCGGAAATGCTCGGTGCCGTCTGACTCGATTCTGCGGCCCCAGAGCGTATCTCGCTAATCTGAGCGTGACGGGGCGGAGATGGCGCAGCCGCTGAAAAGACAGACCGTCAGCAGCAAGATCCTCATTCGCACCGCGTCACTCCGGGCGTGCAGACGATATAAAACCGTCGGGTGTTAGATGTTCAGACTCCGCGAAGGCTCCTTGCTCGAAGTAAGCGGGGCCGTATGGGTAGTACCACTGATCACCGGTGGCGCAACCCAAGAGCGGTAACACGGCGAGGAGCAGGATGGTCAGTTTCGGTCGAACCTTCATGGCGAGAAAACGCTAGCAGTTTTTCGTTGCTGCCGAAGCGAAAGCGTCCAATAGCCGGGGAGTTTCCCAGAATCCCGTACGGAGTGCCAGACTGAATGCGTCGCTGCTGGGAACTGCTTCTGTCAGACTTCGGGAGAGGTTGTTACTTCATGAGCTGCTCGCCGCAATCCACGCAAAACTTGCTGCGGTTCATACGTGTGGCGGCGTGCGACTGTTTACTGCACTGCTTGAGCGGAATCCTCTCGTTGACGACCTTGCCGCAGTTGGGACAAAAGCGGACTGGCGCATGGGAGTGTCGGTGATTGAAATTGGGGCATGGTTCGTGATGCATTTCTCGCCACCGCAGGCTTGATGATCGATTCGAGAAAGAGCAAGGGCTGGACAGAGCATTCCATAGCGCCGGACATTCAGGCGCATTACGGGGAAGTCTCGAAGTCGACTGACTTTAGCCAAGCGGTTCCCCCCGTCAGGAATGAAAGGAAATACGTGCCAATAAATGACGCCGCGATGACCGGTGCTAAGTAGGGGACCAACCACGCCACCAGCAACGCCACATTCACCAGACCAATTGCAACCGCCGATTTGGTCAGGCTGCGAATCAGATAGGGCATCCGGAATGGAACGAGCATCGACAGAGCATTCATCGCAAAAGCTGCAATCAGGAACGGTGTGGGATCGAAGGCGAAGATCTGCGCCAAGATGATGACAAACAAAATGTGGCGGATCAGTTCGTTGGTTGGAGAACCCGTGCCCGTCGGCGAGGCAGGGTCCAGTCGAGTTACAACGCGCAGGATAATCGCGACCGTTGCCAGCAAACTGCCGGCCACACACGCACCTCCCACAAACGGATTGTCTGCTTGCTGAAAATAATGCATCCCAACGACCAATACGAAGATCGGGTGAGAGATGGCGTCACAGACATTGTCCAGCATTGCACCGAATTCGCTCCTGATGTCCAACTTGCCTGCCAGAACGCCGTCCAAATCGTCCATGATGTTGTTGTAAACGATCAGCGGAATCAAATACTGGTACCCGTGTTCCCAGAACAGAATGCAAAGCGGCAGCACACCCAGGATCGATACTACGTTCGCTACGTTCCTGAGAAGGACGGGTTTCTGAGGTTCCTGCATTGTCGATCTCTGAATGGGGCCGACGCAGGCAGCTGCGCGGCGTCATCGCCTGCGGTATTAGCGGACGTGGGATGAAAGGTCAGGCTGAAGCAAGAAAAAGTGATTTGTCAATTCCGGGAAGGCCAAGCCAAGCGTCCTCGGAACTTGCGCGATCCACGGATACCCGAGTCGCAGGCTCCAATAGACAAGGCGTCCCACGAAAGCGAGCAACTGCATTCGTGTGGGAACCGTTGCCTTCCACTTCTTTACGAATTCGCAGCCCATCTGCATCACGACGTAAGGCAAGTTCATTCGAACTTCCACAACGGACAGCCCACACTCAGAGAAGATGCGTTGATAGTTCTCGACGCTACGGTAGACGGCTTGGTATTCACCGTCCCGAATGAGGTCGCCTTTCAGAACCGTCGTTTCACGGCACAGAATGATACCTCCTGGTCGAAGAGACGGGACTAGCTTTCGTAGCAAGCCAATGACATCGTCCTCGTTGAGGTACATCAGCATCCCGCCTAGAAAAATCACCTCGTATCGCTCGTCGGGTTCGAAGAGCATTACATCCCCGTGAATCATCTTGACGCTGCCGAGCGGCGTACAGCGCCGCTGCATCGCCTCAAACAGCGGCGTGCTCGCCTCGACTGCCACAACGTGCGCGAAACGCTGTGCAAAGTACTCCGTCCAGCAACCGATACCGCTTCCCAGGTCGAGGACGTTGCCTTCCTCGTCACTCCCGTCAATCAACTGTTTGACGAGCTTGCACTCGCCGCGAAATCGAAAGCGGCCTGCCGCGGCGGGGAAACCGAACCCGTCCATCATGTAGGGGCCCAGAATCGATGGCCCCGCTTCATCCCAATAGCGGCTTACGGTTCCGTAATCGAGATCTGGCATCGTTGGTAACCCGTCCGAAATCGAGGCATTCAAGACACGACATGAAGTTGGTGTGCCGCTAGACGGGGGTAGTCGGTCGCCCTCGATGCGTCGGGAAGAGTCGCTCGGCCTCGTGCAGATCCTCAAGTGTGTCGATTTCGTACCAACACTCGTTGTCAAAAAAGGCTGCTTGAAACGAGAGACTACCTTCAGCGACCAGTTCCGCGAAGACCTTCTCGTAATACTCGCCGACCCTGCCCGCCGAAATATACTGGTCCAAGCGACTTGCGACTCGCCGCCAGGATGGTGGCGAGAAGCTGTACATGTTGACAGTCTTGTACGTGACTTCATCCAGTGCCGGCCCGCCAATGTGAAAACGGGTCACTTCATGCCTTGGATCGAGACTAACAGTCGTCCCGTTCATCCAAGGCAGCGTGCGTGAGACGGCGATCCTGTCGGGTTCGAGCATTTCATCTAGCAAGGCCGTATCGAAGACTAGATCGGACTCGATCAGTACGAACGGCTCCTGAATCGCGTTCCGAGCCAACCAGAGAGAATAGATGTTATTCGTGGTCCGATATCTCGGGCTGTGGATGAATTCGATCGTAAGACCGTCCACCGAAGTGCGGAGCGCCTTGCGGATGCGGTGATCGAGATAACCGACGACAACAACCAGACGCTTGAATCCACGCGATCGCATACAGCACACGAGTCGTTCAAGAATTGTCGTTCCGCTGACCTCAGTCAGGCATTTCGGTGCGTCATCCGTAAGCGGCCAAAGACGGCTGCCCCTTCCAGCGGCAAGTAGGAGTGCAGTCGTAATACGATCCGTTCCATTGCCTAAAGTTCTCATTAACTCTCCGACCCGTTACGCCCAAATAGACTGAATATGAGGGTGACATCTGCCCATGTCTAGATTTCTAACATTGTAGAATTCAGTTGACATAAGAGGTAGAAAAGATACCATAGTGATTTACTAACATCAAGTGTCCCATGACAGCTCGACACCCCCTATTAGGATGTCTTCTCCGGCAAGAGCTGGGTGCATCGAGCGGAGCGATTCATGCCCAAAATCGGGACAAAACTGCGAAATATCCGGCGATCCAGAGGCAAGACTCAGGCCGACGTGGCCGCCCATCTGAATCTATCACGATCAACGGTTGTCCAGATGGAGCACGGCAATCGCCGCGTCACGGCCGAAGACGTCGAGCGACTGGCAACGCTCTATCAATGTAGCCCTTCCGTCTTGCTTTCTGGGCAGCAAGGCGATGAGACGGACGCTGAAGTGTTGGCCGATTTAGTTCAGGCGTTTCCCGGCATCCGCGACGACAACGAACGGTTCATGGAAATCCGACAAGTTGTCGCCATTGCGAAGGTGCTGACGGACATTGAGCAGCGACTTAGACTCGATTCGTACTCGCTTGGCCCGCACGCCTACGACGTTGGCACGCCGAACATCGCGTGGGAAGCCATGGAGCAGGGATTCCAGGCCGCTGAGGAAGAGCGGCGTCGATTGAATCTTGGCGATGCCCCGATCCGTGACCTGGACCACACACTTGTCGTGAAACGGATTCGCATGACGAAGATCGAGCTGCACAAGGATGTGGCCAGCATTTTTGTGAATTCGCAAGAGACGGGCTTTTTGATCATCGTGAACCGGTGTCTGCCGATCGAGGCCCGGCGGTTTCACTTCGCACATGGTTTTGGTCATTCGTTGTTCGACCGCAATCATCGTAGTTTCATTTGCAGTGCCGAATGCCGGCAGGATTTCGTCGAGGTTCGGGCCAGCGCATTCGCCAATGGCTTCCTGCTACCGGATTCGAGCGTGCGGCGGTATCTGGAGTCGCTTGGCAAAGAGGTGCGGGGACGGACCGGCGGCGTGGAATTGGACCTTTTTTCTGATCGCAGCGAGCGGGTCCGCGAAGCAACCAATGTGTCAGTGACCGGCCGGAAGCGGCGTGGTGCGGAACCCATTAACCTGTGTGATTTGACTCAGATTGCATCGTTCTTTGGCGTCAGCCGATCACTGGTCGCTGCCCGGCTGCGAAATCTTCGCTACGTCACGGCCGATCAATTCGAGTCGCTGGATGAGCTCGACGCGCAGGGCGCGGCAACGGCTGCGCATGACGCATTGGCACTAACCGACTCGCAAGTCGAATCGGATCACGACGCGTTTCGTTCTCGTCTCGTCGCGCTGGCCGTGACAGCCGTGGATCGAGGTGTATGCGACAAGGGTGAGTTCACCAAGATTGCCGAACTGGTCGGCTTAACCGAGTCACAACGCGAGTCGCTGTTATTGCCGGCAGCGATGCCTTCAATCAAGAGACAAACAGCAACGTAAGCGTCCCTGGGAGCACAGCCACAGTCATGCTAGTCAATGGGGTCAGACTGACTGGCTGCCTTGTTGCACAATTCCGATAGAAGCCGAGTGTTCGTTTGGTCTCGATTCGCATCATCCGATCATCTCACTGCAAGGCATCCCCAGC
>PBSM01000135.1 GCA_002726245.1 Planctomycetaceae bacterium | reverse complement strand
AGGCCGACTATCAGTGACTGTCAAAGACGAACCGACGGACCGACGCGAATCGGCCAAAATGTCAGTCGGTTTACCCCTGCGGAAATCGGCGTTCTATCTATGTCTCTTACGCAGTGTCGCACAAAGGTCACAGGGAAACCACACAGCAAACTCAAACCGGCGTAGGAGAACCGGCGGCTAGATCGTCTCGATATGCAATCCGCGGCGTCTGCGTTCTTTGCGGCGAATGTCATCGACCATGTCAGCGATCTTCGCCACCTCATCAATGCCAGTGAGAACCAGTTCCGGATGCGTTCGGTCGCTGGAGCTGAGGCGAATCGTGCCGACGTCGAGCATGCGTTGGACGACCCCTTGCTCGTAGGTTACGTCGTCGATGTCGATGACTTCGATCCGATCGGTAACTCGTTTCAGAATCCCCGACTTATGGATGAAGCGCTGCGTGGTGAGTTCGTAATGCACGCTGAGCTTCTTATAGGCAAGGATACCGCCCAACACGATCCAGAGCACCGGAATCGCGATGGCAATTGGCAGGAAGCCAAGGACCGCCCCGACACCCAAACCGACCGTGATGATTCCACCCAGAACCCATGTGCCGTACATCGCTTTGCCAGAGTAGCCGCCTGCCCAAAGATCCTGCTCCTCTTCGCTGCCATCGTCCTTGCGGGTCTCGGCAGATTCCTTAAATCGATCAGCAGGTGACGCGTCGCTCATTTGGAAATTGCTCCTGGGTAGTAGGTCCGCATCGCCGAGGCGGACGACGTCGCGTGATTAATTCAACTGCGCGGCATTATAGCCGTACGAGGAAGGATTCGTTACAGGGGTGTCATTATTGGACCAACATCGGCTTCGATGACTATCCGGAAAACACGAAGTTGTAGTATAGTGATTCGAGCCAGTCACTTACAAAGCTTCGACCTGTGCGGCATTCCGGCCATGAGATGTCCCTTCTGTCGACTCGATAACGATCGCGTGATCGACTCGCGAGCCAGCGAAGACGGCTTTGCAATACGCCGCCGTCGCGAATGCCTGAACTGTAAACGACGCTATACGACTTACGAGCGTCTCGACGAAATGGCGATCAAAGTCGTCAAGAAGAAAGGCGAGCGAGAACCTTTCAGTCGCGACAAGATCCGCCAGGGCCTGGCGCGAGCCTGTTGGAAGCGGCCGATCAGCGACGAGCAGATCGACAGCGTGATCGCGCGAGTCGAGACCGAGATCTACGCCAATTTCGAGTCGGAAGTCGAAAGCGAGCATCTGGGCGGACTCGTCATGCAGTGTCTCGGCGAACTCGATGAAGTCGCCTTCGTGCGGTTTGCCAGCGTCTACCGGGAATTCACGGATGTGAGGGACTTTGTGGACGAGTTGCAGCCAATGCTGCAACAGCAGCAGAACGGAAAGTGAATATGGTGGTCACGGTGTCACCGGCGGCGCGGTAGGCGCGAGTTCCGCAGGCATCGCGAGATCGGCTGGACCAGTACTCGCTCATCGGGTCGTCGTCGCTGAGATAGTTGCCTCGAAGTCGGAGCATCCCTTCGTCGCCGGCACTCGACCAGTACTGCTCGCTCCCTTTCACACGCCGACTCACCTGCTTGACCGTCGATTCCATCAGGCTGCTCGTCAGCGGAAAGCCCTCACGACGATAACGCGGGTAGTCCATTCGCTCGGCGTGGTCTTCGTAATACAGACAGTCCGGCCTCGACCAAAGAGATTGCAATCTGGCTGCGGGAACCCCGCATTGAGAAAGAGGATTACAACATTCCCGATTCCACCGCGCCGGACGGAGGCTTCAAGTCGTTCAACGAGTTCTTTGCCCGCGCGCTGCGGGACCAAGCCAAGAGCAGGCCACAAACGATGCCCGAGCGAGCCTTTGTAATCTCGGCGCCGACGGACGCGATCATGAACTCCGTCTCGCAGAGAATTGTCAACGCCGGCACGAAGATCCCTACGCAAATGAATCAGGCTTTCAGTATCGGCGAGATGCTGGATGGTTCAAAGTATGCGAAGAACTTCATCGGCGGCACAGCATTGTCCTGCGTGTTGATGCCGAACACTTATCACCATTACCACGCACCGGTGAACGGCCATGTGGTGGAGACCAAAATCAGTGCAGTCCCACGTTCTATTGAATTGATGTTACTGCTGCTTCAGATAGCTCTCTGCGATCAACTCGCCCAAGCGAACGATGCCGGCGGTATCGATGACGAGCTTCTTCTCCTGCTCGGGAAGGTCGAAGGTTTTGATGTGAATAAGATCAACGTCCGCCGCGGCGATTCTCTCTAGGTCGCTGGTGACATCAATGGAATTGACGCGCTCGTCACCGGTGGGCGGCTGCTGACTGACGTACCATTTGAGCGCGGGCGACGCGAGATCCTGGCGGCTCTGCGCCACCGTGGCGTGCAGCCATTTGGCTGCGTTTGTTCTGTACGGTGGCATCGACATATCGTTTTCGCCGACATGATAGAACACGCCTGTTAGTTCCACGTCGTGGCCTTTGTCCTGAAGCTCTTTGATTGATTCTTTGACAAATGCGATGAATCGAGGATAGATATGACGCGACTTGGCCATGCTCCCTTCCGGGGTCCAGTCATCCATCTGTGAACCGCTGTGAGTGAACTTGGCGATGGCAATGCTGCCGGAAAGTTTGCCGTGCAGCACGTGCCCAAAACTGAGTTCCGGTCCGAACGTATCATAATAACCGGCGGGCCCCAACGGTTCCCAGCCATCGGACACCTTGTAGCCGCCGCCAATGCTGTATTTGTAAGCAACCTCCTCATTGTCTTTGAGCAGTTCTTCGTTCAGCGTCTTGAGTTCCTGAACAAAGGCACGCTCGCCTTCCATATTGCGATGACCAGCGAGGACGAAGAGCTTGATCTTGCTGCCGTTCTGGTATGGCCAGGTCTTGAGCGGCCTTGGGTTTATCTTGCTTTTATCAATCGTTCGCAGGTAGGCGTCAGCATAGTTAACACCATGCTCAAACTGTCCCAAAGTTCCGTAGTGATAATGTAATCCGACGCCACCGCCGATTTCGACACCGACGTGGGACGTGGGGATATACTCCGCAAGGCGGTCAGTTTCAGTGACGGCTTTCTGACCTTGGCTGATAGCATACATGCGTGGACGTAGGTCCATACCCCAGATGGTCTTCGTACAAAGTTCTCCGATGTAGAATTTGAGATCAGGGGTCTTAAGATCGCGGCGCCAATTGGCCAAGAAGTTCGCCAGATTCTTTCCGTAGTTCGACATGTACTCTTCATTGAACATGTCGTTCTCGCCCTGATGCCACATGAACCCTTCGATGCGATATGCAATCTTCTGCCTGTCGAAATCAGCGAGGGACGACCTGATCAAGTCCAGCGTCAGCGGGTACATCGCGAACCCAGCGGGCTTATCGGGATTCCAGTCACCGCCCAGATGAGTGCCACCGGCAGCGCACTTGATGATGGCAATAGGTGCTTCGATGTTTTGAGTGACCTCGCGGGCAAAACTAAGTTCCGGGCCGACGATGTTGTTGACCGGTTGCAGGTCCACCCAGCCATCCGACTTGGTCTTATTCTCGCGTCCGATGCAGTAAGAGAACTTCACGCCGGTCTGGGCGTTTTCGAGTCCAGCAAACGGCGGAAAGCGTTTGGTGTCGTTCACCTTTGAATCGGAGCCCACCATATTCGACTGACCGGCGAAGATGAAGACACGCACGGTATTGTTATCTTCCGCCTTGGCAGCAGCGCTAAGGAGAAGGAAGATCGCACCGCACCTCCAGACATTTCGAATCGTGTTCATCACGCTTGTGTTTCTCCGCTTGAGGATCTCGCGACTAGATTCTGTGACGATTACTTCTGCTTCTCGATCTCACTGAGTATTACATGAAACCTCGAAGCGGCCCATTGTTTGTTATTCTGGTAGTTTGTCAAAAGGCTTTCATGAAGCGGATCAAGAAACGGGACTCATTATATGAACGGCATCTACTTGGGCATCGTTCGTAGCACAGTCTTCGTTGGGGCAGGACGATACTTTGAAGTGAGCTTTCACCCGGTGATCAGCCCCAAGATCTTTAAGTCGGCGTCATCTATACGCTTTGGATTCCCGAAGGGATTTCGGCTGTCGTTATACAGGCGACGATTGCGCTCCTAGCATAGATGTTTAGACGAATGAATGACAAGGCACGAGAATCTGGCCGAATTCGTGATTGCCGAGGCCGTTCTCGTCGTTAGTGTCTTCCACTTGCGATACAAACGGCGACTAACCTCTCTGGAAAGAGTTGAATGCGAAGCTTAAGCCATACGTACCAATCAGTTGTCTGGCTCTCCACGCTGATCCTCGCAAGCTTCAACGAAGAGTTGCAAGACCGCCTGACCGACGTCTTGATCAGGTACGCAAACAGGTAACGCGGTCACCGACCAACGCGAGCGTCGGTGATCGGAGCGTGGCGATTCTGTAGGTTCGACTCCCACTCTGATCACTGATTGATCCCGTGGCCCAACGGCGAAGACGCCTGCGTGACATGTAGGAGAGTGCTGGTTCGATTCCAGCCGGGATCACTTGAAAAACAGGCTGCCGAACGACCCGTTCGGGTTAATCGTCGAAGCCGTTTGGTGCCATACACTTTTCGACCCGGCTGGGCTGGCAATCACTGAGGTGGAATTGATCGCGCCGGGTTCGGATTTGGCAGAATGATTACAAGACGGGTTTCGCAATTCCATTTCCATCGACCATTTTGCCGCCGGCAAGCTTGGCTACGGCGGTGCGGCAAACGAACGCATACTGGGACACCCATCATCGACGCTGCTGCGGTTTCGCTCGGTCAGCTCGCGTTCGCGTCATTCTTGGTCGCGCTTCGGTTGGCCAAGTGGTGGGTGGAATGGCGGTAGGTGGGTATGATACCCGAATGCTCACTCGCTATAAAATCTATCGAGGAAAACGGCCAGTCGATGAACCTTTGCTCGGCGGAATCCGGCAGGACACACGAAAACACACGAAGCACTGTTTGCGGTCGTGCGTAGAAATCGTTAAGCAGTACCTTGCCGAGCCGGACCCGACCGCCTGGAAAGAGTTTTCGGCGCTGTACGTGCGAGACTTGGAGGAACGCTATGAACAAGATCCAGCGCCCTTCCACGACCTCGCCGATTTGGCCCGCGAAACGACGTCTACATCGGGTGCTCTTGTCCCACGAGAAAGAACTCGGACGTAAGCCACTGCCACACGGTGCTCGCTTTGCAGTTTATGAAGAAACAATATCGTACTCGCGGTCGAGTTTCCCCGACACGACCTATAAGTAGCTCGATCGAATGAACCGTCAGTCGCCGGCGGTCGAGGGGAACTCGTTCACGCGTCAACAACAAGAGATCAGGACATGACCAGGAAAAAGGACGCCCAGCACGACGGGGGAAACTCAGGAACAAAGGCTATGAGCAGCGGCGACATTCGGGCCGAATCTCGGAAGATCAAGAATTCTGTGTATGAGAAAGAGCTGTCACGTCTGCAAATTGAACTTGTCAAGCTACAGGAATGGATCAAACACGAAGGGCTTCGGGTAGTGGTCCTTTTTGAAGGTCGTGATGCGGCAGGCAAAGGAGGCACGATAAAACGCATCACGCAAGTTTTGAACCCTCGCATCTGTCGTGTTGTCGCTCTGCCACGCCCCACCGAAAGGGAAAGGACATTTTGGTATTTTCAGCGTTACGTAGCCCACTTACCGGCCGCGGGCGAATTGGTCTTGTTTGACCGCAGCTGGTACAACCGTGCCGGGGTTGAACGCGTCATGGGTTTCTGCAGCGACTTCGAGTATCAGGACTTTTTACAGGCATGCCCAGAGTTTGAACGAATCTTAGTGCGGTCGGGGATCATGCTGGTGAAGTATTGGTTTTCGGTCAGCGATGTTGTGCAGGAAAAGCGTTTTCAGCGGAGAATGGAGGACCGGACGTGGAGTTGGAAACTCAGCCCGATGGACGTCGAGTCCCGCGCACGCTGGGTCGAGTATTCCATGGCCAAAGATGTGATGTTCGCCCACACCGACATCAGTGAGGCCCCGTGGTATGTGGTCAACGCCGACAACAAAAAACGCGCTCGGATCAACGCCATCACCCATCTATTGAGCCTGATACCGTACAAGGATCTGACGCCGGTCCCACCGGAACTCGGTCCTCGCCCGGAGCCGGGCAACTTCAAACGACCGCCCATGGGGAGCAGACCTTCGTTCCGGAAGTCCGGTAGCAGGTGACAGAAACCAGGGACGTCCAGCCAATCTAACGAGACCGCATCCGTCACTCTTAAGGACAAATCGTCGCAGCGGTCCCCAGTTCAGAGCAGGACAACGGAAGAATCCACGTTCTTTCCTTAGCCGCTACACACGGTACGGTCCCAGTCAATTTTCCTAATGGCGTCTCGTTTACGTAACCTAACACATCAAGCTACACCGATACGTACCTTCTGGATGGCACGGCGGCGTGTCCACGGATGATTCCACTTTTGAAGGACATGAGAAAATGAACAAGCGACTGATCGCCTTTTCGTTGACGACCGCGGTTGGGATCTGTTTTGCTACTTCGCGATTGACTGCCGATGAATTAAGCACTGAGGCGTGCGTGTTTTGTGGAGACGCTGGCTGTGCCGAGGAAGTCATCGAGGTACAACCGACGGAACTTACCGACGAACTGGCAGTCACAGAGGAATGCCAGTTCTGCAAAGAAGCTGGCTGCTTCGACACCGTGATTGACGAGACGGTAGCGAGCGAAGGCGAGCCCGAAGATCACAGTGGTGAAGTCGATGCGTCCGTTTGTATCGATGAGACATGCGAGTCCGAACGAATTGCTGTTGCCGAAGGAGCGGGTACGAGCGACTTCGAGGCAGTGGAAGACGCGGCCGACGACGACGCACAAACCTCCGAAGAGGCTGTAGTGGAAGCCGATACAGGGACGGAGCAAGAAAGTCTTGGCGTCGTCCTGGACGAAGACGTGGTCGATGAATTTGAGTGTGTCGAAGGTTTCGAAGGCTGGATCGTTGAACGCGAAGTTGAAGCGGAAGAGTTGACTCAGCAAGACACTCCTGTCGCCGAAACTACTGAAATCTTAGAAGACGAAGCAAGTGTCGAGACCGTCGAGCCAGCGGGCGAGGAAGCGAGCATCAATGATACAGCTGGCGATATCGAGGTCGCAGAAAGTTCAGACGTCGATGTGACTGAAGACCTTGTTGCCGAAGACGCAGTTCCGGAGCCCGAAAGTATCAGTGACAAAGCGGATATCGTTTCGGAAGTGATCGAGCATTCCGACTCGGTAGAAGTCGATAGCAATACTGAGGTCGCTGAAACAGCGATCGCCGATGATGTGGCAACGGAAGTAGCGACTGAGAGCGATTTGCCTGATCACATCGTCGCCGACGAATACATCGGCGAAGTCGATGGCACTGGTAGCGAAACCGATCAAGGCGACACCACTCAGGAACTGATCGAAGAGTTGATCCAACTGATCGACGAAGAGGCCGTACCGGAAGCGGATGAGATCGCCGACAGACATGACGCTGTGGCAGAAAACGATGGATCGGTCGAAATCGCTCAACCGCTGGCTGAAGAAGCGGCACTGCCCGAGAGTGAAAGTCCGGTTATTCACGAGGTCGAAGAATCTGAATCTGGCACAGTTCGCACGATCGAGTTGGGCGACTGTAAAGTCATCATTGAGAGCGAGCGTCAGATAGACGATTTTGAACTGCTCGAAACGCTGTGGCAAGCCGTAAATCAACTCGAAGTCGAGATGGACTAAGCGTCCTGCAAAATGGGCGATTTTCATAACGAACGCCGCCGATGGGCTCAGTCCTGTCGGCGGCGTTTGTCGTTTCAGGCACACACCCGCGTTTGTCCGTGGATCAATGCCTTGCGAAGCGTGATCGGCGATTCGCTCCAGCACGACTCGAGCCGGACCCTTGCCCAGCATTTGATCGACTTCGTGCATGATGCGCAACAGCAACTTCGCGAAGACGAGCGACTGCCGATGAGCGAGTTCAGACGAAAGCAGGCGAGAAGGGCACTGTCACTGTCATTGAAGTCGTCGGAGGGTTCGTAATAGTCTTATTCGACAGCACCCTTCGTAAATCTCTGGCTGCAGCAGTGCTCAGAAGAATCGAAGAGGGTGAACAACACACGTCACCTTGAAGTGGACCACTAAACCTACTAGTACGGGTGGCCTCTGCCTGCAAGACCGGCATGAGGGAAACTCGATCTCCGAAAACCGTGGCCGCATCGTATTCGGGGGAATGTACTGGCGTTCCCAGTTTCGCGGTTAGATGCTATCTTACGTGGACGAATGAACACGTCACACCTGCGAACACGGATGGGAGCTGGTCATGGGTATCCAGTCCTTTGTGGACTTCTTAGAGGAGCGCTTCACTCAGCAAATCGCAGCCCGCACGTCGCTCGACGCATCGACGGGTGAGTTTGCGGAGTTTCCACCGGACCTTGATCCGCGATTGGCGACGGCTCTCACTGAAACCGGGCTGACGCAACTGTACTCTCACCAGCGTGAAGCGTTCGACCAGATCCGTAACCAGCACGACACGGTGCTGGTGTCCCGCACCGCCAGCGGGAAGACGCTGTCCTTCTTGCTCCCAATTCTTCACGAATACTTCCAAGCGGAAGCACCCTTCGGCGTGATGCTGATGTATCCGACGAAGGCTCTCTCCCGCGATCAGGAAGGAACTCTCGGCAAATTGCTCCAAGCAAGTGGTGGCGATGTACGCCTGGGAACATTCGACGGCGACACGCCTCGCGAGGAACGCACACGAATTCAATCGCACGCGGACTTCATGATTACGAATCCCGACATGCTCCATTCGGGTATCCTGCCGAATCACAACCGGCGGTGGCGAACATTCCTGTCGCGACTGCGGTACGTTGTCATAGATGAGGTTCACACGTATCGCGGTGCGTTTGGTTCTCATGTCGCGAATGTGATGCGGCGTCTGCTGCGTGTATGCGAGATGCACGGCAGCCGTCCAACGTTTGTTTGCTCCTCCGCCACCATCGGCAATCCTCGGGAACACGTTGAAGCCCTTTTCCAACGACCGTTCCATGTCATCACGCGAGACGGAGCCCCTCGCCCGCGACGTGACCTATATCTGGTCAATCCACCAGTCGTACAAAGTCATGGCCATGCTCTTTATCGCAAGGGGTCAGGTTCGGTCAGCGTGCCTCTCATTCGCGAAGCAACTCGCCGTGGCGTACGTACCATTTGCTTCTGTCGAGCGAGACAACAAGTCGAAAGACTCTGCCGGGCAGTGACCGACGGACACCCGGAGCTGAAGACCAAAGTAAAACCGTATCGCGGCGGTTTGCTACCAAACGAACGTCGCAAACTTGAACGTGATCTGGCATCGGGACGAGTGACGACAATCATCAGCACCAATGCTTTGGAACTTGGCATCGACATCGGCGATCTCGATCTCTGTATCCTGAGTGGGTTCCCTGGATCAATGGCCAGCTTTTGGCAGCAAGCAGGACGCGTCGGAAGGCGGGGATCGCGGGCCGTGATCGTGTACGTTGCTCGCGACACACCTATTGACCAATACATCGTACATCATCCAGAGTTTGTCACGTCGGCACCAATCGAGCGAGCGTGGCTGAACGCGGACAATCCTTACATTCTGCTACAACACCTTCCGTGTGCGGCTCACGAGCATCCGCTGCGTAAAGACGAGCCGACATTTGGTGAACCAGCATATCCAGCCGCCATGGAAGTGTTAAATGGGGACGGCACACTAGCTGAGTATCACGGCGACTATCGCTACGCTCTTCGTGACTATCCGGCGAAGGGAGTCAATCTTCGCGGCATGACGGATTACAACGTGGATATCTACTGCGACACGGAAGTCATTGGCGAGCTTGATCCGATCGGTGCTCGTGGGACGCTCTACAAAGATGCGATTTATCAACACCTCGGCAAGCGTTACATGTCGATGGAGCTGGATCTCGAAAAGAAGTTATGCCGGGTCGAACCTGTAGACGTGGATTACTACACCGAAGCTGTTTGGGAGAGTCGCGTCACACTTACCGAGTCACTCGACCGGTACGAGCTTGGAGAAGCTCCACTTGAGTTCGGGTATATCAACGTGAATCGTCAGCCGAAGCTGTATAAGAAGATTCGGGAGCGGACGCTGGAAAACATCGGTTACGGCCCCATCACGCTCGATCCTTTTTTGTATGACACCACTGGGTTCAGTCTCCATCCACCTTCCGAGTGGCGGCAGGAAATGGAGCGGACAGACAAGCGGCATATTGGGGCTGCCTTATATGGCCTGAGTTATATCCTCAAGCGAACCGCTCCGAACTTGTGTCTCGGTGACCCGCAGAACATCGAAACGGATGTCTCGCTCACCGAACTGGAGGACGGCGAATGGAAGAGTGCCCTATACCTTTACGACACAATCGAAGGGGGTGTCGGGTACGCCGAAAAAGTATTCGAGGTGTTTAAGGATGCGTTGACTCTTGCACAGGCCGTGATCGATGAATGCTCGTGCAACGCGGGATGCCCGTCGTGTGTGACCGCGTTGCCACCCGGTGTTGCTGACGAAGACTTAGAACAGTTGCTACTTGAGTCGAATGCATCGGTGGCCTGCACTCGCAGCCTGCTGACGGCACTTCTTACGGGCAAGGTCATGGCCCCTGACATCAAGTATCACGAAGTCGCTCCTCCTATCGAAATCACCCTACCAGAGCAAGACCTTGAGGCACAACGGCTCCAGCAACGATTGGGGAAGGCGAGCCAGATTCTCCAAGGCAAACGAGCGAGAGTGCATTGATAACCGAAGCATTGCTACATTGCCGTGGAGTTGGTCGTGCTCGACTTGGGCACCTCCATGATCTCGGAATTCGCACATGGGCAGATGCCGTAGATCTGGTCGATCAGGTTCCAGAGAGTTATCGCTCTTCGTTGCTCGAAGAGTGCAGTCGTTGCTTGGACGCATTACAGCGTCGTGATGTTCGATACTTCGTGGAGCGTTTGGTACCGCAAGATAAGTGGCGGATCGTTGCAGAGTTTCTTGATCAGGCTTCGTTCTTTGACATCGAGACGTCGGGCTTGGAATACGACGCCGAGATAACGGTGATCGCCTGTTGGCACCAGGGGCAACTTCACACCTTCGTCGAGCACGAGAATCTTGACGACTTTCTCACGCTGCTTGATGACATAACGGTAATTGCATCGTTCAATGGCTCTTCGTTTGATGTTCCACGAATCCTCGATTACTTCCACATCCCAGAACTGCCGTGCCCGCACATCGATCTCCGCTGGAGCTGTTATCACAAGGGTCTCATAGGCCGGCTGGAGAGCATCGCACATCAGCTCGGCATTTCACGCCCATGCGACTTGCAAGATATCGATGGAAAAATAGCGGTCCAGCTTTGGCAACGCTGGCGAAGTCAGGGCGACAATAATGCCCGCTCGAAACTGATTCGATACTGTGCGGGCGATGTGCTGCTGCTTGTGATGTTGGCGAATCGACTTGCTAGTCGTCGAGCTTCAAGGGATGCAGCGTTATGGTCGCAGTTGCCGCATGAAGGCAACATTTGCATGTCGAGAAACGAACCGATAAAGGTACCGCATCCTCACTTCCACATGCCCTTCGGTTCTGCGAGCCCTTCACGGATGCGAGGGTTGCGAAAGAGCGTCACAGGCTAACGATCTGGCGTTGGCCGCTTCCGAGACAGTTGGTGATGCACTCGATCTGTGTCTGGCGTCGAACATCACTGATCTTGTCTTAGGACTGTCAAGCTCGAAACCGGGAACACAGAACGTAAAGCGGCTATCATGGTGGTCACGCAGTGAATGCGTTTGAGGCCGCGGAGCGATAACTGTGACCTTGGTTTCTAGGAACGCAATGCCGCGCATTTAACCACTCTTCGCAGAGAACTTGGGAACGACTATTCGACGCCCGTGCGTAAACGAAGTTCTAAATAGTACTCTCGATTTACTTGCTTTCGCCCATCCGGGCCGCGAGACTACACTTGCCTCACTCGCCGAATTACACTTACAGTGTCGCCGCTCAGCGAGCGGCGTTCCCAAGGGAGAAAACAATGGTAGTTTTCATGAGACGCACACTCGTGGCCTGATGTCTGTTGCTCGTTGCTGGCTGCGTGACCGACGAACTTGCTGTGTATACTGCACTTTAGGAGATTTTGGTGCTGGCGTTAGCTCGCCGTGGAGATTGATCTTGGTGAAAAACGTGGCTCTCCACGATGTTGTGGGTTT
>PBSM01000134.1 GCA_002726245.1 Planctomycetaceae bacterium | reverse complement strand
TTAATGAAAGAGCACGAATGAGCGACCCGATTCGTGCTCTTTCATTAATTCGTGCGGAATCTCCCTCGACAGAAGTCTTCAAAACCGAAACATGTTCTCACTTTTCGAACGGCGAATCTTTTAGGACTGGCCAGTACTCGGCGTTTTGCATCTTCCATCGAGTCGATCCAGCAACTGAGTCTGAGCGGCTGCCTTCCTGATTCTGCGAATGCATTCACCGACTGAGATGAACGGGTCGCAACTCGATTCCCGTGCGTTCGTCGTTGACGCGAAAGCGGACAAGATAGACTCGGTTCGGTGCACGGCCGCTCGCACAGTAGGGCAGCAGGATTGAGTCGTCTTCGCCGAGAATGTAAGAGCCAGGATAGCCGTAGCTTGATATGTCGAGCGGAATGTCTTTGGACCACGATTGCCCACCGTCGGTGCTGATCCAGACTCGCAGGTTCTTCCACGAAGCGATAGCCACGACCGTTCCGTCACGAAGGACGAGCAACTGAGGAGCTTTGAGTTTCGCGCTTCCAACGGGAACAACCCGCGCACCGGAATCGGTCCACGTCACGCCGCTGTCCTTGGAATGGAAGACGGCTCCGTCGGGTCGCGTTACCAGAACCAGACGGCCATCGCGCAACTGCGCAATCGCTGGTTCGTCGATGTTGTTATCTGGCCGCACGATCCGCGAGATGACTTTCCAAGTCTTCCCGGAGTCGTCCGATCGACGGATCGCACCCCGCAGATACTTCTCGCCGGCAACCTGATAGTACGTCGCCCACAGAATCGCACCGCTGGCAAGTTGAATAGGGCGACCACCGTGTGCCCGCTCGTAGAAATCGCCGGGGCTATCAAGACCGAGTGGCTCGGACCACGTCTTGCCACCGTCGGTCGAACGGAGCACGAACTGTTTCGTATTGAGCCCGTCGATGTCCTGTTCGAAGGCCTTCGGAGCCTTCTTGTATCCATACCAGGAAGCTTGCACACCGACGAAGCACAACACCGTTCCGTCGTGGCATTTGAACACTGCGTGAGCGCCGTCGTCGAGCCGATGATCGAGAATAGTAAACGGTTTGGACCATGTCTTTCCGTTGTCAGTCGATCGGCAAGCCATGACTCGTCCACCGGTAGGCGCGGGAAAATCAAGCGGCCAGCCACTGGCTAACCAATCCGTGCGGAGAGACGGTTCGATCTGACGAGGTTGAGCGAACGAAGAATGCCAATAACCCGCCGAATGTGCCAGTAACAAGTCGCCATTCGGCATTCGCTCGATTCCGCCCGGCCAACCGATGAAGTCTCCCAGTCCGGGATACGGATCAGGTCGATTGTGGTCTGCACCCGTCACACAGACGCGCGCCTGCTGGATGTCCTCAAGCTTGTCGGCTGAAGAGGCGTCGTGCGTCGCAAGAGCCAGTGATAGAAACGTCGCGACGCTCAGACTTAGCGGCGTTCCCGCTTCGTGCCGTACTTTTTCGCCCATGCTTTGAGTTGCTCCTGCGCTGCTTGGGTGCCATAGTTTTGCAGCTTGTCGGCTGCAATGATTCGCTTGGTGATCGAACCGATTCGCTCTTGCAGCGGCTTCTTATCAGCCACGTACGACTCGATATCGTCCGCAGCTTTCTTGACTTGCTCGGGCTTTGCGGTTTTCTGAATCATCTGCCGCAGCAACGAGTCGAGCTTGGGATCGCTCACCCTGGCGGTTGGTTTGTCGTAACCTCGGGCTCCGAGTTGAGCGAGCGTGGGAACCTTGTCGCCACCGAGCACATCCACAATCGATTTTGCAATCCTCGGCGCGTCAGCTTGGATGCTTGGTTGAACGAGAGCGTAGTTCGCGGTGACTTTGTTGCCTTTGCCGACCAAGACAGTTACCGCCACGTTTCGATTCAAGCCGTACGCGCCGGGGCCTTCTTGTCCATCGACGGAAACGCCAACCACGACATCCTTCGGGAGCGCATGCGAAGCTCGCTTCATCCAGTTCTCCGTGTCGGTCGGATCGTCGCTCAAGAAGACAACGCCACTGTGTAACCCATCTTCGGCTCGCTTTGCCGCGTAGTTCATGATCAGCCGCGTGAGTCCAACCGATGGCCGAGTCACTTCATGCACGAAGAAGATCGCTATCGGCTTGCCATCTGCTTCCGAGACGATATCAATTTCCTTACCGGCAGCGTCGCCGAGAACTCCACGGAGCTTGAACGGCGCCAGCTTCTCATCGACTTGAGGTCCCGAGAAGGTCTCTTCGTCTGCGGCGAAAGAGATTGTGGAGGCAAACAGAATTGGCGCGAGGAAGAGTGGAAGGCGATTCATGGTTGGCTCCTTTGCTGCGTAGTATACACGGGCGCAGGCCGCGCAGCACGGCAAACCGAGCAAATAAGGTAGCTGCGGCATTCCGTGACGCGGACTTGTGTGAGCCGTTACACTAATGTGAGACAAACCCGATCCACGGAGTGACCGGGCTGCATTCTCGACTTAGCGGTCGAACCAGCTCTTCAGAGCATGACGCGTTGTTGAGCGACCGGCACACGCGATCGAAGTTGTGAGCGGAATCTCTTTCGGGCAGACTGCAACGCAATTCTGTGCGTTGCCGCAGACCTGAATCCCGCCTTCACCCATCAAAGCATCGAGTCGTTCACCGGCGATGTTCTTGCCGGTCGGATTAGCGTTAAAGAGAACCGCCTGGCTGATTGCCGCTGCGCCGAGGAACGCTCCGTCGTAAGCCTCTTGCTGGCGAGTTTCGAAATCGGCGTCGTTCTCACCTTCGTTCTGAGTGAGTTCCACTTTCATGTACTGCGGGCATGCTTCCATGCAGCAACCGCAACTCATGCACTCACTCAAGGGATAAGCGGCTTCCTGTTCTTCACGCGACTGTTTTGGTCCTGGGCCCAGGTCGTAGTAGCTATCGACCGGCACCCAGGCTTTGACTCGTTGCAACGAGCGGAACAGACGACCGCGATCGACGCACAAGTCTCGAAGGGCCGGGAACTTCGTCATCGGTTCCAACGTGATTTCGTTCGGATTGTCTTCGAGCAAGTGATCGACCAACGCGGAGCACGCTTGTCGGACGTGGCCGTTGATGGCCATCGTGCACGCGCCACAAACCTCTTCCAGGCAGTTGCAATCCCAAGCGACCGGCGCGACACTCTTGCCTTCAACCGTCTTCGTATTTGCCGCGATCCGCTGTAACACGCTGATCACATTCATATCGTGTTCGTACTTCACACGGTGACGTTCCCAGTAGCTATGTTGCCCGGGACCGGCTTGGCGAAGAATTCGGACTTCAAAGGCGTCGGGTGTTGCGTGTCCGTTGCTGGATGTTGCGGCCATGCTTCTTGTCAGTTACGGGTTCGTGGTCCCGTTGCCGAAGGCGAGGTGATGCTGTTGCGATGCCTCACCTTCGGCAACGGGTTAAACGATTTGATTGTCAGGTTAGGTTTGTCTCTCTCGTTACCGCTTTCATCGCACGGAGCGTGATGGCTACGATGTGGCTGCTCCGGCGGTTGCGGTCTCGCCGGACTTCGTCGCTCGGTTGCCACCAGGCCGATCGGCTTTGGCGGCTTGTCGTTCTCTCCATACTCTCTCGATAACTTCTGCTCCGGCCAAACCGTAGAGTCTCGGCCGCGGTGTGATCAGGGAAGTGTCAACGTCTTCGTAGTCGATGTCAGGCTCTGTGTCGTTCCAGGTCGCGACGGTCGATTTGAGCCACTTTTCGTTGTTCGCATCGAAACGGTCGCACCAAGCTTCCGCTTCGCGACGCCGGTCGCCCGCGTCTTCGCCCGTAAGGCTGGGCATCTTGAAACCTGGCTTAAAGTGAGCACCGCGACACTCGTCTCGCTGCAACGCACCTTTCAGGATAGATTTTGCCAGCGGGAACATGTCGAGCAGAGCCTTCGTGAAGACAACGTTCTGGTTCGTCCAGTTGCCCGTGTCGGACAGGGAACATTTTTGGGCACGTTCGTGCAATTCAATGCACGCGCTGTAGGCTGCTTCGAGCTGATCGTTCCTGCGCACCACGGTCGCGGCCTTGGTCATCAGGTCGCCGAGTTCCTGGTGAATCAGGTACGGATTCTCTTTGCCGACTGGTCGCTTGAGCAAGGCTTGGTGTTGCTCTTGATGCTGTCTGACTGCTCCTTCATAGAGGGACGCGTCTTGATCGGCCGCCGAACTACTCTGCGACTTCAGTAGGTTTTCCAGTCCCGGCGCAACGAAGAGGCCGCTGAAGATACAACTCAGCAGCGAGTTGGCTCCAAGACGGTTGCCGCCGTGATACTGATAATCGCATTCGCCGATAGCATAGAGATTGGGAATGTCTGTGACTTGATTGCGCGGCGAACCAGGCTGCAACCCGCCCTCAGCTGTCCGTTCGTAATCGGCCCACAATCCGCCCATTGAATAATGGACGGCCGGGAAGATCTTCATCGGCGTGAAGCGAGGATCAACCCCCTGAAACTTCTCGTAAATCGATAGAATTCCGCCGAGCTTTCGAGTTAGTTCGTCAGCATCGATGTGAGTGAGATCGAGATAAACGCATTGTCGTCCTGCTTCGACACTCAAACCTCCGTTCACACAGGTATCAAAAATCTCGCGCGTCGCGATGTCACGCGGCACGAGATTGCCATACTCGGGATATCGCTCTTCGAGGAAGTAGTAGCGTTCTTTTTCAGGAATGTTCTTCGGATCGCGAGGATCTTGGGATGTTCGCGGAACCCAAACTCGCCCGCCTTCGCCGCGAGCCGACTCGCTCATCAAACGCAACTTGTCCGCGCCCGGAATCGCTGTCGGATGCACCTGAATAAACTCGCCATTGCCGTATCGCGCGCCAGCTTGAAAAGATCGACTGACCGCGCTGCCAGTGCAGACCATCGACATCGTTGAGCGGCCGTAGATTAGACCGCACCCTCCGGTCGCGAGCACAACGGCGTCCGCACGAAAAGAGCGAATCTCCATCGTGACCAGATCTTGAGCGACGCAGCCGAGGCAAACGCCGTTCTCATCGAGTACCGGGCCGAGGAAGTCCCAGAATTCGTACTTGGTAACCTTGCCGTCGCTCTCCCAACGGCGAACTTGTTCGTCTAACGCATACAGCAACTGTTGGCCAGTCGTTGCGCCCGCGAAGGCCGTTCGCTTATAGAGCGTTCCGCCGAAACGACGTCGGTCAATGAAGCCTTCTTGCGTTCGGTTGAACGTAACGCCGAGTCGATCCATCAATTCGATGACCTTGGGCGCCCAATCGGTCATCTCTTTGACGGGTGGTTGATGCTGGAGGAAGTCGCCGCCGTAAACGGTATCGTCAAAGTGCTTCCACTCGCTGTCGCCGAGTTGACGAGTTTGATCGTTGCACGAGTTGATGCCGCCCTGCGCACAAACGCTATGCGATCGCTTGGCGGGTGTCAGGCTCATCAGATCGACGTCGATTCCTAACTCAGCCAGCTTCATCGACGCGGCCAGACCAGCCAGCCCACCGCCGATGACCATCACTCGTTGCTTTGCCATTTCTTGTTACCTTGCAATTGATTCGTGAACCCTTAGGTTCATTTGGGCGCCGTGTGTTTTCGCAGGTGCTCTGCGCGCTTGTGGTCACCGGCATCCAGATCAACTTCGCCTGAGTCCGTCTTTGCCTTCCACATCCGTGCTTCAACCTTTTCGGCGTCGTCCCGTCGCCCCTCGTCATTCGCTAAGCGAACCGCTCCACCTAAGGCGCTCAAGCCAACGACTGCGAGTGCGATCCCGAAGGCGATGCAAACGTGGTCGGCTCGCTTCTGAGCTGCCGGGCTGACCCAAACACCCCACGTGATACCCATCGTCCAAATACCGTTGGCTAAGTGATAGACACACGACAGGATGCCAGTGGCGTATAGCAACGGATAAACAACGCCAGCCATCGCCACTCCCAGCGAGGACGCTGCATTGTACGGAGAGAACTGGGCTCCACGGAGCGGCTCGGCGACGTTCGTCTTCCAGGCCTCGAAGTGAAACCAGCCGTGCATGTGAAAGACATGCCAGACGATGAAAACGAAGGCAATCATCCCCGTTGCGCGTTGCAACGTATAACGCAGGTTGCTCGTGTACTTGTAGCTGCCGTAGTTCGGCAAGCCGCCTCGAATGATCACCACGCCGATGACACCATGAAACAGAATCGGGATGAAAATGAAGACCCATTCAACGAGCGGCAGCAAGTTTCCCAAACTGTGAATCTGATGGACGGCTCGCTGAAAAGTCGCCGAACTATCCAGCACACTCGCATTCGTGAGCAAATGGACGCACATGTACGCACCGACCGGAACTAAACCGCTCAGCGAGTGAAGCCGCCGAATCAGAAACTCGTTACGAGCCAAATAGGAGGGGGTCGTTTGCACCGAAATCCTTCCGTGATAGGCTCCACCATCTAACCCGGTCGCTGCACGCCAAACTGGCCCTCGCGATACGAGCGGGTTGAACGAGACCGACCCGCGAATGAGTGGTCAGGAAACCCGAAACTCACTCGGTAGTATAAGGTTACGGCGAGAGCTGACAACCGGTCGGGAAACGCCCCAAACGCCGTCGGCGCGGCGTCGCGAGCGTGCCGAGCTGTCACCATCCTGGTCGTACCAATCTGCGAGTTCCCCGCCTGCGACAAGCGATTCTGCCCAATGTCGGCCGATTCATTTGACTAACATCGAATCGCGATCTTTGATAGAAGTATGTGCATGTAGCAATTCCGATGCGGGGAACGTCGTGATTCTCGAAGTGCCATCTATGTTGATCACCGATGACGATCGCGATTTTCGCGAAACGTTGCGTGGTGTTTTCGAGACACGCGGCTTCCGAACGCTGCTGGCCGAGGACGGTCAGCAAGCGATCGAGATTGTTCATCGCGAGCAGATTCACGTGGCACTCTTGGACATGCACATGCCAAGACTCACCGGCTTGGAAACGATCCGTCGCGTGAAGCGAGTCCGCGCGGTTGTGCCCTGCATCTTGATCTCGGCTGAGATGGACGAGGGTCTGGCCGAAGAGGCCAAAGAGGTGGATGCGTTCTCGTCGCTGTCGAAGCCGGTCAGCTTGGCCGAAATCACGCAGACTGTCAGCCTCGCGATGCGAACGGCCTACGATTGGCCGGCTGCATGATCGTCTGCTCTGGTCGCGCTCTTGCGGCGTGCCCGGTGTATGCTTTGGATGGAAGCTCGTAATCGCGTGCGCTGTCGTTTATAAACGAAGCCGTCACAACGAGAGATTCCTCCATCGGTCAGCATGCCACAGAAGGACGACTAGATGAACTACTGTGAGAAGTGTTCGGTGAAGTTTCAGATTCACTGCGTTGCAGTCGTCGGATTGGCGTTGCTTTCTGTTCCGTTGCATGCCGACGAACTGCCTGAGGTGAAAGTAACGAACATTCGACGAGTCTTTCACAACGGCGAACACAATGCCTTCACTGACCTGATTCGCGTTCAGGGCAAGTTCTATCTGACCTTCAGAAGCTGCCCCGATGGCCATATGGTACATCCGACCGCTTCGATCATTGTGCTTTCGAGCAGCGATGCGAAAGAGTGGAAGCAGGTACATCGGTTTCGTGTTGCCAAACGAGATACGCGCGACCCGCACTTTCTGGCTTTCAAGAGTCGATTGTTTGTCTACACAGGCACGTGGTACAGCGGCGAGATGACGATTCCGATCAAGGACTATGACCTCAATCTGCATCTTGGTTATGCGGCTTGGTCGGAAGATGGCAGTGAGTGGCATGGACCGATAATGCTAGAAGGCACTTTCGGACATTACATCTGGCGGGCGAATGCCTTCGGCGGAAAGGCGTTCATCTGCGGGCGAAGGAAGAAGGACTTTGAAGTTGGTCCGCGCGGAGAAGGTCGCACCGTTCAATCGGCAATGCTGGAAAGCGACGACGGACTTGTTTGGCGCACGCGGGCGTTGTTCCAACCGGATCGCGGTGACGAGACGGCGTTTCAGTTTGAAACGGACGGCAGCATCCTCGCAATCGGCCGCCGCGGCAGCGACAAGGCTCAGTTGCTGCGTAGCAAGCCTCCATACACTGAGTGGGAGCGGAAGGATCTGGACCGGTACATCGGCGGGCCGTTGTTGATTCGCTGGGGGGATCGCTACGTCGTCGGTGGTCGCAAATCGATCGGAGGCAAAAGTCCAAAGACTGCCATGTACTGGTTGGTGAATGACGAGTTGAAGGAGTTCGCCGAGCTTCCCAGCGGCGGCGATACATCCTATCCCGGCTTCATCGAACTCAGCGCTACCCGCGCCATCATGTCTTGGTACTCTTCACACGAGAAGGACGCGAGCGGCAAGACGATCACCGCGATCTACATGGCAGACCTCTCGATTGCCGATTGACGAGTCCGCTTCACTCCTGAAGCCGTGCGGATCGTTCGAGAAATAAGTGGCGTAAGCTTCCAGCTTGCGAACCCGCATTATCGCAAGCTGGAAGCTTACGCCACGGAAAACCGGACAGTTATTTCCA
>PBSM01000133.1 GCA_002726245.1 Planctomycetaceae bacterium | reverse complement strand
TTTCCGGGGGTTTACACCCCCGGCTACATCATTTCGTCCCTTCGGGACTAGGAGAAAATGTGGATAAACCTAAGGGCTAGGCGTCTGGGCACCGACCAGCCGAGTGACTGCCTAGCCTGCGGCAGCGGGTTAACGGTCATTCGATGTATATAAACTCATTCGCCGACAGAATCACACGGCACAGGCTTTGCCAAGCCTTGACGCGTGCCTCGTCGGGCGGTGTTTCTTTCGCGATCAGCGACTCAGTATAACCTTCGACGAACTTGATCGCTCGCTGAAGTTCGACTTCGTTGGGAGATCGGCCGTAAGCAGTGCGATAGGACGCGGTTACTCGCGCGGCGTCATCCGCGCTCTCACTAGTGAGCAGTTGCTCGGCCATCGCGCGTGTCGAGTCGGCGACGACTTTGCTGTTCATCATGAATAGAGCTTGCGGCGCGACGGTTGTGGATTGCCGCTGACCGGCCGAGACACTTGGTTCGGCAAAGTCGAAGGCTTGAAAGACTTCGTAGAGGGCGCTGCGAACGACCGGCATGTAGATCGACCGACGATTCGTCATGTAGGCGACCGGGTCAACATTGGCCGTGCTGGTCACGTAGGCCCGGTTTGCAGTCGGCAACATGGAACCACCCATGCTGAGGTCCAGCGTCCCCGCGGCGGCGAGAATCGAATCGCGAATTGATTCGGCCTCGGCTCGCCGCCGATTGAAACGCCACAGGAGTTTGTTTTCGGGATCAACGGCTACCGCTTGCTCATTGAAAGCGGTGCTCATCTGATACGTCGATGAGAGCATGATCGTGCGATGCAGTCCTTTGATCGACCAGCCCGATTCGACAAACTGAACAGCCAGCCAATCGAGAAGCTCTGGGTGCGTCGGGCGCAAGCCGAGTATGCCAAAGTTATCAGGCGAGCGGACTAAGCCTTCGCCGAAATGCCACTGCCAGATTCGGTTTACCATCACACGAGCCGTGAGCGGATGATCCGAGCGTGTTAACCAGCGTGCCAGTCCCAGGCGGCCGCTGGCATCATCGCCGAACGGAGTTGATTCGTCGCGTGTGAAGATGCGCGGGACGCGTCGGGGCACTTGGCGGCCTTGCGTAAGATGGCTGCCGCGAATGTGGATGCGGATGTTCTCGATGGTGCCATCCGAAACGGCCATCGCTTCGGGATACTTCGGCATCGTTTCGTCGAGCTTCTTCTTCTCCGCGCGAACACTGGCAAGTTGTTCTTGAGCTTCCGGTGCGTAGTAGACTTCGATCGTCTCCGATACCTTAAACGGGCCTTCAGGATCACGGAGGATCGCCGCGAGGGATTCATTGGACTCGCTGTCGCCGTCGGCACGTTCGTTGTACTGAGCAGCCACCTCGCGCACGGAGGACTTTTGCGCCACTGCCGCACGCCAATCGGCAAAGGGAGAAGCAGGATCGTCCTTCGTTTTCTTCAGATAGTCTGACCATTGTTGAGCAAAATCTGGCTTGGGTTCGTAATCGCCCAGCGGAGCGAACTCTTCCGACTGCCCACCGAACTGCGAAGCTTCGATGAACATGATCTTGTCGATGTGCGGAATCGGGCCGTCGCGTTCCAGCCGCACCACGGTCTTGCCCGCGGTGAGCCGAGCGCGGCCTTCAAGAAACCAGCGTTGTGTGTCTGGGTTCCACGTTCCAGTCACTTCGCCGATTGCCTTCGGATTGATACCGCGACCGTTAACGAGCAGCTTCGTAGGGCGTGCTTCTTGAGCCGCATAGCGGAACGCGATGTGATAGATCCCATCGGCAGGTATCTCGACATCGATTTCGCCCTCGTTCAGTCCACCGGGACCGCCGATGATGCCGATTCCTTCGCCGTAGCCTTCTGTCACCACTTCTAGATTCCCACGAGCGACTGTTTCTGCTTCGACGAGCACGACACTCTCTGGCGGCTCCGCAGCGAAAGCCGGAAGGATTTGTGCGGGCGATGTGGCCCGCGCCCCGGGCGGCGCGGGGACGATTAGCAGTTTGTCGATGTGCGGAAAGAACGTTGGCTGTTCAAGACGAATTAAGTTCTTGCCAGCGTTCAGATGATAGAAGCCTTCGACAAACCACTTCTGACCGTCGGGGTACCACGAGCCAGTTACTTCGTCCGCCACGTCCTTCTTGGCGAGTTGGCCATTGATCATCAGCATCGTCGGCCGCGATGCGGCGGCGGCGACTCGGATCTCGATTTGATAGAGGCCGGCCTCTTTGACTTCGATATCATACTCGGCGAAGTTCGGCGTTTCGCCGGCGTTCACGAGTACTCCGATGTCCTTTCCCCAATTGGTGCGATCTCGCAGTACGTTGCCACGATCGAACTCATCGGCTTCGATCAACAGCGCGTCTGGCACGGAAGCGAGATCCGGTTTGTCGCCGTACACCGTCGCATCGGCGATCAAGTTGTTGAGCCGCTCGAGTTCCAACGCGGCCAGCAAGTAGTCGCCCACGTGTTGGCGTGCTTCGGCGAGGACTGCTTCGTTCGATTCCTTTACCAGATTGTCGATGTCGGCTTGCTTGGCTTCGATTTTCTTCTTGTGTGCGTCGAGAGCTGCCGTCGCCTCGGCCGATGCGAGCGGCTTCTCTTGCCAGCGCGCGACAACGTTGAAATTCTCCATCGTCTTCGTGCTTTTGAAGATCCCAGCCAACGCGTAATAGTCAGCAGTTGGAATCGGATCAAACTTGTGATCGTGGCAGCGAGCGCAGCCGAACGTCATTCCCATGAAAGCCCGCCCCAGGGTATCGACTTGTTCGTCGATGATATCCATCTGCATTTTGACCGGATCATCTTCGGCCAGCATCTTTGCGCCGAGAACTAAGAACCCCGTAGCGACGGTGCCTTCGTAAGGTGCGTCCCAGTCGTGCGTTCTTGCCCCCTCTCCCTTTGGGAGAGGGTTGGGGAGAGGGCTCTTTGCGAGAAGATCACCCGCGATCTGTTCCCGGACGAACCAGTTGAACGGTTTGTCTTTGTTGAACGCCGCGACAACGTAGTCGCGATAATGAAACGCATCGGCAAAGGCCAGGTTCTCGTCGAGGCCATTCGAGTCGGCGTAGCGCGCGACATCAAGCCAATGCCGGCCCCATCGTTCGCCGTAGGGAGGCGAGTTCAGCAGGCGATCGATCAACTTCGCGAAGGCTTGTGGAGATTCATCAGCCACAAACGCATCGACCTCTTGCGGAGTGGGCGGCAAGCCGATCAGGTCGAACGTCGCGCGGCGAATCAGCACGCGTTTGGTGGGAGGCGACGCGGGCTGGAAGCCGGCCGCTTCGAGCTTCCGCAGGATGAAGGAATCAATCGGAGATCGCACCCACGCTTGATCCTTTACCGTCGGTATGGTCGGTTTGCGCGGTGGCCGAAATGACCAGAATGAAGTCTGCTCATCGGTGAATGTGACCTCGTCGCTGCCGGATTCATTCTGAGGGATCGCGACTGGCTCGGTATTCGGCCAGGGAGCTCCCATCTCGATCCAAGTTGCTATGTCGGCGATCAGGGCCGCCGAGAGCTTCTCCTTGGGTGGCATCTTCAGAATCTCACCGTGACGCAACGCCCGGATGAGCAAACTTTTCTCGGGCTCGCCGATCACAATCGAAGGCCCTCGCAAACCGCCCTTCAGCAGCCCTGCCAGCGAATCCATCGACAGACCGCTTTCCGTCTCGTCGCCTGTATGGCAATCGAGACACCGCTCGATCATCAGCGGCCGGACCTTGTTCTCAAAAAAGGCGATGCCTTCGGCCGTCTGCTCGTCGGCGCGAAGCATGGGCTGTGCAAACGCGACAACTGCTAACACTGGCAGGAGGAGCAGCGAGTAGTCTTTGGAATGAGAACGCATCACCGTCAGAGTTGATCTGGTTGGGAGGAAGCTACCTGGCAGGACGGTCGAGCCACAAATACTTGCGACCCACCTATACTCGTTTATACAATCGCGGCACGGAGAAGTGAAGCTTAGATCGTCTTGAGCACGCAAAAGGAGCTGCATCGTGGCGGAATGTTTCAGTCGCCGAGGGTTCTTGGGGACGACTGGCAGAGGCGCAGCGGCGTTGGCTGCAACCAGATTATGGGAGTCGAATGCTTGCGGTGCCAACGAAGCGAGCAGCTTTCAGGTCGAGAGCGGCGTCCGGCAATTGTTCCTTGACGATGTCGGCATCGAGCAGATCGATAGGTTGCGACGCGTGGTCAACAAGCCAACGCGGCACGCCGAGAACCCGCTGTTGTCTCCCGACACGCACTGGGAACGCGGTTGCCAGGTCTACGGGACCGCGTATTACGACGAAGCGGCAGGGCTGTTCAAGTTGTGGTACCTGACGGGACCGAAAGATCGCGGGCTGAAGCCGCTCGAACTGGACGGTTACGAGCGAGCGCCGCACACGACGATGGCAGCCTATGCGAAATCGAAAGACGGCGTGCATTGGGTGAAACCGAAGCTTGGCATCTTGCCTTACGACGGCGATAAGCAAAACAACTTGCTTGGCATTGGGAAACACAACTGCGAAGGGATCTCGGTTCTACACGAGCCGCACGATCCCGATCCGGCTCGGCGCTGGAAAGCGGTCTATTGGGATCATGGCTCAGGTGGTTGGGAAGTTCGCAACGGCGGACCGTTTTGCAAAGCTGGACCTGAAGACGGCTGGCACGCGTCGTTTTCGCCTGATGGGATCCACTGGAAGAAGTACACGAACAATCCCGTCATTCCCAAGTACTGCGACACGAACCAGAACGTGCTCTACGATCCTCGCATCAAGAAGTATGTGGGCTTCAGTCGCTTCGGGTTTGGCCGACGGCTGGCTCGAAGTGAAAGCGACGACTTCATGCACTGGAGCGAGCCGCAACTTGTGTTGCAATGCGACGAGGCCGACGGTCCGGCGACACAGATCTACGGCGCGGGAGTCGATCTATATGAAGGCGTCTACCTGGCGATGATCTGGATCTATCGCGCAGGGGGCGATGGGAAGATCGATACACAACTCGCCACCAGCCGCGATGGGATTCACTGGACGCGAGTGGGTGATCGCGCGACGTGGCTGGAGTTGGGCGACGAGGACAGTTGGGAAGGCGGGATGGCGCGCAGCGTCGAGCGGATTATCACGCGAGGAGGTCAGCTCTACATTTACTACTGTGGAGTTCACGGCGCTCACACCGGCCCGAAGATTAAGAACGTTGTCCGCAAGCATCCGGTTCAGATTGGGCTGCTGAATCAACGGCGAGATGGTTTCGTTTCGCTAGATGCGGGCGATGAAGAAGGCACTCTGACGACAAAACCTTTCAAACTACCTCGCAGGAAGCTCTTCCTGAATACAGATGCAACCGACGGCAAAGTGAGTGTCGCAGTGCTGGATCGATCGGGAAAGCAGTTGGCGAAGTCGCGGGTGATTACTGGCGACGAACTCAGTGCACGTGCAATGTCACCCGGCGGTTTGGCGAAGGTGGGCGACACCGTTCGTCTGAAGTTCGTTGCTCGGAACGCGAAGATCTACTCATACTGGTTCGAGGCATGAAGATGCTCGCACAATTGAAGTAGGTCACTTTCGCCGAAAGTGACCTCGAAAACCGCTAGTTTTCTTTCGTCTGAAGTCTTTCGTCTGAAGTCACTTTCGGCGAAAGTGACCTACGTTATTGACCACTTCCATTTACTCGCAGGAGAAACGTCATGACTGAAACGAAACGCAGGGACTTCTTGAAAACTGCCGGTGCTGGCGCTGTGGCGTTAACGATGGCGAGCCAGACGGCGAAGGCGGCGGCAAACGAGCAGATTACGGTGGGTGTGATCGGCCCCGGTGGGATGGGGAGTGCTCACACAAGGTTGCTTGCCGCGCGAAAAGATGTCGAGGTGAAATATGTCTGCGACGTAGATGATCAGCGCCGAGCGAAGGCGGCGGAGTTGGTCAGAGGTGCCAGTGGCAAGAACCCTGAGCAAGTGAAGGACATGCGGAAGGTCTTGGATGACAAGGAAGTCGATGCAGTTTTCATAGCGACGCCCGATCATTGGCATGCGCCAGCGTCGATTCTCGCACTCGAAGCGGGCAAGCATGTGTACGTCGAGAAGCCCTGTTGTCACAACATCCGCGAAGGTCGCTTGATGTCGGATGCCGTCGAACGCAGCGGCAAGTGTTTGCAAGTTGGCACACAAAGCCGCAGCACGCGCGTGATTGAGGAAGCGATGGAGAAGATTCATGGCGGCGAGATCGGCGAGATCATGGTGGCGAAGGCTTGGAACAGCCAGCGTCGTCGTTCAATCGGGAAGCAGCAACCGAGCGATCCGCCGTCACACTTGGATTTCGATCTGTGGGTCGGTCCCGCGCCCATGGTGAAGTATCAGTCGAACATGCTGCACGGAATTTGGCGATGGTGGCACGACTTTGGTTGTGGTGACATCGGCAACGACGGTGTTCACGACATCGACGTGGCGCTGTGGGGATTGGGAGTCGATACGCATCCGTCGAGTGCGACGTGCATGGGCGGCAAGTACTTCTTCGATGATGACCAACAGTTCCCCGACACACAGTACGCCGTCTTTGAGTATCCGGTCGAAGGCAAGCCGGAAGGCCGGAAGAAGCAACTGATCTTCGAGCAGCGGATCTGGTCACCGTATGTGCAAGAAGGCTACGAAAACGGCACTGCTTTCTATGGCAAGGACGGCATCTTGCTTCTCGGCCACACGAGTGGTTGGAAACTGTACGGTCCGCGCATGAAGCTGATTGCCGAAAACAACGGCCCAGTCGAATTGCCACGTCATCATCAGAACTTCTTCGATTGCGTTCGTGGCGAGCAGACGAAGCTGAATGCGGACGTCAAGGCGGGCCATCTCGCAGCCGGCATCGTGCATCTCGCAAACATCGCGGCCCGTGTGGATGGCGTGTTGCACTTTGATCCCCAGAAGGAACAGATCACGAACAACGACGAAGCGAACACTCTCGTGCGGCGGCAATACCGCGACCATTGGGCGACGCCGAAAGGCGTGGGTTGATGGTTCGGCTGTTTGCTGGAACCGAGTTCTATCAGCCGCCGAAGTGTGATCGCTGTGGCGAGTTGGAAGAGGACTGCAACTGTCCGCCCGAGCCCGCGCCGAAGATTCCGCCGGAGAAGCAGACCGCTAAGCTCGCGATTGAGAAACGTAAGAAAGGCAAAGTCGTCACCGTTGTGCGAGGCCTTCCGGCGGAAGGCAACGACTTGCCCGACTTGCTAACGCAACTCAAGACGGTTTGCGGCGCTGGTGGTTCGCTCCAAGTAGATGCTCTAGAAATTCAAGGCAAGCATTTGGAGCGTGTTCGCGAAGCGCTCACGAAGATCGGCTATCGCGTCAAGGGATGATTCTGAATCAAGCTGCCACTCGTCTGATGTGACTCGCTTGACTCGCTGAAGTTGCGACGACGGTCTCGAACGTCCCGCTTTGCACAGCCTCGCCATCCTGATTCACGAGCTCGCGGTGCCATGTCACGCGGCCATGTCGCCGGTTGGACGCAGTCGTCGCGATGACTCTCGTGATCGCGTGCACTGTGTCGCCGATTAGGATCGGCTTGTGGAAACTCCAGTCTTTGATTCCGAGGAAGGTGACCGTGTGAACGTTGGGAGCGTTCGTGCTGAGGCCGGCGAGAAACGCGAGGCCGAGGAGTCCATGGGCCACCGGACGGCCGAACGGAGTTTGAGCCGCGAATTCATGATCGACGTGCAGCGGACCAAAATCACCGCTCAGGCAAGCGAAGTTGACGACATCGGTCTCGGTGACGGTGCGCGCTTGGCTTTCCCAGCAGTCGCCGACGTGCAGTTCATCAAAATGCAGTTGCTGCATCGTGGATTTCTTTTCGTGGTGAGAATCGTGGGTGGGGATTGTCCCGATAATCGAGTTTTCGGGCAAGATCGAAAGGCGAGCATTTTTGCTTCCCTCATCGGCACGAGCTTCGCTCTTTAGTGTAGAATTATCACTATGGCACACGGCTTGCCCGCCGAAAGGAACAACCTGCCCGAGTTGCTTTCGCAGTTAAAGACGGCGTGCGGAGACGGCGTGCGGAGACGGCGGTGCGTTGAAGGAAGACTTGCTGGAGATTCAACGCGAGCACTTGGAGCGCGTACGGGATACACAGCGTTCAATGGGGTACAAAGTCAAATTCTGAACTGGAGCCACGATGGAAGAAGCGACACGACCTTCCTGGAGACAGGCAGTGTGGGGCTTGATTGTAGTAGTGGGATTAGCTGTACTGATCTGCGCCGGCGGTCTATGGCCGCTTGTGAACCGAGCCCGCATGACAGCACAGAGCATGACTAGCAGGTGAAACCTCAGGCAGATTGCTTTGGCGTGCCATAGCTATCACGAGCAATACGGTGCGTTACCTCCGGCGTACATCGCCGACGAGGATGGTCGGCCGATGCACAGTTGGCGAGTTCTCATTCTGCCGTTTGTGGGCGATCGAGAGTTGTACGAACGATACGACTTCTCCGAGCCGTGGGATGGCCCGAACAACCGCAAGCTCATCGTTCAGATGCCGAGCTTCTACGTCTTCCCCGGCGACGATACCGCAGGAGCGACCGCCACGAACTACCTGGCGGTCGTTGGACCCGAGACAGTTTGGACCGGTGATCAATCGATACGCTTCGAAGATATCGGTGACCTTTCCAACACGATCATGTTCATCGAGAACAGAGGATCGGGCATTCGTTGGACCGAACCGCGAGACTTGGCATTCCAGACGATGGAGTTCTCACTGGAAGCAGACTCGCCCAACGGTATCAGCAGTAAGTTCGATAGTCCGGCAATCGCACTGGTGGATGGGCACGTGTCGCAGTTGGACCGGTTGGTTCCTCCAGCGACAGTTCGGGCCATGCTTACCTCCGTAGGTTCTCAGACGCAGGCTCAATACCAGAACCTGCCGCCTGCGATCATGCTCGTCGCTTGTGTTGGGCCGATGTCGAAGTAGTCGGCTCCGATGAAGAGTTCGGCGCGGTGCCATTGCGCACCCAGCGTGATGCGAGGATGAAACAGCGATTCGTCACCGAGCGTGCCCCAGTCAAGTTCACCTGACAAGATAAACGGATCTCGAATGAAGAGGTCGGCCTTGTAAGTGAAGTTGAATCCGTAGTCACTGTTCACAGCATCTTCTAGCCACGCACCACCGAATCCAGCGCGAGTCTGCAGCCACTCGTTCTGAGCGAAACGAAACATAAGATTAGCGTCGCCGGTCCAGAAGTCGCGCGTCTTCCCCGAAATCACCGAGTCGCGCCAGTAATTGAACTCGGCGTCGATGCCGAAGCGGTGCGCACCTTCTATCTGAAAGGTTGTATCAACGCGGCCAAAACGACCAAAGTTCTCGGCATAGGCCGTCTTCGCTTGGAACAACCAATCGTACGGATCGCTTGGCAACGTGGGCCCATCATCATGTTGCCCTCCATGCCGTGCTTGTACGGATACTCGGTGAAGTAACTTCACTCGGAGTAGTCATTACCGGTCGCAACGATCGGAGCCCAGAATGGCGTTGCGGCTGCGACGGCACCGCCGAGCAGCAACAGCGCGCCCAACTCACCATCGTCGTTATCATCTTTATGACGTGGCGGTTCGTAATACTGAGCTTGGGCAAGACCGTTAGGCAACGTGCTGAGGACGGCAATTGCACAGGCGACGTAGGCGAATCGTTTGACAAGACGCGAGAGGACCATACTGATCACATCGGGTGGATGGGTTGCGGAGAGTAAGGCAGAACGCCGTCAGCCGTCAACATCTCACGACGCGGCTGCTAGCAACCCCTCATCGGCACAGGCTTCGCGTTAAAGTATGCTGATAGGAGTGGTTGCAGGGTTCGGCAGCCGATTCGACGCTTTCCATTATCCGGAACGAAATCATGCGGAAACTGACAGCATTCGGATTCATCGCAACGTGTTTGATCGCCGCCATCATCTCGGCAGCAGAACCGCCGAATGTCATCCTCTTCATTGCCGATGACGTAAGTTGGAACGACTATGGCTGTTATGGGAACGAAGCGGCTCGCACGCCGCACATCGACCGCCTGGCGAAGAACGGACTGCGGTTCACGGAAGCGTATTTAACAGCGAGCAGTTGCAGCCCGAGTCGGTCGAGTATCGTGACGGGGCGTTATCCCCACAATAACGGCAAAGCTGCGGAGTTGCATCTGGCCATCGACGGGAACCTGCCCTGGTTCCCGACGTTGCTTCGTGCCGCTGGTTATTACACAGCGATCGTCGGCAAGCACCACATGAAATCGACGCCGGGCGGTAAGCACAGTAAAGACAAACCGTTTGATCTCGTCGATGGCGGGAATGTGCCAGGTAATCGTGGCGGACACGCCAAGTGGGTGAAGACGGTGAAGGAGCGGCCCAAGGACAAGCCGTTCTTCTTCTGGTTCGCCGCTTACGATGCGCATCGTGCTTGGGATGCGGACAAAGACTGGAACGCGGACGAATATGGTCCGATGCATAAGCCTGAAGATGTGATCGTGCCGCCGTTTCTGTCGGATGATCCCGGTACTCGCGAAGACCTAGCGTCCTACTACAACGAAGTGACTCGCTTCGACCATTACATTGGCGAGGTGACGGCGGCTCTCCGAGAGGAACAACTCCTCGACAACACGTTGCTGTTTGTTCTGGCCGACAATGGCCGGCCATTTCCGAGAGCCAAGACGCGACTGCATGATTCCGGTATGAAGACCGCGTTGGTTGCTCATTGGCCGAAAGGAATTGAAGGGCAGGGGATCACTTCTGACAGTCTCGTCAGCGCCATTGATCTCGCGCCGACCATTCTCGAGGTTGCTGGCGTCAAGCAACCGGAGACGCTTCAAGGTGTGAGCATGAAGCCCACCTTCGCCAACGCGTCAGCGAAGATTCGCACTTATGCTTTTGCCGAGCACAACTGGCACGATTACGAAGCGAATGGCCGCAGCATTCGAGCCGATGGGTTTCTCTATCTACGCAACAATCGGCCGTACAAGGCTTGGCAAGGTCCTGCAGATTCCGTCCGTTCCATTTCGCATCAGCAACTGATTGCTTTGCGCGACGGAAAGAAGTTGACGAAGGCTCAGGCCGATGTGTTTCTGGCACCACGCCCGGCGGAGGAGCTTTACCAGTATCGGAAGGATTCCCACCAGTTAACGAATCTCGCCGCCGATCCGAAGTTCGCGGATGTAAAGAAGCAACTCAGCAGCTTTCTTGACCTCTGGGTCGAGGAAACGGGCGACAGCGTCCCGAAGGATATCTCGCAAGACTCGTTCGATCGAGAAACTGGTGACCGCATCAGGAGCAAGGAGAACGAGTATCGAGGGACCACACCGGGCGAAGACCGTGACGCGACGCGAATCAACGCGTCGGGGCCACGCTAGCCGGACGAGCGCCACATGACACGACATTGGGAGTACCCGATCTACTTGATCAAGCATGGCGGCGGATACGCGTCAATCGTCGATTCGACGGTTGACGAGCCGTCGAAGCAGTCGCTTGTCGTCTGTTGCGAAGAGGAAGCGGCGATCGGCTTCATGGCTGCCTGTGGCATCATGGGTGTCCCACGAGAGCTGAACAACGATCGTGAATTCGGCTGGCTGTTGCAAAGGCTGCAGACACCTGTGAAAGGTGTTGTCTTCGACCCGAGTGCGAGCGTTGAAGAGCAAGACTCGGCGTGCCGAATCTCTGTGCCAGAGCTACTTGAAAAGCACCTGGTCGCTGACAACTCGCCGTGGAACTATCCGGTCTATGTCGTGGCGCAAGACGAAGGATTTGTCTCCATCGATGCCGCTGATAGTGACGGACGAACGATGAACGTCATTGGGTTCTTTGCCAGCGAAGAGCGAATCGAAACCTATCTGGAAGCTGTGGGAGAAACGGGGACGGCTTGCGCGATGGCGAATATCGAAGAGGCGCGGTCGTTTCTGAAAGGGATCGCGTCGCAGGCCGCTGCTATTGCGATCAATCCGACCGTGGCGGACGGTCAGCGAACCGCGAAACACTGCTTGGCGATCGAGACGTTGCTGGAGAAGTACTTGGTGCCAGAGGGTAAGCCGCGCGTCGATGAGTAGGTGCGGCAGCTAGCCAAGCTGTTGGATCAGTCTTGCGATTGCAAACAGAACAACGTCTCGAACCCGCGGATGAACATCCGACCGTCGGCGATGGCTGGTGTGCTGTGGCAGCCTTCGCTCAGTTCGGTTTTGCCGAGCAACTTATACTCAGACGCCGCGGCGATGACGACGACCGTGCCGTCCTGTGCAACGCAGTAGAGCTTGCCATCGACACAGACGGGCGAGCCGGAGTAGTTTCCGCCGATGCGCTCGGTCCAGATCTCGTCGCCGGTCTTCGACTGCAGGCAAGTGACAACACCGTTGTCTCCCCACAAGAAGAGATGATCGCCAAACGCGATCGGCGTCGGTACGTATGGCAGGTTCCGGTCGCGTGTCCAAGCGGCGTCGGCCTGTGTCAATTCGTCTCGCCCATCGACTGGCAGCGCGATCAAGTCGCGACCGCGCCCACCTCCGCCACTGGTTGCCAAAACCAAGTCGCCAGCGATGACTGGCGAGCCGACACAACGAGCCGACAGCACATCGGCCCGCGACAACTGCGCGCCTGTGCGTGGATCAAGTGATAGAAAGCCGTCTCCCGTGTTGGTCGCGAACAGCCGCGGCGGCAAGCCCGCACGTTGAAGGACGAGTGGCGTCGAATGAGCCGTCGATCGCAGCTTGCGGTCGTTTTGCCAGCGAGTCTTGCCGGTCCCAGCATCCAGGGCGATGATCGACGCGGGTCCATCCTGTTGGTTTGCCACGATTACGAGATCCTCGAAGACAATCGGAGACGTGCCGCAACCGTGGACTTGGCCTGCCGTTTGATGGAAGGGACCGAGATCTCGCTCCCAGGTTTTGTTCCCCTCAAAGTCATACGCCAGCACCAGCACCTGCTCGTCGGAGGCGAACAAGACAAAGACGTGTTTCCCGTCGGTCGCCGGCGTCGCCGAAGCGTAGCTGTTCAAGTTGTGCTTCGGATGGGTCTTCGACGTCGTCGCCCTCGACCACCGCACTTCGCCGTTCTGCGTGTCGATATCGAGCAACATTCGCTTGTTGCCCTCCGCCTCGGCCGACGTCAGAAACAAATGGTCACCCCACACGCATGGCGACGAGTGGCCCAGGCCCGGCAGCTTCGTTTTCCACGCGTAGTCATCATCCGACCACGCGACGGACAAACCCTTCTGATCACTGATCCCCGCGCCCCCGGGTCCCCGGAATCGCGGCCAGTTGTCGGCCAATGCTGTGTCGCACAGAAGATGACAAACCGCGAGACAGTAGGTCGCAAACAGAGGCAGGCGTGTCATGGACGCTCCATTCCGATAAGTGAGTCGTTACGCACCGTCGCAAGTAGGTACGCTAGTCTGTCATGTAGCGTAGCCGCCGGCAAGCGCCGGCTCCTCGTCCAGGCACTTCGCGCCCTCGACCGCCTGCAAAGGCGGGAACGGTGGGGCAATCGGATCGCAAGTAACCAACCTGCCAAGTTTGATTCGCAGTTCCCTCGCAAGTGACATTCATTCCGAAGATTGGCACAATGCAAGTATGAGCGATCCAAAGACGGCCCGCCGTCGGTATCTGCAGCGCAGCTTGCGCTTCTTCCTCGTGGTTTAACGCTCGTCTGCCTGTGGTTCGGCTGGCAGGTGAATCAAGCCAACCAGCGACGCAAGGCGGTGGCTTGGATTCAGCAGATGGGGCGTATAGCGGTGTACGACTACCATTTTGACGACGACGGAAACTATAACCCCGATGGCAAGCCAAAGGGTCCGAAGTGGCTGCAGGACTATTACAATCGGTTCCTCGCGCAGTTTAGTGGGTAGTATGTTATTGGTTTGGCATTTTCGATGGTATTGATGATGGTTTCTTTATGTCTGATTTAGCAAAACCCTATTCGTTGTTGCTGGGACTGGATGATGCCTGG
>PBSM01000132.1 GCA_002726245.1 Planctomycetaceae bacterium | reverse complement strand
GAGGAGGAATCTGGCTTTCTTTCATGAACTCCGATCTATGCAAACCCCAGTTTTTCCAGCACAAAACTCCTTCACGGCGTTGCTCGCAGGGGCGACACTCGTGAGACGAGGACACCCTATGTCGCCCCTCCGGGGCTTCGGTTCGTGTTGCGAATAGTTCCGTGGGCTAACGCCCACGGCTACATCCTATCGCCGCTGCGCGGCTGAAGATGTAGGTAAAGCCAAGGCTGAAGCCCGTGGCTAAGTGCCTTCGCCACTTTCTGGCTAAACGCCAGCCGTTACCGTGGATCGAATCGTTGATCGAAGTGCATCCAGGCAACACGGGAGTAGCGAAATAGCAGTGGCGAGACGATGGCGAGTTGAGCGATCACGACAAGGAAGATGATCGGCTCGCTGAAGCCTTTCAGGAACAGAAGGATCGAAACGGGCGCGGCAAGAGCCAAGCCGATCCCGTAGCTGAAGTACATGGCTCCGTAATAGAAGCCGGGTTCGCGCTCGAAGCTGACACCGCACTCGGGGCACTCGTCATGCATCCGCCACAGTGACCGAAAGACGTTCCCTTTCAAGCAACAGGGGCAACGAAGTCGTACAATCGCGAGCAGTCCCATCGAGCTTCTTGTCCAGAATCTTGCAGCAATGCGCCGCGTACGTTGTGTCGGCAGTGACGTCTTTCCTGATTGTAAGCGCCTCTACTGGCCTGTCGCGGGGGGAATGCGGCGTAAGAAGTGAATTCCACCGTCACAGTATGCCATCTTTTAGATGAGGCTCTGGGTAGGACTCTGGCACGAGCACTCCGGACGGTTCGCCATTCAACGCATGTCGCGACATCGCAACTCACGAAAACTCAGCGGATTTACGCTGGTCGATACGTTGCTGACGATCAGCATCATGGCGATCCTGGCTGGCGTTGCGAACACGTATGTTACGGACGCCGCTGATGATGCAAAGGCTGCCACAGTGTCGCAGAACCTGCGCTCGATAGCGAATGCTGCGACGCGCGCTTCTATGGCCGGAAAGTGCGTTGGCCGACTTCGACGTACGAACTGAATGCACCTGGCGAATTTCAAGACTTGCTCAACCGCGAAGCATTCTCCCGCCAAACAGCCATCGCCGCGACAGAGAACTCCCGGTACGGCTGGTATGCCTACCAGGACAGGTACGCAGTCGCCTACGCTACTTATGTCGATGTAGAAGCCGCTACCAAAGTGGACGAACTACTTGACGATGGTAATCCCGAAACGGGGTTCATCCGCATCTATTCGTGGACGACTCAGGCTGGACCCGTTGGCACGATCGCGTATTGGTTAAAGGGCCGCATTTAGCCCTCCGCGACCGGCGATGTAAACGATCGTGCATCCTAATGTGCCGCAAGCGATCGCTCGGACGTGCCGACGCCAACGCAGCATCGCGAATATGCCGGCAACGAAGATGAGCGTGACGCCGACATCTCCCCAGCGAACCATCGGATAGACAAAGCCTTGTTGCGAAAACGGCCAAAGCAGCTTGAGTTCCCAATCGCTCAGGCCTTCCGCGCCGGAGTAGACAAGATCGGCGGCGAGGTGACTGAGCATGGCAAGCACCGCGACCCAAAACCAAACTGCACATCGCAGCGCACTCGGTTCTGGTCGCGGATCAATCCGTTTGTCTTTGCTGTCAAGCAGTCGTTCGAGCGTGCGTCGCCCCCAACCCATCAAGTCGAAACGAGTGTCGAACGCGACCAACAGGACCGCCACCAGTAGGCACGAGGCAAAACTGTGTCCCCAAGCACGATGGGCCTGATCGAACAACTGCATGCCGCCGACGATTGTCAGCCCGTCCCAGTCGGGAGTGATTGCTGCTAGGCCGGCGAACGCCGCGACTCGCCAGCCGTATCGATGTTGCAAGCCACTGGCGAGGGCACCGTTCACGCCCAGCATGGCATGTTCGAATGTGGTCACGTCGTTGCTCCGAATCAGACCAGCTCGATGACTTCCTGATACGCGGGGACGGATACTCGACATCCGTTCTGCTCGGTGATGGCTTCCGCCAAGCTTTCGGCTGCGTCTTCCTCACCGTGAGCCAGAAAGACATGCTTGGGGGAATCCCCTAGGTTGCCGACCCAGTGCAACAATGCGTCGCGGTCCGCATGTCCGGAGAAGCCGTAGATCTGTGCAATCTGCGCTTTGACGTCGTAGTTACGACCGTGGAGCCGCACGTTGGGTTTGCCATCTCGAATGAGGCGTCCGAGCGTGCCATGAGCCTGATAACCAACGAAGACGATCGTCGATTCGGGGCGATGGATGTTCTTGCGCAGATGATGTTTGACACGTCCGGCCGTACACATCCCTGAACTGGCCATAATGATGCACGGTTCCTTCTCGTTGTTGATTGCTTTCGATTGCGCGGACGTTCGCGACATATGGAGGCCAGGGAATCGCAGCGGCGGTTGCTTCGACACGATCAACTCCCAAGTTTCCTGATCGAAGCATTCGCGGTATTGCCGAAAGATGTCGGTGACATCAACTGCCATCGGACTATCGAGAAAGATCTTCAGGTCTGGAATCTTGTCCGCATGGACGAGGCGGCTGATGAAGTACGTCACCTCCTGAGCCCGCTCGACAGCGAACGTCGGGATGATCACATTGCCGCCGCGCTCGACAGTTTGATTGATAACGTCGCAGAGCTGAGTTTCGACATCACCATGCCGTTGGTGCGCACGGTCACCATAAGTTGACTCCATGACGACGTAGTCGGCTGATTCAAAGAGGGAAGGATCGCGAATCAAGGGCTTGTTCCACTGGCCGATATCGCCCGAGAAAAGGATCTGATAGGCCCTCTCCCGTTCCGTCACAAGCAACTGCAGCATCGCCGAACCGAGAATGTGGCCGGCTTCACGGAAGACAACCGAGACGGAATCGGTGACCTGCCAAACCGTGTCATAGGGAACGCCTTCGAGGAGCGGAAGCGTTTGCGCCACGTCTACGTCGGTATAGAGAGGTCGCACTGGATGTTTTCCCTCGCGGCCTTCCTTTTTATGACGCTTGCGTTTGTAAGCCGCATCTTCCTCTTGAATTCTCGCCGAATCACGCATGATGACTTCGGCAAGCGGCACGGTCGGGCGCGTGCAATAAATCGGGCCGTCGAAGCCGTCGGCAACCAACTTTGGGATTAAACCACAATGATCGAGGTGGGCATGCGTCAGCAACAACGCATCCAGGTCGTCCGGCGGAATCGGGTTCGGCTCCCAGTTGCGCGAGAGGAACTCGCGTTCTTGGAACATGCCGCAATCGATGAGGATCTTGGAGTCTTCCGTCTCCAAGCAGTATCGCGAACCGGTAACCTGGCGATTAGCGCCGAGAAAATGGATCTTCACCTGGTGCATCCTTGCTGAATGGGTCAATGGTCGTGCTGAAAGGATCTGGATTCGTTGCCTCCGTCACCGGCGAAGCGCGGCGACTGGCGCTAGGCCTTGGCGTCTTGCCATCGGCATCGGTGACGACAAGCTTGTCGTCGTGTGCAACGCAACGCAGTTCGTGATGGTAGCTCAGTATACCTAACGCGGATCGCAGCGAGATCCCTTTCAAACTCGTGGTGATCGACTCGCCTGGTGTCGCTAACTTACGATCGATTTTGATGTTGTGGGTGAAAGCGATGTCGTCAAGCACTTCGTTCAACGGTTGATCGAGATAGTCAAAATTGGCTTCACCCACCAGTGCTTGATCGACATGAGGCGACCGGCCGTCGCTGACGACTTGCGCCGCCTTCTCGTCGTCAAACAGCGTACTGTCGGGCGTTGTAATCCAGATCACCTCGTGCTAATAGGCGCAAGCCAACTCGAGGGGGGCGAGCAATTCGTTCAGCGCAACGAACAGAGGAGTACCTCGTGTTGAGCTCGTTATGGGCGTATCGACGGCGAGTCCTAGTTCATTAAACGCTTGTGTATCGATCAACATTGGAATCTTGCATGTGAACTGGATATCGTCGATGACTTCCCCGAAGGGTTGGTCCAAGTAGCTGAAGTCCGCATCACTATAAAGCGCGCGGAGTATCCTGGAGCCCGTCCCGGAGTCACCGGTCTCGGAGAAGTTCAAGAAGTCTGTGACCTTGTGTTCCCCAACACGTACCAACTTGCCACGGTTAAACTCGCAATCGAATTGCAGTTCGCCGTCATCATCCCACCGACGGTAAACGCCATGGCGACGACCTTGCCGCCACTCCTCTTCGGAAATCATGTTCCCTTCATCATCGACAACAGTCGTCGGTCCATCACGAACGATCTTGTCGAGCCCCTGACGCCACATACTCTGCGTCTTCTTGAAGTCGATAACCTCCGGGCCGTTCTCCGTCACGCGCCGTTGCGCGACCGTGCTTTCGACTCGGAATCGCTTCTGCCACCACCAGCCTGCGACAGCGGTGAACGTCAAAACGATCAAGACTGCTCGCAAGCTGAACTGCAGACGCGACGTTCGTGGGCGCGAAGTGTTCATGGCAGGATCTCCAAACTGTTCCCCCTGTGCTTGGAGATTCTAGCAGAAAGCGAGGTTCGCCAAAGCCGCTTCCGCCGGCTTTGAGTACTCAGTCGTTGAACGTTGTAGCCACGTGAGCCAGTGGTAGGTACTGAGTACCGAGTACCCAGTACCCAGTGACCAGTACCAAGTACTCAGCACCCCGTACGCACCGAAAGCTGAAACCGAACTCGAGGGTACGCCGCGCCGTTTCACTTAGAAAGGCGGAAACCTCCATGAACGTTGATTGCCGGGCTGACGTTGACTAAGCCGTCATCGGTTTCGATTATTGGGCTCGACCGGTCGAAAACTGCTTAGAAAACGGTTTCCACCGGTGGCGATGGACGTTAGGCTCAGTCTTGCGGCTGCCGCACTGACGCATCCACATTGGCTGCGAACAGGCGAACGAATTCAAACGGCGTCCAAGGAGGCAACTGATGTGGAATCCGACTCGACGCGAGTTCTTAGCAACCACCGGAGCCGGCCTGGCGCTGACGGCTTCTGAAGCGATCGCGCAGATGCCTGGCGAGCGCCCCAAGCAAGATCCATCTGTTGAAGTGCTCAATCCGCGGGGACGAGTTCCTGTCTCCTTGATCATCGATGATTCGACATGTCTGGTGAATCTGAATCGGTTTGCGATTCCGCAGTTCGCTGCCGCGTGGGAGAACAAACGCTACTTCCATGATTGGCGGAAGATGCCGCTGGAGATCCCCGACGACTTCGTGCGGAAGTTCGGTGATTGGTGTGGCGAACACGGTGTGAAAGGCAAGTACAGCATCGTGCCTTACCCGGCATGTGTTGGCCGACTCGACATTGAGATTCCGGGTTGGACGCATAAGCAACTGGTGCAGAGCATCGATCTTGTCCACGAGCGGATGGTGCCGAACTGGGACATTCATCCCGAGATGGTGACGCACACACGTGTGATCGACATCAAGACTGGGCATCCATATCCCAAGCTCGGGCCAGAGTTTGTCGAGAACTGGCGTTGGACGGATGGCAAATCGGCGGAGCAGATTGCCGACTACATGCGTTACGCGCTGCAGATCCTGAAGAATATCGATTTGCCTTGCGAGGGGATCACGACACCTGGCGGCTTTGGCAATCGTGTGTTGCCCGAGTTGTCGCAAGCGACACTGGCCGCTGTACGAGATATCTACGGTGCAGAGATCCCGCATTACTTCCGGCATCTCTACTCAAGTGGCGACCGCAGCGTCGCGCCGCGAGTCGAGTACGCCTCCGGTCTCGACACCGATGATCCCAAGTGCGTCGTGTCGATCATCGGCTGCACCGGTGACTGGACGGGTGGTTGGGATTGTTCCAGCCGCGGGCAGCTCGATCGCTTTATTACGCCCGACCTTCAATCCGGCCGCATGGTCGAAGTGATCGAACGCGGTGAACCCGCGAACATGGTCTGTCACTGGACCGGCATCCACTTCAACGGCGAAGAAGTTGGCTTCCGAATCTTCAAGGAAGTCGTCCGCCGCCTGCACGAACGATTCGATAACTTGATTTGGATGAAGAACAGCGAACTCGCTCGCTACTGGGCCGCTAAAGAGCTGACTCGCTTCGAACAACAAGCGGAGGCCGTTGCGATTCGAGCACCGTTCGCGTGCCCTGGATTCACCGTACGGCTAAAGCGACCGGGCAACAGGCGGCCTGCATACCGACAGCAACCGCTTCGCGAAGTGGCCTCTCCACTCCATCTTGTGCCAGGCACTTTCCATGACAACAGAAGCGGTCGGCACATATGCATTGATTTGAAGCAAGGTGCGTCAGTGCTCAACTCGTAAGCGAGCTGAAGACGTACTCTACAACAAACTGTCTAGCAATAGCCGCATCTTGCGCAACTCGACCATGTGATCGACGTCCGGCATCTCGGTGATGTGGACTCCGAGGGCGCGGTCGTATTTGACTCGTTCGAGTTGGTTCACCAACTTGCCATAATCGACTTCGCCCTGGCCGACGCGAACTTGTAGCTGATCCTTCTTCGTATCACGCAGTAACACGTGATAGACATATTTCATCAGCTTCTCGACGCTCTTCCCTTGGTGCGGCCCGCAGATGTAGTGGCTTGGGTCGAACGTCAGGCCGAGTCCCTTGACGTTGTCGCACAGGACGGAGACGGTGTCGGCATCCTCGGAGAGCCGACCGATTTGGCTGCGAATGCCGACGCGCACGCCCTGCAACTCAGCGATGGCCACGAGTCGTCGCAGTTTCTCCACTTCTTGGTTGAATGGAGTGCCATGTTCGCCCGAGGGCACTGTCAGCGTGACGACCTTTGTCGCCTTGGCGAGTTCGCAGATTGCCTCGAACTGCTTGTAGTACTTCTCGCCCTCCGCTTCGATCTCGACGCTATAGCCGACAATGTTCAGCCGATGCGTGTCGCGGCAGAGTGCAATCGCCTTGTCAACGCATTGCTGGACCTGGCTCGGCTTTACCTGATTGCTGTTCTCGTGGAGCGTAATCTCGACGCTAGTGTATTCGAGATCCCTGAGCTTGCTGATCGCCTCTATCAGCGGTAACTCGTGATAGCACTCCGTTGATGCTGCGACAATCACAGCGCACTCCTTTCGCGAGACCCGCGAGGGTTAACCCAACTGATGAACGTGCGGTAGCTTAGCGATAGGAGCGGGTTTGAGGCAACACCGTTGCAAAGCCACGCGCTACACTGCCGAATCGCGACGGGAAAGCTAGAATAGGGATACGTGCCGACCATTTCCGTGTGAGAGAGCAAGACGCGGCTGCTAGCACTGCCGCCGGAGGAGTAGACGATGGCTGACCAACCGAACGTTCCGAATTCAGAATCGCCACAAAGCGTTGCCAACACGGCGGCTGCCGCCAGTATGGAAGCCAACGCGCGAGTGACACAATCCCCGCCGCCGCAGACGATCGTCATCCAACAGGGCGGTGGAGGTGGTCTGCTGCGGTTGTTTGCTCTCTTCGGTTGGGTGGGCTTCGTGTGTTGTGCGTTGTTCGCGCTCGTTCAACTTATGACATTTGCCGACTACTTCGACACTAGTGGAGGAATCACGGAGAAGCATCATTCCGGGTCGGTGTTGGCGTCCGACAAAGTTGCGATCATCTCGGTCAGCGGACTGATCGCCAACGGTGAAGGCTTTGTGAAGCATCAGATCGATCGTGTTCGTGAAGATGACAGCGTGAAAGCCATCGTCCTTCGGGTCGATTCGCCGGGTGGCACGGTGACCGCTTCGGACTACATGTTCCATCATCTGACCAAGCTGCGCGAGGAGAAAAAGGTCCCGATGGTCGTCAGTATGGGAAGTATGGCGGCGAGCGGAGGGTACTACGTCGCGATGGCGGTCGGTGACCAAGAGAAGTCGATTTACGCCGAGCCCACGACGACAACCGGATCGATTGGCGTGATCCTGCCGCACTATGACATCAGTGGGCTGATGGAGCGCTTCGATGTGAAAGACGATTCGATTGCCAGCCATCCGCGCAAGCAGATGCTCGCCATGACGCGGCCCGTTCCCGACGAGCATCGAGCACTAATCCAGGAATACATCGACGAATCGTTCGGACGCTTCAAGGACATTGTCAAGAAGGGGCGACCAAAGTTCCGTGAAGACGCCGCCGCTCTGGACGAACTCGCTACGGGAGAGATCTTCAGTGCGACGAAAGCCAAAGAGAACGGACTAATCGACGAGATCGGTTTCATCGAAGAAGCGATTGACCGCGCGATCGAGTTGGCGAATCTGGACAAAGACGACACGCGCGTCGTTCGTTACCTAGCGCCCGCAAGCTTTTTCGAGATTCCGGGCTTGGCTATGTCATCCCGCGATTCGCAGCTCACGACATTGATGGAGCTGAGTTCGCCGCGAGCCTACTACCTTGCTACGTCGCTGCCACCGCTCGTGGCAAGCTGGTCGATGCTGTTGCAAGAGCGTTGATACGGGAATCAATAACCCCACGTGTAACCGAGCCGCGCTGTGAAGCCTGTTCCGAGCACACCGGAACCGTGCACTTGATACGGTTGGTCGGTGATGTTCTCGAGCGTGACGCTCGCGCGATGTTGGTCGCACTCCCCGAACGTGCGGCCGTAACGCATGTTGAGCGTCGCGAAGCCGGGAGTCCCACCGATGGGAACGCGTTCGTCTGTGATGTCGCGCACGGTATCTAACCGGTCCTGACGGTCGGACATCCAGGTGTACACAGCAAAGTAACTGCCCGTTTCATTGTCGCGGTGCCGCAGGCCGAGGATTCCTTGCACAGGTGGAATCCGGCTGAGCGGCGCGCTAGTCACGAGGTTCTTGCCGTATGTGTACCAGAAATTGCCGTAGACGCTCCAGCCTCGGTCCAACAGCAGTTCGCCGTCGAGTTCGACACCCTGGATGTAGGAGTCCCGATTAGCAGTCGCAAACGTGTTTGGTGCAGCCGTGATCGAAACCATGTTGTCGTTCAAATCGATCCAATAAACGAAGCTCTGTACCCGCAGACGTTCAAAGTTGCCTTTCAAACCAACCTCGTAATTCACGGACTTTTCCGGAAGCAGTCCAAGGCTGGGAACGCTTTGTCCCTGCTGCAGCACGTTGGGATTGTTGGCCATTAAGTCGTCCAAGTTCGGCGCGCGAAAGCCTTCGGAGACCGAGCACACAAGGTTTAGGCAAGGCGTCAATTCGTAAGTCACTCCGGCTTGCCCAATCCAATCTTGGTAGCTCGACTTGACGAACGCGGGTGTGTTGGCGATCACGGGTGTGCCCGCTGTGTTGAGATGCTCGTACCGAATGCCGGCGTTGGCATGCAAGCGATCGGTGATCGTCACATCCCAACTGACAAACCAACCGACTCGCTCGTAATACGCGTCGTCGGGGACGATCGGGCCGCTGGCGGCTCCGCCGAACGGCGAATCGACGTCGTCGTAGTACCAGTCCACTCCGGTCGTCACCTTGCCAAGCTCCTGTAGATCCTTTGACACAACCGTATTCAAGCCGATCGTTTCGACATCCGTCTCCTGGAAACGAGTCGTCGGCACACCGCGTGTTTGGACCTCTCGCTGTCGATGATATGACGCGGTAAACGTCAATGCATCGAACACTCCGCCGAGAGGATCTAGCGACTGGTAACGCAAGTAGGCGAGGTCGCGTTGCTGCGGATCAAAGAACCGCGCCCCACCGAATGTGTTGGGACTGTTGCGATCAAGCGGAAAGCCCGGATGGCGGTCGCTACGTGGAACATCTTCCAGCTCGAAGTGCTGAACCGACATCGTTAACATGTGATCTTCATCGAGCAAGTAATTCATCTTGATATCGCCCGAGTACTGCTGATAGTTTGTTCCGGGTTGCCTTGTGAATCCATCGAAACCCGTATCGAGATCTCGCACACTTTGAAAGCTGCCGCCGGAGAAGATGCCCGTGTTCCCGGCCCAACCTTCGACGCTCAAGCGACTGTAGGGTGAAGAGTTCGCGGTGTTGTAATACTGCGTGAACTCGGCGCCAGAATAGTCATCATGGAACATCCCCTGATGAACGTTTGGCCCGCGTGTGACGACGTTGATCGCACCGCCGATGGCATCAGATCCCCACAAGACGGAGCCTTGGCCTCGCAAGACTTCGATGTGATCCACCATGCCAGGATCGATCGTGTTGAAGTACTGATTCGGGCCGCGTCTGAAGATGGAGTTGTTGAGCCGAATGCCATCTACGAGAATGAGCACTTGTTGGCCAGTCAGTCCCCGTACGAAGGGCGAAGCTTGGCCCGCGGCCGTGCTCTGCATCAACACACCGACTTCGTTCTGCAACGCGTGAAACATGTCTGGTGCTTGCCGCTCCGCGATCTCCTGCTGCGTTCGGATCGACGCGGCTGCCGGTGTGTCGAAGAGCGAAGCGCGGCCCCGTAGGATTCCCGCTTGATCCCCGAATCCATCGCTGCCGCCAAGTTCGAGATCGAGGATGTTCGAGTTGCCTGCTCCATCCGCGAATTCGCTGCCTTCGAAACTCAGATCTGACGGCGAATCGGTTACCGGAGAAGGATCTTCCTCAGGCCGAACGATCACCGGAGGAAGCGTTCCTTCTGGGACATCTTGACCATGAGCTGACGGGGAAGACACGGCAAGCACTGCCAGACAGCAGGCCGTGAATAAGAACGGTCGCATCGAAAAGTCTCGCTGTTGTCGAACGACAAAGAGAAATGCTGAGCAATTCTTGGCATCGACATCCCAAAACCGGAAGGACCAGAGAAACCGTTAGAGCCGACAAAGTTTGCGCAGCCTCGCGGGCGTGCTAGCGTTCCTCGATCGTTGGGCTGGGGAACGCGGAGGTTCGTCGCTAAAGCGCGGACTTGAAATTAATCGGCATCTCGGTTGGAATGATTGTCCCGAAGGGACCCAGTCAATTAGCCCCAGACTTCAGTCTGGGGAACGTATGTCAACACACGCGCCTTAGTCCCGACGGGACGACGGCAAGGGGTTGCACGCCAGTTCGCCATCGTCCCTTCGGGACTCGCTTGGAGTATGGGTTATCAATCCCCAGATTGAAACCTGGGGCTAATTGACTCGGTCCCTTCGGGACAACGCTCGGAAATCATCGCCGCACGCCTACCCAAGATTCCGGTTTAATTGTTAGTTCGTTCCTAAACGAGAAAGTCGAGTTCCTGAACCAGTTCTCCGAAGCGAGCGAGCGCCGTATCAACCGGTTCAGGACTCTCCATATCGACGCCCGCATCGCGCAATAGATCGAGCGGGTACTTCGAACAACCGCCTTTGAGGAAACCGAGGTAGTCTCCCAACTCACGTTTGCCGCCATCGAGTACTCGCCTCGACAGAGCGATCGCGGCGGAAAGTCCTGTCGCGTACTTATAGACATAGAAGGCACGATAGAAGTGCGGGACACGCATACACTCCAATGACAACTCGTCATCGATGGCGAAGTCGGGGCCGAAGTAGGCTTCCAATAATTGGCGATAGGCATCCTTGAATGCCTGCACGGTGAGTGGTTGGCCAGCTTCTGACATCTCGTGCGTGATCTTCTCGAACTCGGCAAACATCGTCTGCCGGACAATCGTGGCTCGGATGCCATCGATCTCGCGATTGATCAGATAAGCGCGCTCCTTGTCGTCGCGCGCACGATCCATCAGGTGTTGGCTGAGCAGTTGCTCGTTGAAGGTGCTTGCTACTTCGGCCACGAAGATCGTGTAGTTGTAGTACTCGAAGCTTTGATGCTTGGCCGAGTAGTAAGAGTGCATCGAATGCCCGGCTTCGTGCGTCAGCGTGAAGACGTCGTTGAGTACCTCCGGACTGTAGTTCATCAGTATGTAGGGATCGCCGTCGTAGGTTCCGCAACTGAATGCGCCGCTCTGCTTTCCTTGGTTCGGATAGCGATCGGACCACCGGCCGTTCAGTCCCTTCTCAAGGGCGCTGCAGTATTCGTCACCGAGCGGTTTGAGAGATTGGAGAACGGACTTGACGGCTTGCTTCCAAGTCTGCTTCACGCTCAGCTCGCTCAGAATCGGCACGTAGGTGTCGTAGTGGTGGATATCCCGGAGCTTCATCTTTCGCCGACGCACATCGTAGTAATGATGCACGGACGGCAAGTTCCGGCGGACGGACGCGATCAAGTTGTCGTAAACAGACTGCGGAACGTTGTCGGGGTAGAGCGCTGCGGCGAGCGCCCCGTCATAACCGCGCGCACGGGCGTAGTAAACATCTTTCTGAATCGACCCGCTGAGTGTTGCCGCGAGTGTATTCTCGTGTGCTGTGAACTGCTCGTAGTACTGATGAAAAGCCGCTTTGCGCACGCTTCGCTTGGGTGAGATGAAGAGCTGGCTGACTGTCGAGTTACTCAGTTCGATCTGTTCTCCGTGCTCGTCCTTGACGTTGCCGAACTTCAAGTCAGCATCGAGCAACTGCCGGAACGCTTTGCCTGCGGCACCAGCCATCTCACCCTGCATCGCCAGCAACTGTTCTTCCTTTTTGCCGAGCGTGTGTTTCTTGAATCGAAGCAGGCGCTCGACGGAGAGGCGATACGGCTTCAGCTCTTTCGCGGCCACGAATGACTTCAGCTTTGCGGCGGGAATCGCCAGGATCTCTGGCCGAATGAAGCTGGCTGCTTCGCCGGTGCGTACCGCCACGCTCTGATACCGGCCGAACATCGCTTGGTAATCGCTGTTCGCCTGGTCTTCGGTCGTTTTGAGAAAGGCGTACGTTCCCAGACGCTCGCCGAGTCGATCGACGGCGCTATCGAACTTCAAACAAGCGGTCAACGCTTTCGCGCTGGTTGCAAGTTTGCCTCGGTGCTCGGCATAGCCAGCCGCCAGCTTCTCGAATCGCTTGAATGCCCGTTCCCAAGCGGCGTCGTTCAGATACAGACTTGAGAGATCCCACGTATCGCCAACCTTGACGGAACTGCGTGGTGGCAGACGTTTCACCTTTGCCATTGTGTGACTCCATTCAACTTCGTAGCGAGATTGGGCGATGAGTTACCAGCGTACCAACGCCGTACCCCAAGTCAAACCCGCGCCGAAGCCACACATCAACACGAGATCGCCCCGGTTGACGTGGCCTTGGGCGTGCGCGTCGGCCAAGGCCAGTGGAATGCTGGCCGCTGACGTGTTGCCGTACTGATCGACGTTCACGACTGCCTTCGCCGGATCAATGCCAAGATCTTCGATCACGGCATCGATGATCCGCACGTTGGCTTGATGGAGAACGAGGGTGTTGATGTCGTCCGTCGTTTTGCCTGCATATTCCAGTGTCTCGCGAAGAATCTCGCTAACGGTGCGAACGGCCCATTTGAAGACCGGTCGGCCGTCCATCTCGATGAAATGGCGGTTCGCTTTGATTGCCGTATTGCTGGGCAGTTCTTCCGTGCCACCGGCGCGGATACACAGAAGATCAGCACCTTCGCCATCGGCACCCATCATATAGGAGAGCAAGCCCTGGTCGTCACTGCCTGCACCGAGAAGGACCGCACCAGCACCATCGCCGAACAGTGGATACGTCTTCTTGTCGGCCGGATCAACGATCCGCGACATGAGATCCGCGCCAATGACGAGTACACGGCGGCTGTGTCCCGTCTTCACGAACTGCGCACCGGTTGCTAAAGCGTAAACGAAGCCAGAGCAAGCGGCATTCACATCGACCGCGGGAGCCGAAGAGCCGAGCTTCTGCTGCAAGATACATGCGGTCGAAGGCATCGGGCGGTCGGGCGTACAAGTCCCGACGACGATCAGATCGACGTCGCCAATGTCGGTGTTCGATTGCTGAAGGCACTCGCGCGCTGCGTGGAGAGCCAGGTCGCTTGTAACTTCCTCCGGAGGAGCGTGCCGCCGCTCGTTGATTCCGGTCCGCTGCACGATCCAGTCGGCATCGTATCCGTGCGCCGCAAGGTCTTCATTGCGAACGACGTTCGCGGGCGCGTATGACCCAATTCCCAAGACCTGAACGCCAGTCAGGGTATGGAAGCGGTTTTTCGCATTTCTCGCGGAAGAAGAATTGTGTTGGTCCGATCGTTGTCGTCGTTGCCATTATGACCTAAACGCTTAGTACGTGAAGAGTTCCTGCGAGGAACCTTCGCAGCGTACGGTCTTTCTGCGACCGACACAAGGTACTCCGTAACTTGCCTTCGGCACATTCTCGGCAAAAATGATGATGACCCTCCAGCGAGGGGTGTCGATACGGAGACCGAAGCTATAGATTGGGTGGGTTGTTCTTGGACGAGGCTGGTGCCCGGGGGTACGGATTTTTATTCCAGTGATGTGTTTGATACGCGGAAGGAAGTTTGAGACAGTATGTGCATTCTGGCTATTCAGTACCAACCAGATACCGATACCCCCATTTTGGTGGCGGCTAATCGCGAAGAGTTATATGTGCGACCAAGCACGCAGCCGTCAATTCAGTCAGGAAAACCCCGAATCCTGTGCGGTCTTGACCAAAAGGCCGGGGGAACTTGGCTCGGCGTCAACCAGCATGGGCTGTTCGTTGGTGCCTGTAACCGTATGAAGTTCCACGCCCCATCATCCCCACAATCGAGGGGCATTCTTTGCCGTGAGCTGCTAAGATCGGGCTCAGCGCGGCGGGGCGTCGATCTGGCGATGGACGAGGTTTCGGTGAACAAGTATGACGGAGTGAACTTTGTAATCGCAGACGCCGAGAGCGCTTGGGTCGTTCACGGTGGAGACGACTATGAAGCGGTCGCCTTGCAGAAAGGTCTTAGCATCATCGCCAACCGGGATGTGAACGATCCGCGAGATGAACGAGTGAAGCTGGCCCACCGCTTGCTTACGTTGCAGACGCTCGACTCGCCCGTGAAGTTCCTGGCGGTGGCGAGCAAAGTCTTCGCTCGGCCCGCTTCGGCGCCAGGTCGCCCGAGTATGGTGATCCGAGGCGATGACCGCGGAACGGTTTCGTCCACCCTGCTGGCGTTGGGCAAGAAGCCTCGCGATGCGATCTATCAATACGCCGACGGCGCGCCCGACCAGTCCAAGTATGAGGACTATTCGCCGCTCCTTCGCGATATCCTCAGCCGAGGTCTGCGTGAATCACGTACGACCAACGCCAAGGCGTCGGCGTGAGCCGAGCGAAACACTGACGAACAGCATTCACGGGCGAGCCTCGTGCTCGCCCTTTCTCATCTATGCAGCGCGTCGATAGAGTCGGGCGTTCGCTTCCTTGCCGCACGACACCAGAGCTGAAGTCTCTCGCAGGCAGTAGGCAATCTGCTGTGCTTTCGAGCGAGGAATGTTCATGGCTTCGGCGAGATGACCGGTGTGAAACGGTTCGTCGAGGTTTCCTGGAATGAGTGAGAGTAAATCACTCCGTGTTTGAAAGCGATGCAGTGAGTGCAGCTTGACGAGCTTTTGATCCTCCACGACATAATCACGTTTCCGGCGATAACGCCTGCGACCATGGCCGGGATAACGCCATTCCTCGATGTCCACCAGGACAGTTTCGAGCGTGAGATTCGTGTGCGGAAAGACTCGTGTGAAGTAGACGAGTTCGTCGAAGATGTCGAGCAAGCTGCCGCGTTTAGGGCTCAGTCTCCGATCGACGATGGGTCCGTCCTGGCAACGCCGCTTGATTAGCCGCTTGCGGACGACGATCGGCTTCACAACGAGCATCTTGTGGTCGGGCGTGAGCTTCGCGACTTTGTCGCGAAGCGCTGCTAGCGAGCCGTGTTGGATCTCGATTAGCTCGCCATCGCTAACGACGTCAATGCGAAAGCGACCCAGTTTGTGCTCCACGCTGGCACCATGGTCGGCGTAGAGTGCCTTCAACTGCTTGTGAAGCGAGCTTTCCATCGATCGCAGGTCTGCCAGAGGGAGAATCAGTCCATTCTCCCTATCGACAGAACGCGCACAGAACTTCTGCTTGAGCGATCGGTCGGTCGGGGCTACTGACCTATTCTGGCTCGATTCCGAAGTCGCGAATCGTAAGCAAGGATCGCAGCGGATAACCGCGCTCGGCGAAGATCTCCGCTGCCCCTGAAAGCCGATCGACGACCGAAATGACACCTTGGACTTTCAAGCCAGACGCCTCGGCTTTCTCGATCGCCTTGAGCGAACTGCCGCCAGTCGTCGTAGTATCTTCGACGATAACAGCGGTCTGACCGCTCTCGACCGGTCCCTCGACATCACGACCTTTCCCGTGCGTCTTGGATTCTTTACGGACGATGAACCCCTTCAATGGCCTATCTTGCTGACCCGCTAACGTGATGACGGCCGCCGTAATCGGGTCAGCGCCGATCGCCATCCCGCCAATAGCATCCGGCAGGTCATCGCCTAGAAGTTCGAGAATCCCGGCAGCGATCAGGTTAGCCCCCCGCGGATGCAGCGTCACTTTGCGGCAATCGAGATAGAACGACGCCTTCTTGCCGGATGCCAAAGTAAAATCGCCGAACTCAAGGGCCAGCTCTTTGATTAGGTTGATCAAAGCATGCTTGTTGTACACGCACGCACCTCGTTTGATTCACGGAGTTTCCAACTTGATACCACGCAAGTCGATGATCGTGAAGGGTACGTTTGTCGTTGGTTCTCTAACTAGACGATGTACGGAAACTCCTCTGACTCGTTTTTTACGAGGATAATCGGCGCGTCGGCGGGAGTGAAGATGGGGCT